>JAAXGQ010000067.1 GCA_012271265.1 Vicinamibacteraceae bacterium
GCCGGAGGCGGGCATGGTCCGTGGCCCCCGGCCCACGGTCGGTCCGCACGGCGGCTCGGTACGGAGACTGGCTGAGGGGCCGGGGGTGCGGCGCAGGCCGGCGGGGACGCCGGCGCTCCATTGGGCCGGCGCTCCATGGCGGCGGCGCTCCGGGCTTCAGCGAACGACGAGTTCGTCGAGGTAGATCCAGGCGAGCTCACCCTCGCGCCGGGCGCCGTCGGGGCCGGTGGGCCAGTCGTGCGGCACCGGGCCCTGGCCGGTAATCCGCATCCGGACGAATCGGGCCGACACCGCTCCCGTCGCGATCCGGACCCGACGCCGGTCGAACGTCGGCGCCGGTTCCGCCCCGAGCGGCTCGAAGACCGGAGTGACGATCGGAGCGGCAAACCCGGTCCCGTCCGCGCCAAGCGAGACCTCGGCCTTCCGGGGCAGGTAGACGCCCGAGGCCGGGTGCTGGAGGAAGGAGACCTTCACCTCGCTCACCGGCCGGGCCTCGCCCAGATCGATCTCGATGGTGACCGTCTCGGCGTGGTAGCCCTGCCAGTGCCCGCCGCGCCGATCCACCGAGCCGCGCACGCCGTCGGTCAGTCCGGCATCGCCCGCCGCCGAGTAGGGGGAGGACTGGGACGGGGCGACCTGCGGCGCGAGCCCCCGGGCCAGGTGCGGGACGAGGTTGCGGGCGGCGAAGTCGTCGAGCTCCAGCGAGCGCCGGCGGACCGCTGCGGCGGCGGCCTCGTCGGGAAGACGGGCGGCTGCCCCGGCCGGATCCTCGCCGGGCTGGAGCGGCCGCAGCAGGAAGCGGGTGCTGAGCGGCTGCGGCCAGAGCGTGTATTCCCGGTGCGGGACCGCTCCCCAGGAATCGTCTCCGCCGACCCCGGTCTGCCGGTAGTCCACGCTGAGGGTGACCTCGTCCCGAGACACCAGGTCGATCGCGTGACGGCGGGTCTTCGTCTCGCCGCCGTCGAGGTCGGAGATTCGGTAGGGCAGGGCGGAAAAACTCACGGTCGGCAGCCCCACCACGACCAGGCCGCGCCCGGCGTCGTCGGTAACGGCGGCCCAGCGGACATCGGATCGCGTTCCGGTCTCCTGCGGCCGGACGTACGCCCACGCCATCTCCGACACGGTGCGCGCGTAGCGGCCGACGGCGGCTCCGGTGCGCCGGTCCCAGTAGTTCTCGTGGGGGCCCCTGCCGTACCAGCTCACGTTCCGGAAACGGCCGGGCAGGGTGAAGAGCGTCCCGAAACGGGGAAGGACCGGCAGGTCCTCGTCCACCTCGTGGAGCTGCGATTCCACTGCCAGCGCGCCGTCCGGGAAGATCTCGTGGGTCAGGTCGAGCCGGGCCCCGACCGACCGGAGGGCGAAGCGGCTTGTCACGGTGACCCGGCCGTCCTCCGCATCGCGCTCCACGATGATTTCTTCGAGCGCGCGGAAGGGAGCGCGCCCGGCGAGCCTCCAGACCCCGGCGCGGACCGGGAACCCGTTGCCGTAGTCGTTGTCGGTGGGCGCCCGCCAGAAGTTGGGGACCGGACCGGCGCGCAGCAGCTCTTCTCCGCCGGCTTCGAATTCATCGAGCAGCCCGCTCGCCCGGTCGAACCGCAGCCGAAACGCCGCCGTTCCGGTGCCGCCGGCGACCTCCACGGCCGCGTCGGTCTCATCCACACGGAGCGGCGGTCCCGACGGGACGGCCACGCGAGTCGGCGCCGCCGGACGGAGCAGGAGCTGGTCCCACCCGACTTCGTGGCCGGCGGGAAGCAGCGGGCCCGCGGCGCGGGTCTCGAAGCGGACCGTGAGCAGCAGTTCAGCCCCTGCCGCCGCCGCGCCGGGATCCGGCAGGTCGAGTTGCACGGTCCCGGCGCTCCGGGCCGGGATGTTCAGGTCGGGGAGCCGGCCGGAGGCGAACGGCTCGCCGTCGGCGGTGATCTCCCAGGATCCGGCCAGGTCGGCCAGGTCGCGGAAGGCGCGCCGGTTTTCGACCGTGATCGCGCCGGAAGCCGGGTCCTCCGCCGTCACCCGCACCGGCTGGTAGACCTTCTTCACCTCCCGGGCGTGGGGGTGGGGCCGGCGGTCCGCGGAGACGAGGCCGTTGACCAGGAAGTTCCCGTCGGTGGGGAAGCCCGCCGGCCCCAGGTCGCCGCCGTAGGCCCAGTAGGGGCGCCCCGCCTCGTCCTCAGTGCGAAGCGCCTGGTCCACCCAGTCCCAGAGGAAGCCGCCGATGAGCTTGCGGTCCGACTCGATGACCGCCCAGTAGTCCGCCAGGTTCCCCACGCTGTTGCCCATGCCGTGGGCGTACTCCACGAGCAGGAAGGGCTTTTCCGAGGGGGAGGCGGCGTAGTTCCGAAGCCAGTAGGGCCGCACGTACATCGGCGCCACCAGATCGATGCTGTCCCGCTCTCCCGCCGGCTCGTAGAGGATCGGGCGGCCAGGATCGGTCTCCCGGAGCCACTCCGAGGCGGCGTCGAAGTTCGCGCCGTCGCCGGCTTCGTTCCCGAGCGACCAGACGATCACCGAAGGGTGGTTCCGGTCGCGCAGCACCATCCGCTCGACGCGGTCGCGGTGCGCGTCCCGCCAGGCCGGATTGCCCGCCAGCGTGGCCTCCGGCAGAAAGCCCATGCCGTGCGACTCGATGTTCGCCTCGTCCACCACCCAGAAGCCGAGCTCGTCGGTGAGCTCGTAGAAGCGGGGGAGGTTCGGGTAGTGCGCGGTGCGGACGGCGTTGATGTTGAGCTCCCGCATCAGCCGCAGGTCCTCCCGCATCAGCGCCTCGTCGATCACGTGCCCCCGGTCGGGGTCGTGCTCGTGCCGGTTGACGCCCCGGAGCGTGATCGCCCGGCCGTTCACCAGCAGCTCCCCGCCCCGGATCTCCACCCGGCGGAATCCCACCCGGATCGAGGTGGCTTCGGTCACCGCGCCGTCCGCGTCGCGGAGGGTAAGGACCAGGCGGTAGAGGTGCGGCGTCTCCGCTGTCCAGGCAAGCGCGTCGGGAAGTTCGAAGCGCGTCGAGGCGGAGGCTTCACCGCCTGCCTGCGGCGCGAGATCGAACGTTCGCGGCGGCGAGGCCGGCCGGCCTTCCGGGTCGAGCACTTCCGAGGTCAGGACATGTCCGGGGCTCCGGCGCCGGCCGGGGTTCGCCGCGGTCACCGTCAGGTCGAGTGCGCCGGTCCCGGTGGCCGGATCGAAGTCCGCGTCGGCGGCGACGTCCCGGACGTAGAGCGGCGGCCGGGCCAGAAGCGAGACCTCCCGGTCGATGCCGCTGATCCGCCAGAAATCCTGGCTTTCCAGGTAGCTGCCGTCGCTCCAGCGGAAGACCTCGACCGCCACCGTGTTCGGTCCGGCTCGAAGCGCCTCGGTGACGCGGAACTCCGCCGGCGTCCGGCTGCCCTCGCTGTAGCCGATGGCAGAGCCGTTGACCCAGACATGAAAGGCCGAGTAGACCCCGTCGAACCGGAGGAAGACCTCCATGCCGATCCAGTCGGCCGGCAGCTCGAAGTCCCTGCGGTAGGAGCCCACCGGGTTGTCGTCGGCCGGGATGAAGGGCGGATTGGCGGGGAACGAGTAGGACTCGTCCCGGTAGACCGGGTAGCCGTAGCCCTCGAGTTCCCAGTTCGCCGGTACGGGGATCCGGTCCCATCCCGAGACATCGAATCCGGGCTCGAAGAAGGTGCGGGGGCGGTCAGCGGGCCGGGGTGCGAAGTGAAACCGCCAGGTCCCGTTCAGGGACATCCGCCGGGAGGAACGCGCGGCGGCGCCGGCGATGGCTTCCGCGCGGGCCGCAAACGGGGTGAAGGAAGCGCGCGCCGGCTCCCGGTTCACTGCGAAGACCGCCGGATCCTCCCACGGCGGCGGATCCTGCGCCTGGGCCGCGACGATTCCGCCGAGCAGCAGGGGGGTGAGTCGCGCGAGCAGAATGGACATCACTCCCTATTCTCGTCGGAGACGACGGGGAGCAGGCTCCCGGGGGTGGGGAGGGGTCCGGCGTCATACTCGCCGCCATGCTGCGCGCCCGCCCTTCGTCACGACGCTCGCGCCAACCGGCGTGGCTCCTGCTGCTCCTCGTGGTGGCGCCGTCCCCGCTGATCGCCCAGCCGGAGGAGGGGGCCCGGATCATGGTCGGGCCGAACTACCTGGTGAGCCGCGACGGGGACCGGCCGCACGTGGAGATCATGGCGGCGGCGAACCCGCGCAACCCGAGGAACCTGCTGGCGGGCGCCATCGTCTTCAGCCGGCCCGACGGCGGCCCGATGACCAAGGCCTACGTCAGCCACGACGGGGGCATCGCCTGGCGCGACGTGGCCTTCCCCGAGCAGCAGGAGGTGGGCGGCGCCGATCCGCAGGTCGCGTTCAGCGGCGCGGGCACGGCGATCTTCCTGACGCTGGCCATGGCGGAGGACGAGACCGGCCGCACCCGGGGCTTCCTTCACACCTACCGCTCCGAAGACGAGGGGAGGACCTGGGCGGATGTCCTGGACCTGGGGGCGTCCTACGACCACCCGATGCTGGCGGCGGACCATTCCACCGGGCGGTTCGCAGGCCGCCTCTACGTCTCCGTCCTCTACGGGGGGATCGACTACCGGCTCGGCGTCTTTCGTTCCGAGGACGACGGCCGGAGCTGGATCGGTCCGGTGCAGTTCGCCGAGGGCGGCGGAACGCGCGGGCTGAACGTGGACCCGATGCTGGTGTTCCACGACGGCGCGGTGATGGCGCCGTTCATCGACTTCCCGTTCACGCCGGAGCAGACGGCCGAGTGGACCGGGTCCCGGATCTGGACGGTCGTGTCCACGGACGGCGGCGTGACGTTCTCCGAGCCCAGGCCCGGTCCGGCGAAGATGACCGGCGACGAGATCCGTGCGTCACGCACCGGGGAGGAACGGTTCCGGCTCGGAGCGTGGGTGCTCTATGCCATTGATCGCAGCGAGCGGTTCCGCGACCGCGTCTACGCGGTCTGGCCAGACTTCGGCGCCGGTCCGCCCCGCGTGGTGATCACCTGGACCGACGACCGCGGCGACAGCTGGACCGACCCGAAGCCGGTGTCGCCCGGCGCGCCGGAGGGCTCGCGGCAGTTTCAGCCGGCGGTGGCGGTGAACCGCGACGGAGTGCTGGGGTTGACCTGGTACGACACCCGGGGCACGTCTTCCAACCTCGACTTCCACCAGGTCTTCGCCGCCTCCTTCGACGGGGGTGAGACCTTCACGCCGCCCCAGCCGGTGTCGAGCGAGGTCTCGCGCCCCCTTGCGGCCGGGAATCTGGTCGCGAACCCGACGACCTTCACCGGGACCACCGGGGAGCTGCGGGTGGCCCTCCTGTCTCCGGCGTCGCGCTACCTCAGCGGCGGCGATTACATGGGCCTGACGACGACCCCGGAGGGAGACTTCCATCCGGTCTGGGCGGATGCCCGGGGGCAGGCCTACCAGATCCACACCGCCCGGGTCCGCGTCGTGGATGCCCCGGCTCCGTCGGCCGCGTCGGCGGGCGGCGGCGAACCGGTGGACGTCACGGCGAAGATCGCCCTCGTGAACGACCCCGGCAGCTACGACGCGGAGACCGGGGTGCTCGATCTGCGGATCCGCCTGGAGAACATCTCGGCGGCGCCCATCCACGGACCGATCGAGGTCGAGCTGCGCGACTTCGGGAGCGGCATGGGCGATGTCTTCGCCGACCTGGCCCCCGAGGTGCTGAACGCCGACAACGGCGAGCGCGGCCGCGGCGCCCGCTTCGTCTACGACGCCGCGCTCGGCAGCGGCCGGATCCTGCTTCCCGGCGGGGTGAGCGGAGCCCGCCGCTGGAGCCTGCGCCTCCGGGACCCCATCCGCGTCCCGGACCTCCACGTCCATGTCGCTGCCAGGGACTCCCCCTGAGCTGACCTGGCGGCCGGCCCGCCGGACCCGAAAACGCCGGCGTTGTTGACCAGGACATCCACCGGCCCCGCCCGGCGTCCACCCGCAGCGCGACAGCGCCGATGCGGCGAGCGGCGTTCACCCCGGCCCGGCGGTCCCGGGCGCCCAGCAGAACCTCGTGGCCCCGGCCCACGAGCCCGCTGGCGATTGCGAGACCGATGCCGCGATTGGCTCCGGTCACGAGCGCGCGTCGCATGAACGCGGCCTGAAGGCTGCTCCGTTCAGGGAGTCCCGAGCTTGCGGAAGCGCTGGCGCTGGGTGCGGACGGTGATCGGCGCCCGGACTCCGTCCCGGAACACGCCGAGGTCCACCTCGGCCCCGGCGGAGACATGCAGCCGCAGATAGACGAGACAGTCCGAGACCAGCGGGTCCGCCTCCACCCCGTCCACCGCGTAGATGACGTCGCCGGGCTGGAGGTCATGCAGCTGGAGCACCCCGGCGCGGGGGCTGACCCGGGTGACTTCGCAGGCGAAGCCATCGGGAGCGAAGCCCAGGTCCCGCTTCCGTGCCTCGTCGAGCGGCGCCGTGGTCAGATGGATCTGGGGATCGATCGACCAGAACCGGTGGGCGATGTCCGAGACCCACCACATCGGCGGCAAGTGGATCTGGAGATCCACCGGCCCGACCGCGGCCCGCTCGACGGTCAGGGGGAGGTGCGCCGCGTTCCGATCCAGGCCGTCGTGCACGTAGAGCAGGTCCCCGAAGGTCAGGATCCGTCGTCCGCCGAAGCTCACGATGGCGTCGCCGGGCAGCAGTCCGGCGGCCCCGGCCGCGCCCTCGACGCGCTCGACCACGAGGCCCCGAGGCACATCGAGGTGGATCCCGAGCTTCCGAATGTCCGGCGAGCGGAACATTTCCTGCCGCTTGTCCAGGGTTCCCTCCCGCTCTCGCGCGGCCGCCCGGTAGTCCCCGATCATGTGGCATTCGACGCAGCGCCCCCGCTGCAGTTGCTGCTCGCGCAAGCGATCCAGGTCGCCGGCGAAGAACGGCGATGGCCGTGGACGCTCCGGCAGCTCGCCGGCGAGCCAGCGTTCGTGCTCCTCGAGGCCGGCCCGGAGCGCGAGGGCGAAGCTGTCGAGGTCCAGGTAGGAGTCCGCGGAGGCCGCGTCACGCCCGCCGTAGCGCAGGTAGATCTGTTCGTCCGGGCTGACGATGAAGAAGTAGATCGAGTGGTGCCAGTCGAAATCGTAGAGGCCGACATCGATCCGGTGCATGTTCGTGATCCGGGCGCGGACGAAGTGTTCGAGCAGACGTCCCCTCTCGGAATCCCGCGGAGAACGCACAACCTGTGCGTCGAATCGTCGGCCGGTGATTCAGGGCTGGCAGCGGAACTCGACCAGGAGTGGCCGTCCCGTTTCCTTTGCCCGCGCCAGCGCCTGCTGGTAGTTGCCGAGCCATTCGAGGGTGTCGTCCTCGGGCGGCTGAATTCCAGCCGCCGCATCTCCCGGAAGACTCAGGCCGACGCACAGGCCGGCAGCGGCGAGGAGCAGGGCGCCGGAGCGGCGCCCCGGTTCAGGTTGTCGCATGACGGTCATTCTGCCCCTATTCGTCTTCCGCGCCGCGCACCACGGCGAGGGAGTCGGGATCCACGGAACGCGCGCCGCTCCGCCGCACCGGGACGCGCAGCTCGTCCACCATCGCGCACAACTGATCGGTGCATGCCTGTGCATCCACCTCGATCCAGCCCCCGGGATCCGCGCGCAGCACGCGCGCCGCGAAGAACGAGCGGTTCTCGAAGCCCCAGGTGAACCAGTGGAGGTCGGGTTGCGAGAGCTCGGTGGGGTCCGTCTGCCGCCACGGCGCGGCCAGTTCGATCCCGGGCGAGGGCGTGATCCGCGTCGGCAGTTCGGTGTCCGGCCGGGCTTTTCCCGTCACCTCTCGCGCGCGCAGCACGTTGTCCATGGCGTAGGTGTGCCAACCCGGCTCATGCCACACATCCACGATGAGCCAGTCGCCCTCCACCCGCGCCGCGTAGCTCACCGCGAAGTTGTCGCCCAGCCAGACCTCCTCGCGCGACGGGTCGACGTTCGCCTGCGCGGCGGCCGTGGCCGGGCTTCCGAGGGCGCTCAGCCATGCCAGCAGCCCGAACGTGGCAAGGCGAGCGGAGCATCTCCCCGGTTTCCGATGGTGCATGAGAGTCTCTCCAGATGCAGAACCGCTGATGGCGGGGCGGCAGCCGCCCCGTTCCGACCCATGGGAGCCGAGGGCGGGCGTCGGTTTCACTTCGGCGTCTCGGCAGGGACCGGCTGGAAGGGAAGAGGCGCCGTCGGCGCTTCCATCCCTCGACCCTGACTGTCTGGCGTTCACGGGCTGGTCGGGCCGGAATCGGCCCCGGCGGGGAGATGGCGCGCGAACCACTCCCAGTTGTGCGCCATCGCCGCGAGGCGCTCGCGCGGTTTGTTGATCCCGTGACCGAAGCCCCGGTAAATCACCAGGCTGGTCTCGACGCCCACGTCCGAGAGGCCCTGGTAGAGCTCGTAGGCGTTCGGGGTGGGGACGCGGGCATCGAACTCGCCATGCTGGATCAGGGTCGGAGTCCTCGCGCTCCGGATCGTGGTCATGGGAGAGGTGCGGGCGTAGATCCCGGGATCATCCCAGGGGTTGGCCTTCAGATACTCGCGGGTGAAGCCGTGAATGTCGGTGTTGACGTAGTAGGTCACCCAGTTCGAGATCCCGGCGCCGACCGAGATCGCCCGATAGCGATCGCTCGTGGTGGCCAGGAAGGCGGAGATGTAGCCGCCCTGGCTCCAGCCCATGGCGGCGACCCGGTCCGGGTCGACCAGACCCCGGGACACCAGGGCCTCGACCCCGGAATTCACGTCCCAGGCGTCGCCGACGCCCAGATTGCGCACGTTCAGCGCGCGAAACCGGGCTCCGTAACCGGCCGAGCCCCGGTAGTTCGGCAACAGGACCAGCGCTCCCTGTTGCAGCCACTCGAGGACCGGGTAGACCGAACGGC
This sequence comes from Vicinamibacteraceae bacterium, assembly GCA_012271265.1. Taxonomy (GTDB): domain Bacteria; phylum Acidobacteriota; class Vicinamibacteria; order Marinacidobacterales; family Marinacidobacteraceae; genus JAAXGQ01. The sequence continues at coordinate 8,851 of JAAXGQ010000067.1, forward strand.
CCACGAGCTGCGGTCGGGATGTGCCGGTGGGTCCCCCGTGGATGACCACGAACAGCGGAGCCGCGCGGCCCGGCTGCCATCCGGGCGGTTTCATGAGCACGCCTTCGATCTCGACGCCGTCCTCGCTGTTCCAGCGAACCAGCTCGCGACTCCCGAGATCCCCCCAGTCCGCGAGCTGGGCGGTCATGTCGGTGAGGCGCCGGGGGGCGTCCGCGCCCTCGCGGTAGCGGAAGACCTCGGCCAGGCTGGTCCGATCCGCGCCGACCGTGGCGATCACGGAACCGTCCCGCGAGGTGTCCGCGGCGGCGATCATCTCCGGGGTATCGAGAACCGGAGTCACCTCGCCGGAGTCCGGGTCGAGCAGCAAGAGTTTCCGCGCCGTGCGTTGGGACGCGAGAAAGAAGACGCCCCGCGGCGTCCACCGGACCGGGGACGGATTCTCGTCGAAACCGCCCGTCAGGATGTGCGCGCTTCCTCCTTCTCTGGGGATCAGCGCCAGCTCGGTGTTCCCGTAGTACGGGCTGGCCTCGGCCGACGTGGAAACAAGAACGTGCCGCCCGTCCGGTGACCACATCGGTCCGCCCTCCCGACCGGGCCCGGCGGCGAGCGGACGGACCGTCCCCGAGGCGACGTCGACGACGGAGACATCGCCCAGCCGGAAAGAGTCGACCTGGGGGGTGGGGCGGTGCTCGAATGCGATCTCCCGGCCGTCGGGCGACCAGGAAAAGGACCCGACGCTGAAGCCGTCTCCCCCGGTCAACCGGCGCGGTGCGGCTCCTTCGCGCACCGGGATCACCCAGAGATGGGACATGCGGAAGTCCCGGTCTTCGAAGTCGAAGTCCCCGTAGCGCTCGTGGCGCTCCTTCAACGCCTCCGGTTCCGGATCGGTTGCCGCGAACGCGATGCGGCCGCCGTCCGGCGAAAAGCGGAACGAACCGATCTCCCCTTCCGTGGAGGTAAGCGCCCAGGCCTCGCCGCCGTCTGGCGGGATCAGGTGAATCTGCCTCCGGTCACCCCGATCCGCGAGGAACCCGACGAGGCTTCCGTCCGGCGCCCAACGGTGTCCGGTGCTGCTCCCGCCCTCGGTACGCGTGAGCGGAAAGGGTGCGCTGCGCGGCCCCACGAGCCAGATTTCCTGATCGAAGCGGTTGGCCTCCCAGTCGGCCGAGGTCACCGAGTACGCGATCCACGCGCCGTCGGGAGAGATTCGGGGGCCGCCGGCCCGCTTCAGGGAGATCTCGGCGCGGAAGGACTCGTGGACCGCGGGCGTCTCCTCGGCGGGAAGAGCCCGGGCGCCCAACAGGGTCGCGAGGGCGGCCGGGATTAGGAACGCAGGGTGACGCATGGTTCTTTCTCCTTCCGGGCGGCGTCCCTGTCCGAAGAGCCGCCCCGTCGTACTGTCCTGATTCCCGGAGGAAACGGATTGGGTCGGCGCCCTATCGGGCGTCGTAGCGGTCGAGGGTCATGACCTTGGTCCAGGCCTTCACGAAGTCGTGGACGAACGCCTCGCCGGCGTCGTCGGCGGCGTAGTGCTCGGCCACCGCGCGGAGCTCGGAGTTGGAGCCGAAGATGAGGTCCACGGAGGTCGCCGTCCACTTCATCTCCCCGGTCCCCCGGTCCCGGCCCTCGTAGATGCCCTCGGTGGACGACTTGCTCCAGGTGGTCCCCATGTCCGTCAGGTTGACGAAGAAGTCGTTGCTGAGGGTCCCCGGCCGATCGGTGAACACGCCGTGCGCCGAGCCCCCCGCGTTGGCTCCCAGCGCCCGCATGCCGCCGACAAGGACAGTCATCTCCGGGATGGAGAGCTTCAGCAGCGCGGCCTTCTCCACCAGCACCTCCGGCGGCGTGCGCCGGTTGCCGCTGCCGTAGTAGTTTCGGAATCCGTCCGCCATCGGCTCGAGGAGATCCACCGACGCCGCGTCGGTCATTTCCTGCGTCGCGTCGGTCCGCCCCGGCACGAACGGCGTCTTCACAGCTGTGCCGCCGGCCGCTGCGGCCCGCTCGATCGCGGCGGCGCCTCCCAGGACGATCAGGTCCGCCCGGGAAACCCGCCGGCCGGTCGACTGCGCGTCGTTGAAGTCGTTCCGGATGCCCTCCAGTACGCCGAGCACCCGCTCGATCTCGGCCCGGTCATTGACCTCCCAGTCGATCTGGGGATCCAGACGGAGGCGCGCCCCGTTGGCGCCGCCGCGCATGTCCGTCTCGCGGTAGGTCGAAGCCGAGGCCCAGGCCGTGCGCACCAGCTCCGCCGTCGAGAGCCCGGAGCCGAGAATCGCAGCCTTCAGCCCGGCCACGTCCGCGGCGGTGACCAGGAGGTGATCCACCGCCGGAACCGGGTCCTGCCAGACGAAGGTCCGGTCCGGAACCAGGTGACCGAGGTAGCGGGAGGTCGGACCCAGGTCGCGGTGCGTCAGCTTGAACCAGGCTCGGGCGAAGGCGTCCTCGAACTCCTCCAGATTCTCGAGCCAGCGCGAGGTGATGTCGCGGTAGATCGGGTCCACCTTCAGCGCGATGTCGGTCGTCAGCATCATCGGAGCATGGCGG
>JAAXGQ010000068.1:0-6809 GCA_012271265.1 Vicinamibacteraceae bacterium
TGTCCCGCGGCGCAGGCTCCTAGCCATCTGACGGTCGCCCGGGTGCACGGCGAGAACCTCGAGGGCAGTGTCCGCCTCCGGCGGTGGCCGGCGAGGACGCCGGCGCTCCAAACTGGCGCGCCCTGACGTATGGAACGCCGGCCCCATGGAGCGCCGGCCCCATGGAGCGCCGGCGTCCTCGCCGGCCTGCACCCCACCCTCCGTCCCTTAGCCAGTCTCCGGCCAACAGCGTCACCCCGTGCCGAAGGACGGGGGCCAGGAGGCCCACCCACCATGCCCGCCTCCGGCGGTGGCCGGCGAGGACGCCGGCGCTCCAGAACTGGCGCGCGATACGTCCGGGCGTGCCCGGGGGAGCCGCGGAGGCCGCTCAGCGGGCGAGCGAAGTCCGAAACGCCTCGATCGTGATTTCGGCCCGGCGGGCGACGAGCGCTTCGCCGTGAGCGATCGTCCGATCCAGCGGGTCGAGCGAAACCCCATTGATCTCGAAGAGCCCGGCAGCCCGCCGTTCCCGCGTGCGGATCGCGCCGGGATCCACGGTCGCGATGATCGCATCGTAGTGGTAGTCGTCGTGAATGCCGGCCCGTGATGCGGACTGGACGTCGGGTTGCTGCTCCACGCCGAGCTCCTTGAGCTGCTCGTAGCTCCAGAGATCTTCCGTGTAGTACTCGGGGATGTGATGGAGGCGGGTTCCCGCGTGCGGCGGCCCGGCATTCCACCGTTCCGCCACGGCCCCCATGCCGCGCTGATTCCCGCCGCTGTCGCCGATCAGCATCACATCGGTGAAACCGCTCACCGCGAGGCTCCGCGCCACGTCCCAGAGAACCATCTCGAATGTCTCCTGGCTGAGGCTGAACGTCCCGGGGAAGCGCATGTGACCGGTCGGGGGGTCGTGCGCTCCCTCCGGCACCAGCTTGATGATCGGGGCCACGAGGGCGTTGCCGAGCCGGCGGGCGATCGCTTCGGTGGTGCCCCGGAGCACCAGATTGTGCTTTCCGGTGACCACGTAGGGGCCGTTCTGCTCGATGCCCCCGGTCGCCACGATCGCGGTGGTGGCGCCGCCAGCGATGCGGTCCCGCACTTCCATCCAGGTGAGTTCCTCGATGAAGACGCTGTCGGCCGCCGCGATGGGCCGCTCTGCGTCGAGCGCATTCCAGGGGTGGTCGCCGGGGGGACCGCAACTCCACCCCGGGAGCCCGAGCGCCAGGATGGCGGCCACACCGAGGGCCCGGCCGGCCCCGATCCGGGAGTCGTGACGTCGCGCAGCAGGTCCAACCATCATGCCGAAAGCGTACGGGAAACGACGGTCAGTCCGCATCCGGGTCGCCGCGGGGATAGGCCGGCGCTGGGCCGGCGGGCCGGATACGGACCGACTGACCCGGACTGAGGAGCCCCTGCCAGAGCTCACGGGCCGGTGACCGCACCTTGAGAATCCGGCCCGAGGGAAGGCGCGCCTCGAGGAGCTGGAAAGCGCCGTGGAAGGCGGCGCGCACCAGCTTCGCCAGCGGAGGCGCCGCGGACGGTCCCGGGCGTTCCTCCGCGAACGGCTCGACAAGGAGTCCGTCGACCGGCAGCAGGACCTCGACCCGGCCGGTGGGAGGGGCCCCGCCGGTCCAGGGGGCCAGGAGTTCGACCGGACCGATCTCGGACACCGCCCGCTTTCCGTCGCTCTCCGCCGGAAGGAGGTTCGTCTCGCCCAGAAACCGGGCGGCGGCGCGGCTGCCCGGATCCCGGGCCAGGTCCTCGGGCGCCCCGGCGCGCACCACCCGCCCGCCGAGGAGCAGCACGACCCGGTCGGCGAGGAGGAACGCTTCCTCCCGGTCGTGGGTCACCAGCACCGCCGTCATGTCCAGGCGAGAGAGGATCCGAGCGACTTCTTCGCGGACTCCCGCGCGCAGCGCGGCGTCGAGGTTCGAGAACGGTTCGTCGAGCAGGACGAGAGCCGGCTGCGGCGCCAGCGCCCGCGCGAGCGCGACCCGCTGCTGCTCGCCGCCGGAGAGCTCATGCGGCCGGTGGCCGCCCACGTCTTCGAGCCCGACGAGGCGGAGCGCCTCCCGGGCACGGGTTCGGCCGGTGGGGCCCGGCACGCCGAAAGCCGCGTTCTCCCGTGCGGTGAGATGGGGAAAGAGTGCGTAGTCCTGGAAGACGAAGCCGACCCGGCGCCGCTCCGGCGGCACGAAAACGCCCGGTCCGTTCACCTCCCCGCCGGCCAGGCGAATCCGGCCGGCGTCCGGGGTCTCGAGTCCGGCGACGATGCGAAGGAGCGTCGTCTTGCCCCCGCCGCTCGGCCCGAGGACCGCGGTGCAGGTCCCCTGCCTCACTTCCAGGTCGACCCCGTCCAGAACGGTCCGGACCGGCCCGCCGGTCCCGGGAGAAGGAAAGCGCTTGGTGACGCCCTCCAGCAACAGCGCCGCCCTGCGCGCACCGCTGCTCATGGTTCGCCGCCCATCACCCGGAGCGGGCCGGCAGCGGCCCCGACGCCCGCAGAACCGCAACCAGCACCACCCCGGAACTGAAGAGCAGAAGGAGCGAAGCTGCGGCCGCGCGACCAAGCTCGACGTTCTCCGCGGCGTTCCACACGGTCGTGGCGAGGGTGCGGAATCCGGTCGGGGCCAGCATCAGGGTGGCGGGCAACTCCTTGACACAGGTCAGGAACACCAGGGCGGCTCCCGCGGCGAGTCCCGGGCGCAGCAGGGGGAGGGTGATCGCAAGGTGCCGGCGGATCCAGCCGGCTCCCAGGGTGCGCGCCGCGTCATCGATTCGGGGGCTGATCGGCGCCAGCGTTCCCTCGAGCGGCGCCACGGCCTGCGGCAGCGCGTGGAGCGCGTAGGCGAAGATCAGAAGGCCCAGGGTCTGGTAGACGAACGGGGCCAACTGCACCGAGAAGTACACCAGGGAGAGTCCAACCACCAGCCCGGGAAGCCCGAAGCCGATGTGCACGGCGACCTTCAGGGCGGCGCTGCCTCGGGAGGGGAAACGCACCGCCAGAAAGGCCACCGGAATCGCCAGGGCGACGGTCACCGCTGCCGCGGTCCCGGAAGCGAGCCCGGTGCGGAGAAGAGCCGACGCGAGGCCAACGCCCGCACCGGCGGGCGCCTGAAACAGCCAGAAGAGGCACACCGAGACGGGCAACAGGAGCGCCGGCGCGAGAACCAGCAGGCAGCCGAAGACTGCCGGCCAGCGCCATCGCCCCAGTCGGTGCGGACGGAGTGGGCGGGCCCGTGCGCTCCCGAAGGCGGCCGGAGCATGGGCCCTCTCGAATCGCCGGGCCAGGGCCAGCACCAGGAGGGCCGCCAGCACCAGCAGGAGGGCCAGCCCCGCGGCGGTGTGACGGTCCAGCGAACCTCGGTAGGCGTTGTAGATGGCCCAGGTGAAGGTCTCGTAACGCATCAGCGAGACGGCCCCGAAGTCGCTCAGGGTGTAGAGCGCCGCGAGAAGACTTCCCGAAAGGAGCGCTCCGCCCATGAGCGGCAGGGTCACTCGGGAGAATCGGCGCCAGCGGCCGGCGCCGAGCACCCGCGCCGCGTCGGGGAGCGATCCGTCCAGCCGGGCGAACCGCGCCCGGGCCGCGAGGAACACATAGGGGTAATTGAGGCTGGCCAGCACCAGGAAGGCCCCGGGAAAACCGTAGATCTCCGGCAGCCGCTCCCATCCGGTGACCGGTTCGAGCAGCCGGTAGAGCAGTCCGCGCGGGCCCAGCGCGGTCGCCGCGGCAAAGCCCGCCACGTAGGACGGGACCGCGAGCGGCAGCGCCAGAAGGCCGGTGAGGAACCGCCGGGCCGGAAGGTCGGTGCGGGAAGTCAACCATGCCAGCGGCAGCCCCAGCCCCGCCGAAGCAGCGGCCACCGCGCCGGCGAGCAGGAAAGTCCGGCCGGCGACTCCGAGGCTGCGCTCGCGGAGGAGCACCTCGGCAAGTCCACCTCCGGCGACCGCCCGCACGGCGAGGTAGAGGAGGGGGAGGAGGCAGACGGCCCCGACCACCAGACCGGCGCCCCGGAGAAGGCGCGGCCCCGGACGAGGAGGGATCGTGGGGTCCCGGCTCATCACCCGCTTCGCCTGCGAACCAGAGGCGCCGCGCCCCGACCGATCGCCGGAAAGGCGGCGCGGCGCCGGCTGCCGGTTGGCTAGATCGCCCCCACGTCCCGGAGAAGGTCCAGGGTTCCCCGCAGGTCGCCGAGAACACCCAGGTCGAGGTCGGGAGGGTTGATTTCCTCCAGCGGGGTCACCGCTGGATCCGTGGCGATGCCCGGGACGAGCGGATACTCGAAGGTCTCTCGCGAGAAGCGTTCCTGGACCGCGTCGGTCAGGAGGTAGGAGAGAAAGCGTTCCGCGGCTTCGGGATTTCCGGCCGTATCCACGACGCCGCCCCCGGAGATGTTGATGAGGCTGCCCGGCCCGCCGGCGTCGGAATGCATGCTGCGGGCGCTGAATCCGTCACCGTGCTGGACGAGAAAACGGAACAGGTAGTAGTGATTCGAAAGAGCCACCTCGATCTCGCCGTCGGCCGCGGCCTGGTAGATCGACGTGTTGTTCGGGTAGGCGACCGGCTCGTTGGCCAGCATGCCGACGAGCCAGTCGCGGGCGGCCTCCTCGCCTTCGAGAACCCGGATCGCGGTGACGAAGGCCTGGAAGGAGCCATTCGTGGGGGCCCAGCCGAGGCGGCCCTTCCAGCGCGGGTCGGTGAGGCCGTGGATCGTGGCGGGCAGGTCGGCAGGATCCACCAGCTCGGTGTTGTAGACGAAGACCCGTGCCCGACCGGTCGTTCCCACCCAGCGCCCCCCGGGGTCGCGGAAGCGCCCGTCCACGCGCTCGAGAATGGAATCGGGAAGCGGACGCAGCCGTCCTTCCAGCGCAAGCTGACCGAGAGCGCCGGCATCCTGTCCGTAGTAGACATCGGCCGGACTGGCGTCTCCTTCCTCGAGAATCTGGGCGGCCATGTCCGCAGTGCCGCCGTAGCGGATCTCCACCGCGATCCCGGTCTCCGCTTCGAAGGCTTCCACGACCGGCCCAACGAGGGACTCGCCGCGACCGCAATAGATGGTCAGGGTGTCGGGTTCGGGCACCCCGCCGCACCCCATCAGCAGGGCGGCGCCGAGCAGCACTCCCCCGAAGCGGCGTACCGGAGGAGGAACGACAGGGGGGGCGGGTTGACCGCCCATGTTGAGACTGGATTTCATGATCGGAAATATAGCAGCGGGACCGGGGTCCGGGTCTTGCGAAAGACTCTTTTCGCAACCATGAAACATCCGGAGCGAACCCGCATCGCAACCTGCCGGACCGGAGCCCTGCTGAGTGCTGCGGCGCTGCTGGCTGCGCCGGCGTCCGGCCAGATCGAGCTCGAACGCCGCGTGGCGGCGGTGTACCGAACGGCGAGCCCGGCGGTCGTCAACATCACCGCCGAACACCAGGGCTACGAGTGGCTGCGCGGACCGATCACCCAGCAGGGGACCGGATCGGGATTCCTCTACGACAACGAGGGGCACATCGTCACCAATTTCCACGTGGTCGAGGGGGCCGACCAGCTCCAGGTGACGTTCGCCGACGGCGAGGTGCGGGAAGCCCGCCTGGTCGGAGCGGACCCCACGAATGACCTCGCGGTGATCCGGGCCTCACCGGGCGACGGAGGACCCCGGCCGCTCGTGCTCGGCGACTCGGACCAACTGGAGGTAGGCCGCTTCGTGGTGGCCATCGGGCATCCGTTCGGGCTCGACCAGACACTGACGACCGGGGTGGTAAGCGGGCTGGGACGGGTCATCGACAGCCCGGACCGCAGCTTCATCGGGGAGATCATCCAGACCGACGCGGCGATCAACCGTGGCAACTCCGGTGGACCGCTCCTCGATCTCGACGGCCTGGTCGTGGGCGTGAACAGCGCGATCGTGTCGCCGACGGGAACCTCGGCGGGCATCGGCTACGCCATCCCGTCGTCCACATTGAAGCGCGTGGTGCCCGAGCTGATCGCGAACGGACGCTATCCCCATCCCCACCTGGCGATCGCCCTCCAGGAGGTTCCCCCCCGGTTCGCGCAGGCCTTCCGCCGGGCAGGGATCCCGGCCCCCCGAGACGGAGGGCTCATGATCCGCGCCGTGGCGCGCGGGGGTCCGGCGGACCGGGCCGGACTGCGCGGAGCGGGGCAGGTCGGGCGGCTCGGAAACTATCGGATCCGCTACGGCGGGGACTACCTGCTCGCGGTGGACGGGCGACCCGTTACGAGCGAGCGGGAGCTGATGCTGCTCCTCGAGACCGACTACCGGGTGGGTGATGAGGTGGACCTGCTCATCTGGCGGGAAGAAGAGGAACTGGAGATCGGGGTGCGGCTTATCGATCGCGACACCGTGCGTCGGGGACGGCGGCGGCGCTGACCCGATTGCCTCGGAGCGCCGACGTCCTCGCCGGCCTGCGCCGAACCGCAGTCTCCTGCCGACCGCGCCGCCACGCGTCCCGGCAGGGTTTTCGAGCGCCAGCCCCATGGAGCGCCGGCGTCCTCGCCGGCCTGCGCCGAACCGCAGTCTCCTGCCGACCGCGCCGACGTGCCGATCCACCGTGGGCCGGGAGGCCCACGCACCATGCCCGCCTCCGGCGGTGGCCGGTGAGGACACCGGTGCTCCAGAAGTGGCGCCCCCTGACCTCTCGATCGCCGGGCCCCACGGAGCGCCCTGACGCCTGCAGCGCCCGCCCCCATGGAGCGCCGGCGTCCTCGCCGGCCTGCGCCGAACCGCAGTCTCCTGCCGACCGCGCCGACGTGCCGATCCACCGTGGGCCGGGAGCCCCACGCACCATGCCCGCCTCCGGCGGTGGCCGGTGAGGACACC
>JAAXGQ010000068.1:6897-28485 GCA_012271265.1 Vicinamibacteraceae bacterium
ACACCGGCGTTCCAGAAATGGCGCCCCCTGACCTCTCGACCGCCGGCCCCCATGGAGCGCCGGCGTCCTCGCCGGCCTGCAGGCGGGCAGCCGAACCGGCGATCAGCGGGGATCCGCCGCGGCGGATGCTCCAATGCGCCCCCGCATCAGCAGAATCAGGACAGCTGCGGCAACGGCGGCCAACCCGGCCCACCCCGCGACGGCGGCGCCCCCGCGTCCGAAGAGCACGGAGCCGGTTCCGAAGAGCACCGCATAGACCATCACACAGGCCACCGGCCACGCGAGGAAGAAGCGGAGCGAGGGGCGGGCGGCCACCCCGGTGCGGTGATATGCCGCCTGCCAGCCGGCGCGCGGCGGCCGGGTCTTCCGCACGAACCGGTCGAGAGCCGGCGCCGGCTCCGGGCGGGTCAGCAGGGTCACCGCCAGCCACATCGCGGTCGTGGCGGCGAGCCCGGTCAGGAGGCCGCGCGGGGACCCGGGCGACACGCCGACCAGGGGCAGGGCCATGGCTGTGAGCAGCGAGCCGGCCATCGCCGCGATCTCGCTCCAGGCGTTGATCCGCCACCAGAGCCAGCGGGCGAGAAACAGCGGTCCGGTCCCGGCGCCAATCTGGAGGAGCAGCCCGAAGCCGCCCCGCGCCGTGTCGAGGGCGAGGGTGAGGCCCCCGGCCGCCGCCATGAGCAGCACGGTGGCGATGCGGCCGGCGGCGACCAGACTGCGGGCGGAGGCATCCGGGCGCACGAACCGCCGCCAGACATCCTCGACCACGTACGAGGCGCCCCAGTTCAGGTGGGTGTCCACCGTGGACATGTAGGCCCCGGCCAGCGAAGCCGCAGCGAGGCCGAGCAGCCCCGCCGGAAGGAGGCGCAGCATGAGCGGATAGGCAAGGTCGTCGCCGACCAGGGTGGGGTCGAGATCGGGGAGGGCGGCCTGGAGCGCGCCAACGTCGGGATAGACGGCGATGGAGGCGAGCGCGACCAGAATCCACGGCCAGGGCCGCAGCGCGTAGTGGGCGATGTTGAACCAGAGGGCTCCCCGAAGCGCGTCCCCTTCGCTCCGCGCCGCGAGCATGCGCTGGGCGATGTAACCGCCGCCGCCGGGCTCCGCACCCGGATACCAGACGCTCCACCACTGCAGCGCGAGCGGGACCACGAAGAGAGCGACGAACGCCTCGGAGCCAGTGGGAGGGACAAAGGCAAGACGGTCCGGGAGCGCCTCGGTCAGGCCCGCGAGGCCGCCCACCGCCGGGTGGTCAAGGGCCCAGACCGCTGCGACCACCGCCCCGGCCATGGAGACCACGAACTGGAGCAGGTCGGTGACGACGACGCCGAAGAAGCCCGCCACCACGGCGTAGGCGGCGGCGAGGGCGCCGGCGGCAAGGATCGCGGCGCCCTTCTCCAGACCGAAGAGGACGCCGCCGATCTTGGCGCCAGCCAGAGTGACGGTGGCGATCACTACGCAGTTGAAGAAGACCCCGAGATAGACGGCTCGGAATCCGCGCAGGAACGCCGCCGGTTTCCCCGCGTAGCGAAGTTCGTAGAACCCGAGATCGGTCCGAAGGCCGCTCCGCCGCCAGAGCGGAGCGAACACGAACACCGTCAGCATCCCGGTCAGGCAGAAAGCCCACCAGGTCCAGTTCGCGGCGATGCCGTTCTGCCGCACCAGCTCGGCCACCAGGTTCGGGGTGTCGGTGGAGAATGTCGTCGCCACCATCGACGTGCCGAGAAGCCACCACGGCAGGCGCCGCCCGGCGAGGAAGAACGCCCCGCTGCCCGTCCCGGCGCGTCGGGCCGCCGCCAGCCCGATCCCGAGCGAGGCCAGCAGGTAGGCCAGAAAGACCGCCCAGTCGAGGCCCGCGAACGCCATGGCGGGAACCCTACCCGGCGCTCATGCCGCCACTCGGGGAAGGGGGGAAGGGACCTAAACTGCAGCTGCGATGCGCGCAGCGGCCACCTTGGGCGCGGCTTTCTTTGCGCTCCTCGCGGCAGCCGTCCCCGCCCGATCGGGCGCGCAGCCCGCGCCGGCGCCGGAGGAGATCCGGATCGGCGGGCACGGCGCCGCCGAGGGGCTTATCGAACGCGTCCTCGATCATCGCGGGGCAATCCGCCCGCTCGAAGGCCGCCTGACCTTTCGTCAGCTCATCACGACCGAGAACCTGGACCGCGAGCGGGAGGTCACAGCGAGCGCCAACGCGCTCTACCGGTACGTGCCGGTCGCCGGCCGGCACCTGTGGAACCTGCTCGAAGTCGACGGCGAACCCATCACCGGTTCGCGCTTCCGACGCGAGGAGCGCCGCTACCGCAAGGCGGCCGAGGCCGCGCGGAAAGAGGCCGAGGAGGACCGCGCGGCAGCCGAGCGGAACGACCCCGACTACGAGGTGAAGCCGAAGAACGGCATGGACCTCTTCTACAAGATCGTTGCCGACGCGATCGGGCTCGGGATGTTCGAGGGCGAGCTCTATCAGGGCGCCTCGTGGCGGGGACGCCCGATGCAGGTCGTCCGGTTCCGCCCACGTCCGGGATTCCGGAGAGCGCCGAACCGGATCATGTCCGTGGTCTCCGGGGCCGAGGGAGAGCTCTGGGTGGATCCGGAGGCGATGCAGGTGGCGCGCGTCCGGGCCCGGCTCACCCGGGGCGCGAGCTTCCTCGCGGGCCTCTTCGGACGCCTCTACGAAGGAACCGCCGCCGACGTGGAGAGCGAGTTCACCGGCGATATGTGGCTGCCGGACGTGGTCACGATGTCGGTGAATGCCCGGGTGTTCTTCTTCCGCCGCATCCGCCGGCGGGTCACCTACGATTTTCTCGCATTCCGGACTCTCACCGCCGAGGAGCGGCGGGACGCCGGAGGCGCGCCGCCGCGTTGAGCCGGTGGTCTCGCTGATCGGGCTGGAGGACCTGCCGGAGGTGCGCCCGGGGGACGACCTCGCGGCGTTGCTCCAGTCGAGCCTCCGCCAGACGGGGCTTCCCGCGGCTCCGGGAGACGCTGTGATCGCGATCTGCCAGAAGGTGGTCTCGAAGGCGGAGGGGCAGCTCGCCGCGTTGGCGAGGATCCGCCCCGCCGGGGCCGTCCGGGCGTGGGCCGAGGGGCACGCACGCGATCCCCGGGAGGTTCAGGCGGTCCTTGCCGAGGCGCGCCGCGTGGTCCGGGCGGAGAGGGGCGTGCTCATCACCGAGACCCACCACGGCTTCGTCTGCGCAAACTCGGGCGTGGATCGGTCGAACGCGCCGCCGGGCCGGCTGTGTCTCCTTCCCCGGGACCCGGACGCCTCGGCGCGGCGTCTGGCCCAGGCGCTCGGCGAGGGGAGCGGAGAGAACGTGGGCGTGATCGTCACGGACACCTGGGGGCGCCCCTTCCGGCTGGGCGCGGTCGGGGTGGCGATCGGGGTCCACGGGGTCCCGGCCCTCCTCGACCTCCGGGGGGAGACCGACGCGGCGGGGAGGCCGCTTGCATCCACCCGGATCGCCCTTGCGGACGAAATCGCCGCCGCCGCCGACCTGGTCATGGGCAAGCTGCAAAGGATTCCGGCGGTCCTGGTGCGCGGGCTGCCCGGGTTTGAGGCCTCCGCCGGGGCCAGCGGGAAGGACCTGCTGCGGGACCGGGGGGAGGACTTCTTTCGATGAGCGGCAGGCGGGTCTTCGCGATTCTCGGCGGCACGGGTCCGTTCGGCCGGGGCCTCGCGCGGGCGCTTGCGGCCGGCGGAGCGGAGGTGGTGATCGGATCGCGGAACGCGGAGCGCGCCAGAGAGGTCGCGCGGCAGCTCCGGGCCGTCGGAGGTCCGCAGCTGGACATCCGGAGCGGGACAAACGCGCAGGCGGCCGTTTCCGGGAACCCGGTCTTTCTGGCCCTGCCCTTCGCCGCCCAGGAAGGGGTTCTGCGCGCCGCCGCCCCGGTCCTGGATGACCGTCTGGTCATCTGTTGCGGCGTGATCTGGCCACCCGGCTCGCGGCCCGGGACCTCCGCTTCCGAGGAAGCGGCACGCGTCCTTCGAGACGCGGGCGCCGCGCGCGGGCGCGTCGCGGCAGCGTTCCAGACGATTGCGGCCGGGCTCCTCGCGGAAGAGCTGCCGCCGATCCCGGACCGGCCCGACGTCCTCGTGTTCGCGGATCGCGCCGGCGATCGGAAGGAAGCCGCCGAGGCGGCCGCCGTGACCGGGCTGCCAGCCGTGGAAGCCGGGCCCCTCGCGGGCTCGAGGGTGGCGGAGGCGGCGCTCGGTGTCCTGATCGGGCTGAACCGGCGTGGCGCCGCGCGCCACGCCGGACTTCGGGTCACCGGCCGCACCTCGTGACCTGGCGCGGATCCGCGGCGGTGCGGTTCGCGCTGGCGGCGGCCCCGTTCCTGGGAGCGGCCGCGATCCTGGCGGCGCTCTTCTGGCGGATTCCCCCGGAGCGGGTGGCGGCGGCGCTGGCCGAGGCGGACCTGTCCCGGTTCTTCGCGGCGCTGATCCCGGTGTCACTCCTCTACGTCGTGCTGGACACCGGGCTGATGACGGCGGTGCTCCGCTGGTTTCATCCGCCCGGGCTGCGCTTCGCGGAGGCCCTCGCGGTCCGGGCGGTGGACTACCTGGTGACGCTGTGGAACGGACGAGCCTCCCAGGCGGCGATGGTGGGGACTCTCGGGCGGCGCCTCGGCGCGGCCGCGCCGGGATCGGGCTACTGGGAGTGCGCCGGGACGATCCTGTTTCTGGACCTGTGTCAGCGCGGCCACCTGCTGGTGTGGGCGGCGCTCGGGGCGATGGCGCTCGGAGAGCGTTCGCCCGGCCAGATCCCGGCCGCCCTTGGCATCGGAGTCGCGGCGTCCGTGCTGTTCATCGCCTTCCTTCGCGGAAGACTGCGCGCGGCCGGCCTGGGGCCGCCTCGGTGGCGGCTGCTCAAGACCTTCCGGTCCGCGGCGCCCCGCCACTATCTTCTGGTTCTTGCCTGGAAGGCGCCGCTGATCGCGGCGGCGGCTCTGGGCCATAGCCTCGCGGTCGACGCGTTTGGCATCGAGATCGGGCCGCTCGACCTCCTGGCCACGCTCCCGATCATCTTTCTTGCCGGGGCGCTCCCGATCGCGGTCGCCCGGGTCGGAACGGCGCAGGCGGCGTGGGTGTACTTCCACGCGGCCGACGCCGCGGCCTCCCCGGGAGGAGAGGCCGGGCTGCTTGCCTACAGCCTCGCGGCCCACCTCACGTTTCTCTTGGCCAACGCGATCCTGGCCGCGCCTTTCCTCCCCTCGGCCTGGAGAATGATCATTCAGGGAGGCGGCGGTAGACGCTTCGGATGAGGACGGGGTCGCCTCCGCGCGGCAGCGTGAGCTCGGTGCGGACGACGAGCGTGTCCTCGTTCGCCTGGAAGGTGCGGAACGTCTTCACGTCACCCATCGGCGTTTCCGCCTCGGATGTCACCCGAACGATCCCGCCCCGGACCTCGGCCACCGTCTTCATCGAAAGCCCGCGCTCGTCCTGCCGCATGTGCTCTTCGCCGTCAAGGTAGTAGATCCGGATCCGCTCTTCGAGCACGACCCGCATCTCGCCCGACCCGATCTCGATCTCGAACGAGTCAGGCAGAGCGTTGCCGGGCATGCCGCCGCCACGACCGCCGCGGCCGATGCCACCTCGACCGCCGCGCCTCGTGCCGCTTCGACCACCAAAGCCGCCGCGGCCGCCGCGCGCATCCTCGCCACCCCAGACCCGCTGCATAACCTCGGCCGGATCGTCGCTCTCCTCCGGGTCCACCTCCCAGACCCCGGCGAGCGCCTCGGTCGCCTGCCGGGCGACGGCAGGCCCGGCGAATGGAAGCAGAAGAGCCGCGGACAGGCCGAAGCCGGCAAGACCGGCGGCAACTCGAATCAGTCGGAATCGCATGGCGACCTCCTCAGGCAAACTCCGTGCCTTGCGGCGAGCGGCTGCCCAGCCCGCGAGGAACAGGAAGCCGTCCGCGGGCGGTGGGGGGTTCCGTCCTGGCGGCCGATCCTCCCGGGCTGACCGGTCGCGCGGGCCGCGTACTGGACTCCGAGTTTGCGGATGAGGCGCCCGACCCGTCGTCGCTCACTACGCCCCTCGCCCGCGCCACACTCGCAAGTCCGCGCTTTCAAGAATATGAGGCTGCCCGGAACGACCTCACGAGGACGAGGACCGGAACACGCTTGACCCTCGCGGATTTGGGCTCCTACAATCGCAGGTTGGGGTGCGGGAGCCGGTATGCGTGGAACGGGAAAAGTCGTCCTGATCGTCGCGCTGACGGGAAGCGTCAGCGCCCTCGCCGGTGGCAGCGTGGCGCCGGCGGCCGGACAGCCGGCGCCGACGCGCGCCGACGAGGAACGGCGCGCGGACCGCGCCCACCGCGCCGCCGCCGAAAGCGAGACCGCCGCCGAGAAGGCGGCGCGGGCGATCGCCGAGGCCGGACGGCTGCCCCGAAGCGCCGACCTCGCCGGCGCCAACCGGGCCACCCTGCCCCGGCGCACCCTGGTGGACGAGGTCCTCGGAGCGCAACTGGAGTCCATGGGAATCCCGGTGGCCGCCGCCGCCCCGGATGCCGTGCTCCTGCGGCGGGCGACTCTCGACGCCACCGGCCTGATCCCCTCGCCGGAGGCGGTCCTCGCCTACGTCGCCGATGACGCCCCCGACAAGTACGAGCGGCTCGTGGACTCGCTGGTCGGAAGCGAGGAATTCGCCGAACAGTGGGCCTGGTTCTTTGGGGACCTGTTCCGGCTCGCGCACCAGGTCGGGCCGGTGCGGAATCCGTTCCAGACCTGGATCAAGGAGTGGCTGACCACCGACCGTCCCTACGACGACGTGGTGCGCGACCTGCTGACCGGCGTCGCGAAAGCCCACGGCAGCGTCCCGTCGCTGGCGTTCCTGGCCCGCTCCCACCAGGCCAAGAGCCGCATCGTGATGAGCCCGGATGACTACTCGATCCACAACCGGCTCGACGCCCTCGACCAGTTCAACGTGGACACCGCCCGCATCTTCCTTGGGCTGAACACCTCCTGCATTTCCTGCCACGACGGGGCCGACCACCTCGAGCCGCTGAACCAGTGGCTCTCGGAGCGCACCCGCGCGGAGTTCTACCGGCAGTCGGCGTTCCTCGGTGACACCCGCCTGATCACCACCTGGGACGACCGTTCCAAGAACGTCGTCGTGGACCTGGTGGTGGATGACCTCGCCAAGGGTTACGACACCGGTGACGACGCGCCCTTCCATACCCTTTCCGAGGGGCGGTTCCCGAGGCTCGAAGGCCTCGCCTACGACCCGGCATTCCTGCTTACCGGCGAGACCCCGCAGCCGGGGGAGAACCCCCGCGACGCGCTGGCGCGGATGCTCACCGAACATCCCCAGTTCGCTCGGGCGACCGTGAACCTGGTCTGGGGCAAGCTGATGACGGTGGCCTTCGTGGAGCCCTACAACGGGTTCGATCTGAGTCGGCTGGACCGGCTCCCTCCCGGAGAAGAGGACCCGCTCCCGCCGCGCCCGATCAATCCCGAACTGATGGAGGCCCTCGCGGAGGACTTCCGCGCCAGCGACTACAGCTTCTGGACGCTGGTCGGCACGATCATGAAGTCCGAGGCCTACCGGCTCTCCCCGCACTGGAAAGGGACCTGGGACGATGCCTGGACCGGCTACTACCCGCGCCGCTTCGTGCGCGTCATGACCGGACCCGAGCTCGTGGATTCGATCGCGATCGCCACCGGGGTGCCGACCGAGTTCGCCTTTGGCGGGGCGACGGTCGAGCGGGTGAAGGAACTGACGACGCCCTCCGATCTCGGCGGCCGCCGCGGGCGCGGCGAGGGCGCGGAAGTCGACGCCCTGATGCAGAGCTTCTTCCAGAGCAACCGGATGACCCCGGCGCCGGTGGGAAACCGCGGCTCCATCCTCCAGGCTCTCCTGATGATGCAGTCGGGCGTGGTCAACCGGCGGGTCTCCGGGGAATCGGGAGGGCGGGTCGCCGATCTCCTCGAAGCGCCCACGACGAACGAACACGTGGTGGAGGAACTGTTCCTCGCCACTCTGGGGCGGCTTCCCACCGCCGAGGAAGCGCAGATCTCCGGCGCCGGACTGGCCGGGGATCGGCGGCGCGGGACGGAGAACCTGCAGTGGGCGCTCCTGAACTCCCCCGAATTCCTGTTGAACCACTGAGGGCGGAGAAAGCGCGATGTGCAGCAGTTGCCGCGGTGAAGCGCGGATCGCGGATGTGCTCCCGGCGCGCCGGGACGTCCTGAAGTTCGGTGGCCTCGCTCTGGCCGGCTCGTTCGCGGGTCAGGCGATCTGGCCGCTCCAGGCCAGCGCCACCGGGAAGGCGAACCCGAGGCGGAGCGCCCGCTACTGCATCTTCATCGAGATGGGCGGGGCGATCAGTCCGATGGACACCTGGGACTTCAAACAGACCCGGTGGACCCCGCCGGACCTGGACATGGTCCAGATCAACGACGAAGTCTCGCTGTCGCGGGTCCTCTTCCCGAACCTGGTGGACCGGACCGACGAGGTGGCGTTCGTACGCTCGATGCGGGCCCCGGAGCTGATCCACTTCAACGGGCAGTACCACACGCAAACCGGGCGGGCGCTCAACGTGGCTCTGGCGCGCGAAATCCCCGCCTTCGGCAGCGTGATCGCCGCCGAACTTGACGGCGAGCGGCGGGAGACCGACACCTTCCCCACCTACGTCAGCACCTACCTCACCCGGGCCCGCGCCGGATCGATCGGCGCCGGATTCCTGCCGACCCGCTTTTCCGGGCTGGATCTCGACCCTACCACGGTCTTCGATTCGTTCGGCGGGAACGTGGATGGGGGCCAACAGCTGCTCGAGGAGCGCTTCCGCCTGTTGAACCAGCTTGCCGAGACCTCGGACGCCGAGCGGGCGTCGCTGGGTCGGAAGGCGAGCGACTACCGGGCCTACTACGAGTCCGCCTACGGACTGCTCACCGATCCGCGCTGGCCGGAACTCTTCAAGGCCAGCGATTCCGATCGGGAGCGCTACGGCGAGGACGAGTTCGGTCTGGGGTGCATCCTGGCCCGCAACCTGATCGAGGCCGACGCCGGCACCCGCTTCGTCTACATCTACGACGGCGACAAGTGGGACCACCACGCCGGCATCTTCGACCGGTCGCGGCGGTGGAACCACTACACGACGTGCCCCCGGCTGGACCGCGGCTTCACTTCGCTGCTGACGGACCTGGCCGCGCGCCCAGGCATCGAGCCGGGCCGGACCCTCCTCGACGAGACGCTCATCGTGGTGACCAGCGAGTTCGGACGAACGCCGGAGATGAACCCGGTTCAGGGCCGGGATCACTACCGCTTCGCCTATGCGAGCATGTTCGCCGGTGGCGGCGTCGCCGGCGGGCGGGTCGTGGGCAAGACCAACGAGGACGGCTCCGAGGTCATCGATCCGGGATGGAAGCATCCCGGGCAGCCCTTCATGGACAACACCGTGGCCACCATCTACTCGGCCCTCGGCATCGACTGGCGCAAGACCGTCCACAACACCCCGTCGGGACGCGAGTATCTCTACGTGGATTCGATCTCGCTGGGCGGCTCCGAGATGATGTTCGACGACGAGATCGCGGAAATCTTCGCCTGACGCCCGAAGGAAAGACGCTCGGGATGGCCCGGGCCGGAGGGGCAGCGGCGGCGGTCGCCGCCTTCGTGCTCGTCGTCGAGACCCCGGCCGCGAGGGCAGAAGGGCCGACGGCCCACTGCACCGAAGGCCGCGCCGAAGACCTGTGCTGGGTGCCGCCCGGGGAATTCTGGATGGGGCGCACCCGCCTCTGGCTGATCGACGAGATCGGCTGGCAGGCCCGGGACCGGGTCGACGCCCGCCCGGTGCATCGGGTGGTGCTGCCCGGATTCTGGATGGACCAGACCGAGGTGACCCACCGGGCGTATCGGGAGTTCGTCGCGGGCCGGGCCTGGCCGGCGCCGTTTCACTGGCGCCAGGGCTTCCCGGAGAACCGTTCCGAATTCCCGGTCTACAACATCAGCTGGGAGGACGCCCGCGCCTACTGTGCCTTCCGAGGGAAGCGACTGCCCACCGAGGCGGAGTGGGAGAAGGCAGCCCGGGGCGGACTCGTCGGCTCGCCGTGGCCTTGGGGCGCCCGGTTCCGCCCGGATCCGCCGGAAGACGCTCCCCCGGACGTTCCCC
Organism: Vicinamibacteraceae bacterium; assembly: GCA_012271265.1. Lineage (GTDB taxonomy): Bacteria > Acidobacteriota > Vicinamibacteria > Marinacidobacterales > Marinacidobacteraceae > JAAXGQ01. The sequence continues at coordinate 17,010 of JAAXGQ010000068.1, forward strand.
GGGAGGGGCCGCCCGCCCGAGTCGGGCATCCGCGCAGTCCGCTTGCGGTCGGGTCGTTCCCGCCGAATGGCTACGGGCTCCACGACATGATCGGGAACATCGCCGAATGGGTCGAGGACGGCTACGACCTGGGCCACTACGCCGTGAGCGCAATCGAGAGTCCCGTCGGTCCCGCCGACGCCCCCTACCGCGTCTTCCGAGGCGGAAGCTGGGCCGATACGGACGAGCGCATTGCCAGCGTCCACTACCGCAACTTCACGCGTCCGGACACCCGAATCCACAGCATCGGCTTCCGCTGCGTCCTGGATCACCACGAACAGGAGACCGCCCCGTGACCACGCCTCACCCACCCGGAATCGGGCGCCGCGAAGCCATGCGGCGCCTCTCCACCGGCGCCGGCGCCACGGCGCTGGCCGGAACGACCGGCGCCGCGGCCGGGGCCGCCTGCGCCCCGGCAGAGGCGCCGGCCACGGACATGGGGCAGCGTTTCCGGCAGATGCTCGCCGGAGACGACCCGGTCATCTGCCCCGGCGCCTTCGACGTGATCTCCGCCCGGCTGATCGTGGAGATGGGTTTCGAGTCGGTGCTCATCGGTGGCAGCGCCGGCTCGGCGGCCAACCTGGGCCTTCCCGACTACGGATTGGCCTCCATCACCGAGCTCATCGACGTGTCCGCCCGGATCGCCGACGCAGTGCCGGTCCCGGTCTTCGCTGACGCCGACGACGGCGGGGGGAGTCCCCTCGCCATCGCCCGTGCCGTGCGCGGCTTCGAACGCGGTGGGCTTGCCGCGGTCATGATCGAGGACCACGTGCAGGCGAAGCACATCGGCGAGGGCGGCATCCTGCTCGAAACCGACGCCATGGCGGACCGGGTGCGCGCCGCCGCCGACGCCCGGAAGACCGGCATGATGCTGGTGGCGCGCTGTGACGCGGTGTCCGTGGGTCTCAGCGAGCAGGAGGCGATGGACCGTGGCGCCGCCTACGTGGAAGCCGGCGCCGACCTGCTCTTCTTCGCCGGGCTGCCTCCGGAGCGAATCGGCGCGGTCGCCGGCGCTTCAGGAGCGCCGGCCATCGCCAGCGTCCACGACACCCCGGTCGGGACGCTCAAGGAGAACGGCGTTCCGCTGGTTCTCTACGCCGGCCAGCTTCTGCGCCTCGCCCTGGGGGCGATGAAACAGGGCCTCCAGGACATCCACGACGGCGCCACCTGGCCGAACTACGCCGAACGCGCTCTGCCCGGCGACGAGTACCAGGCCCTCATCCGATCCGGCGACTGGCGGGACGCGGCGCGCCGCTACAACCTGGTCGACGAGAGCGGCCGTCAGGTCCGCGGATAGCCGCCGATTCCGCGCTTGGTGGAGGGACGGAAGCCGTTCGTCATCGCGGTGTTGCCGCGGGGCTTCATCTGCCCACCTCGAGCCGGAGGTTCCCGCCACACCGCGCGCCTCGAAAGCGGCGGGAAACACGGACCCTCTGGCACGTTCGGCCCCATGGAGCGCCGGCGTCCTCGCCGGCCTGCGCCGCACCCTCGGTCCCTCAGGCACTCTCGGCCAACCCCGCGTTCGGGCCGCACCGCGGATCCCGCCTTCTACATCTACAGACCGTGAGCCGACGCACCGGACTTCCCGGGCGGCAGGTCACGCCTCGGAACCGCCACGCGTGGCGGCGCTGGCTGGAGAACCACCACCGGCGCGTCCCGGAGGTGTGGGTCGTCTTCTACAAGGTCCACGCTCGGGGACGGGGGCGTCCGACCCTCACCTACGGCCAGGCGGTGGAGCAGGCGATCTGCTTCGGCTGGATTGACGGGCTGAAGAAGCGGGTGGACGAAAGCCGCTACGCGCATCGCTTCACCCCCCGCAGGCCGAAGGGCCACTGGTCCGAGCTGAACCGCCGGCGGCTCGGGGAGATGCGCGCGCTGGGCCTCATGACCCCGGCCGGGGAAGCGGCGGTGGAGGCAGCGGTGCGCTCCGGGTCGTGGGGGCGGACGGCGGCGGCTCCCTCGGTGAAGCCTCCGGAGGAACTCACCGAGGCGCTCGAGCAGGACCGGGAAGCGCGGGCGGGCTGGGACACCCTCGCCCCTTCGGAGCGGCGCCGCTACGAGATGTGGATCGGCGTCGCGAAGCGTCCGGAAACCCGGGCGCGGCGCCTTGCTGAAAGCCTCGAACGCCTGCGGCGCGGCAAGACACTCGGAATGCGGTAAGCCTCCCGGCACCCCCCCGGCTACGCGCCATCCCGAAGCGGCTCTTTCGGTAGCCGGCCCCCTTGGCGGCGTAACAGGCGTTTCCGAGCCCTCGGTTCAGGACCGAAGGTGCGGCGCAGGCCGGCGAGGACGCCGGCGCTCCATGAGCCCACACTCCATGGGGCCCACGCTCCATGAGTCAGAGCGCGCCAGCCCTGGAGCGCCGGTGTCCTCACCGGCCTACCGTCCTTCGGCACGGCCGCGCGGTCGGCAGAAGACTGCCTGAGGAACCAACGGTGCGGCAAGGCCGGCGAGGACGCCGGCGCTCCATGGGCCCGCACTCCATGGGACCCACGCTCCATGAGTCAGAGCGTGCCAGGCATGGAGCGCCGGTGTCCTCACCGGCCCGCGGTCCTTCGCCACGGCCGCGCGGTCGGCAGCAGACTGCCTGAGGGACCAACGGTGCGGCAAGGCCGGCGAGGACGCCGGCGCTCCATGGGCCCGCACTCCATGGGACCCACGCTCCATGAGTCAGAGCGCGCCAGGCATGGAGCGCCGGTGTCCTCACCGGCCTACCGTCCTTCGGCACGGCGGCGCGGTCGGCAGAAGACTGCCTGAGGGACCAACGGTGCGGCGCAGGCCGGCGAGGACGCCGGCGCTCCATGAGCCCACACTCCATGGGGCCCACGCTCCATGAGTCAGAGCGCGCCAGCCCTGGAGCGCCGGTGTCCTCACCGGCCCACGGTCCTTCGCCACGGCCGCGCGGTCGGCAGCAGACTGCCTGAGGGACCAACGGTGCGGCAGGGCCGGCGAGGACGCCGGCGCTCCAAGAGCCCGCACTCCATGGGGCCACGCTCCATGAGTCAGAGCGTGCCAGGCATGGAGCGCCGGTGTCCTCACCGGCCCGCGGTCCTTCAGCACGGCGGCGCGGTCGGCAGCAGACTGCTTGAGGGGCTGACGGTGCGGCGCAGGCCGGCGAGGACGCCGGCGCTCCATGAGCCAGGGCGCGCCAGGCATGGAGCGCCGGTGTCCTCACCGGCCTACCGTCCTTCGCCACGGCCGCGCGGTCGACAGGAGACTGCTTGAGGGGCCGACGGTGCGGCGCAGGCCGGCGAGGACGCCGGCGCTCCATGGGGCCCACGCTCCATGAGTCAGGGCGTGCCAGGCATGGAGCGCCGGTGTCCTCACCGGCCTACCGTCCTTCGCCACGGCGGCGCGGTCGGCGGGAGACTGCCCAAGGGACCGAAGGTGCGGCGGAGGCCGGCGAGGACGCCGGCGCTCCATGGGGCCGGCGCTCCGTGGGGCCTACGCTCCATGGGTCAGGGCGTGCCAGGCATGGAGCGCCGGTGTCCTCACCGGCCACCGCCGCAGGCGGGCATGGACCGCGGGCCTCCCGGCCCGCTGGGAAGGACCCGGTACGTCAGCCCGTTTCCCATGAGCTGGCGCCAGGAGGCGTTTTCGGTGGCGAAGTTGACGCCCGTCATCACAGGAGTCGTCCGCTCGGCGGAGCGTCGGCCGACGGGCTCGCGACCGCTTCCCGGGCCGGGGCCAGGCGGGTGATCGGGAGGTCGGGGCCGAGCGCCTCCGAGGCGATCTCGAGGAGGTGCTCGTGGTGGGTGAAAAAGAGCACCTGGGTGCGCTTTGCAAGTTCGCCGAGGGCGCGGAAGCCGCCAGCAGCGCGCTCGTCGTCGAAGTTCAGGAAGAGGTCGTCGGCCACGAACGGCAGCGCCGGGCGCTTCGAAACGTAGTCCTCGATGTAGGCAATGCGTAACGCCAGGAACAACTGATCCTCGGTCCCGCTGCTCAACCCCGGGATCGCCACCATCTCTCCGTTGGGTCGCTCGGCATGGACGCGCATCTGGTCCGTGTCGTCGAAGTCCAGGGTGAGACGGGCGAAGCTTCCGGCGGTCAGGATTCGAAACAGCTCTCCGGCGCGCTGGAGCATCGGTACCCGCTTCTCCCGCCCGAAGCGTTCGAGCGCCCACTGGAGCAGGATCGCCGTCGTGCCAACGCGTGCGTAGCGCTCGGCGACGGCGCGCAGATGCGACCGCGCCTCCTCCCGTCGCGTCCGGAGCACCGCGGCACCGTCATCCCCACCGAGCGACTGCATGCTGTGGGTGGCGGAGGCCAGGTCGCCGCTTGCCGACGCCACTTCCTCTGAGGCCGCCTTCCGCGCGGCGTCCGCCGCGGCCTCCGCGGCCCGCACCTCGTCGGGGTGGATGTCTGCGGCTTCGGCTTCGAGTTCTTCCAGCGTCAGCCCGTCACCGCCCTCGGTGAGTCTCCGCAGGACCGCATCGCGTTCCGCCGTGAGTTCCCGCAGACGGTCGGAGCGCTCGATCGCATCCCGGAGCGCGTCCATGTCGGTGGTTCCGGCCGTTTCGAAGAGAGGCGCAAGGGTCAGCTCGGCCTTGCGCTTCTCCCTCCTCGCTTCGCGGATTTTCTCTTCGAGCTGTTCGATCTCCCGGCTCACGCGGGCGTGCGCCGTGCGCGCCTCTCGCGCCTCCCCAACGCGGCGTTCCAGCTCGGAGACGGCGTCGTCGGGAGCATGCCTTGACAGGTCGGGCGTAACCCGGGCAGCGAAATCCGAGAGCTCGCTCTCGAATCGGTCGATCTCCCGCTTCATTGTCTTGATCCGGGTGTCCCGTATCTGGCGGGCTTCGGTGGCATCCTCCCGCATCCCCTCCAGGATGCCAATCTGGTCGTTCGCCACCGAGGCGTCACCCGGCACAAGGCCGAGTTCCGCAAGCGCCTCTTTCCACCGCAACTCGATTTTTCTGAGGGCCCGCGTCGCGGCACGCACGCCGCCCTCGGCCTGTTCGAGCTCTCCGGCGGCCGCCTCGATGGCCTGGCGCGTCTCTCCCTCTTGACGGCGGCGGTTCTCGTCATCCTGACGAAGCTGTCCGGCGCGGCGGATCAGGACCGGCAAGCGGTCGGATTCCACTTCCCCGGCGTCGACTCCCCACGCCACGAGGACATCGCGCAACTGCCGGCGGGCAGCCCGGTCCGCTTCTCGCAGGCTGGCGACGTCCCGTTGGGCGTGCTGTAGCGCCTCCTCGCCTTCGAGAATCCGCTCACGGGTGTCCATCCAGGCCAACATCCGCTCCGGGCTCCCCGGAGGGAACGGACTTCCCTCCCAGAGAGAAGCCCACCGCAACTGGAGCTCGCGGATCTCCGTCCGGAGACCGTCGCAAACCTCTGCGTCCGCCGCGACCTCTTCCTCGAGGCGGCGGATCTCGCGGTCCATCCCGGTGAGCCGCGCTGCCGCCTCGGCGTGCGCGACCCGTCGATCCGCCATGTCGTCCGTCTCCCGCATCGCCTCCTCGAACAGCGGCGCAAGCCGGGTCGTGGACACGTCGCTCCCCGAGCCCGCGTTCTTCAGACCGCGCCAGAGCTCATCCCGCCGCTCGCGGGCGCGACGGAGATCCTCATCGGTATGGACCCGTTCCTCGCGATGGATCCGATCCCGGTGCCGAGTCTGCCGACCGAGCTGCGACCTGCGGTCCCGGAGTTGCCGCTCGCCATGCTGAAGATCTGTTTCGACGGTGCGGAACCGGTCTCGCAGGGTCTTGACCTCTCCGATGTCCGGAACCGGAAGCGCGGCCGGCGCGACGCCATGGGGAACGGCCGGCCGGAGCGACGCGGTCAGGTTGGCGAGATGGTCGGTGGCGGCGACGACGCGGTCGTGTGCCCGCCGGATCCGGGACTCGAGATCCGCGTCGCGCTCGGTTGCCTGCACCGCCGCACGCAATCGGTGACCGTCCAGCGCGGGTCTCGCATCCGTCACTTGACGTGCGCTGAGCTGCTCCTTCCGCTGCCGCGCCCGAAGCAGCGCCGCCTCCACGCCTTTCCGTGCCTGATCGAGAGCGGCGCGCTCCTGGAGCAGTTCGCGGGCACGGGACACCTTGGCTTGGGGAGGGAAACGCTCGAGAATCTGGTCGAGCTCCGGGTGCCCCCAACCCAGGTCGGGACATTTGCGGCGAAGGGCCCGCTCCAGCGTCCGCAACTCTTCCTCCCGCTTGGGCAGGCCTTTCTGGCGCATGTCGGCAATCGCGCTACCGCGCTTGCGGAGACGTCCGATCTCCTGCTCCCGCTCGAGCAGCGTGGAGTCGATGCGGATGTCTCCTAGCTCCTCTCTCCGCGCGTTCAGATCCTCACGGAGCTGGACGAGTTGGGCGTTCGCCTGGTGCATCCTCCGCTCGGCTTCGGGCAGTCGGGCCGCCGCGTCCGGCGGCAGGTCCGGGACGTCACCCATCGCCGCGACGCGGCGCTCCACTTCGGCACGCCGGCGCAAATCGGGAACCACCCGGCGGATGCGGGAGCGCTTCCGGGCCTCCCGCGCCGCAGCCTCGTGCCGCTCCCGGGCCTCCTGGAGCTTCCTCTCGGCATCGCGCCGGCGCACCTCCAGCTTCTTCCACGCCGGCGGGCGCAGCAGGTTCTCGGAGAGCCGTCGCTCCACCTCGCGTTGCCGGTCATGAGCCTGGTAGAACGCACGTGCCTTGCTGCGCCGGGGCGCCCAAAGGCTCTCCGCCTCCGCTTTCGCGGCCCTCGCCAGGGAACGAAGTTCCGTCAGGCCGGAACCGGCGGCCACCAGGGCCTCCCCGATTTCTCCCTCCGCAGCCAGAATTGCGCGCCCACCCCGCACGAGGCGGCCGTGGCCGAGGTTGAACATCCGCTCGAAGAAAGCCCTGAAGTCGGGACCCGCTCCTCCCAGCATCCTGGCGAGGTCCAACTCCCCGCGCGGCACGGGACTGCCGTCCGGCGCCAGGAGCGTGTCCTTGCTCCCCTTCCGCCGCAGCACTTCCATACGCGCCGCCCCGTCCTCAAGGAGCGCGCCGAGGCGCATGGCGCGGTACTCGTGGCGAAAATCGTAGGGAGAGCGGATCGGGATACCGAAGAGCAGGTCTTCGATGGCGTTCATCGTGGTCGTCTTGCCGGCCTCGTTCGGGCCATGGACGATGTGGAGGTCGGGAGATGACCGCGATAGCTCCAGTGAGCGATCGGTGAAGTGGCCGAACCGGATCAGGTCGAGCCGGGCGAGGCGCATCGGTCAGGATTGCTGCCGGGCGCGCGCTTCCAGGTACGGGCGCACCGCCCGGACCAGGCCTGCCCAGTCACGCTCGACGAGGGCCCGGAGTGCCGGATCCTCGGCGGCGGCGAGAGAGGCGGGGAGGCGGTTGGCGAAGACGCCCATGGTGGAGTCCAGCGCATCGCGGAGATCGCCGGCTCTCACGTCGGCAGAACCGATCAGACCGAGGAGCTCTCCCACCGCGTCCTCCCGTGCCCGCATCGTGTCGGGATCCTCCGGGGCGCTCGTCGATACGACGACGCGCTCCACTGCCACTGGCTCGCCGCCGAGCCCGGCAGCAACAGCCCGGGTCTCGTTCAGCAGGCGTTCGGGATCCGCCACCAACTCCGGATGAGCCGGCGTGCGGCCTGCCACCTGGACCCGGCAAACGAGCGCCCGGCGACCGGAACGCTCCTGTGCTTCGGCGATCCGATCGCGCACAGCGTCAAGGATGTCCTCGATCGTGGGAAGGTCCTGCGCTGAGACGGAAACGACCTCCCAGCGGACCTGGTCGAAGTTCACCGGCTCCGGTTTCCCGGCGGCCCCATCCGCAACGGAAACCACATACGCGCCCTTCGGACCCGTCTCGCGGGGGTGCCGCCCCTGCAGATTGCCCGGGTATGCGATCCAGGGAGGGCCGTCCACGATCCGCCGCTCGTGGATGTGACCGAGAGCCCAATAGTCGTATCCCTTCGCCATGAGGTCTTCGATGGAGCAGGGTGCGTAGGTGTCGTGGTACTCATGGCCGGCCAGCGAGGTGTGGAGGACGCCGATGTTGAACGCGTTCTCCCGTGGGTCCGGGTAAGCGGGGACGAGGTTCTCCGGGACCGCGCGATTCGGAAAGCTCCGACCGTGCAGGAACACCCCCAGATCCTCCAATGCGAACGTCTCGGCGCGGCGACTCGAGAAGACCCGCACATTGGGCGGAAGCGTGAGCCTCCGCGTGATCACGCTCTGGGCGTCGTGATTGCCGTGCAGGACCAAGGCCGGGATCCCGGCCTCGTTGAGTCGCCCCATCTGTTCCACAAAGAACAAGCCGGTTCCCATGTCCGGCCAGTCGCCGTCATACAGATCCCCGGCGATGACCACGAAATCCACCCGTTCCTCGATGGCGTACCGGACCAGGCTCCGGAAGGCGGCCCGAGGCGCGGCCCGGACCTGCTCGGCAATCGCGGAATCGCCGAGATCCAGCCCGCGCAACGGACTGTCGAGGTGGATGTCCGCCGCGTGGAGGAAACGGAACGAACTCATCGCCTGCGCCGGCTGGAGCGGGGCTCGCGTTCGGGCTTCAGCGGCTCAGGCTGCGGTAGGCGAGGCGGACGAAGCGCTCGGCACTGACGAAGCCGGCGGCGTCCGGCGACCATCCGATCTCCGTCCCGACACCGGCCACGACGTCGGCGTAGGCGGCAGCCACCTGGTCAAGGGACTGGCCGGCGGCGACCCGGGCCGCGATCCGCTGACGCGCCTCCCGCAGGGCTTCCCCGTACTGGACGAGGGTGGCCCGGTCGGTCACCGGCCCGTGACCGGGAATGATCGTCGTCTCCTCGTCGCTGCGGGCCGCCACCGCCTCGGCCGCGGCGATCAGCCCGTCGAGGCCGCCGCCGGAATCCACGTCGATGAACGGGAAGGCGCCGTTGAAGAACAGGTCTCCCATGTGGACGATGTTCGCTCCCCGGAACCAGATCACCGAGTCGCCGTCGGTATGGGCATGCGGGTGGTGGACGGCCTCGATGCGCAGGCCGTTCCAGTTGAGCGTCACCCCATCATCGAAGGTGACGACCGGAAGCGCCTCCGGAGCCGCCTGATCGCTCCGCCCCACCAGATCGGCAAAGTCCTCCGGGTTCATCCGCCGCCGCACGTTCTCGTGCGCCACGATGAGCGCTCCCGCCTTGCCCAGGTTCTCGTTGCCCCCGGTGTGGTCCCCGTGCCAGTGGGTGTTCACCACGAACCGCACCGGCTCGTCGGTGATCGCGGACACGGCCGCCAGGATCCTGTCGGTCAGCGGCGCGTACTGGTCATCCACCAGCAAGGCCCCGTCCGGCCCGGTGGAAACCCCGATGTTCCCCCCGCGCCCGAACAGCACGTGCACGCCGCTCCCCAGGTCCTCGGTCGTGATCTCGACCGCATCCCAATCAACATCCTGCCCCACCGCCGGCGCAGCCACGACGAGCAGCGTGACGACCAGAGCGATCGGCGCCGGCCGCCACCGCGAAGAAGAATACAAAGCCATCAGGAACCTCCTCTCGACAGGACACAGAGGACTCAGGGACGGAGCCCCGCCGGGGGGCCCTGTCAGAAACCTGCGGGCGTTGTCAGCAGCCGACGCAGGCGTTGTTGTTCTTGGCGCCGTAGCTGGCGAGGAGGGCGATGGTCTCCGGGAAGGGGTTGATCCGCTGGACCGGGCCGTTGGCCAGATCGATCGTCGTCTGCCCGGTGCGGGCGACCGCCAGCGGGTCGGCGCCGTGGTCGATCAGGTACTGGACGAGCTCCGTGTCGCCTCGGGACGCAGCGTGATGGATGGTGGTGTAGCCGTTGTGATCCCGGACCGAGGCATCGGCGCCGCACTCCTCGACCAGGAACTTCACGGCGGCGTGCCAGGCGTCCGGGGCGTGGCGGTGCGAGTTCGCGGCGAGCCCAAGCCCGTACCCCACCCCGGAGGCGGCGTGAATGGGATAGACCGCGGGTCCTCCGTACGGAACCGGAGGCAGGCCGGACGGATCCGGATCGTCCTCGTCCACGAGCATCGGCAGGCGGCGAAGCTCGGCGACTCTCATCGTGGGGATGTGCGGGTCGGCGCCGTTTGCCACGAGCAGCCTCATCGCCGGAACATCGAGCGAATAGGCGGCGCGCCAGAACGCCGTCGCCCCGCTGCGGTCGACCCCGAGCTGGTCCACGTTGTAGACGGTGTACCAGAGCGAGTTGTTGATCCGGGCGTTCACGTCGGCGCCGGCGTCAATGAGCGCCTGCATGAGCTCGAGGTGGGAAGTCCGCTGCTGCAGGTAGTCGGCTGGCTGCGGGTGGCGCGCCTTCGGAATCCACTGGGTGTTGATTGCCCCGTAGAGGGGCGTGGCGCCCTGGTGGTCGGCCAAGGTGACATCCGCTCCACCGGCCAGCAACTCCATCGCCACGTCGAAGTGACCGTTGATTACCGCGGTGAGGAGCGGTGTGGCGTCGTTCCCGTCGGCCGGCTGGTTGACGTCGGCGCCGCCGTCGAGGAGCGCCCGCGCGGACTCCATCCGTCCCTCCCGCGCGGCGAGGTGCAGGGCGCTCAATCCGCCGTGCGTGCGAACCCGCTCCTCGTAGCTGAGGGGCCGGGGAGCATCGGGGTCCCGACGCCGACCACGACGATCTTCCGCCGGCGGATTGCTCCCTCCTCCGCTGGCCTGGTTGTTGTTGAGGTCCGCGGCGACCGTGCCGGCGGCGCCGCGCAGATCGGCGCCCGTGGCCGTGAGCGGCCGTTCCGCCTGGAGGATGCCGCTGCTGCCGCGGAGCGCCTCCAGCCGCTTCTGGCGGGCACGCCGCTCGTCCGAGTCGTACTTCGCCCGCTCGACCACGTCGAGGACGTCCGCCCGGATCCCGGGATCGGCGCCGGCGGCGAGCAGTTGCCGAATGGCTGCGGAACGGCCCTGGACCGCGGCGAACATGAGGGGAGTCAGCCCCCACTCGGTCTCCCGTCCGTCCACCGGGGCGCCATGGCCGATGAGTGCTTCCACGATCGCCGGGTTCCCCGCCGCGGCCGCGAGGTGAAGCGGCTGGGCGCCGGTCGAGGTCATCGCGTCGGCGGGAGCGCCGCCCTCGAGGAGAGCCGTGACGACCTCGGCGTTGCCTGCCGCGGCCGCGACGTGGAGCGGCATGTGGCCGCCGAGCCGGGTCCCGGCGGTCAGGTCGGCGCCGGCCGCGACCAGGAGCGCGGCGATGTCCGGACGGCCGATCTTCGCCGCCCAGTGCAGCGCCGTGAAGCCGTCTCCCTGAGCTCCATTCACGTCCGCGCCGGCACGGAGGTGCTCCGTCAGAGCGGCCAGATCGCCCGTCCGGGCCGCCTCGAGGACGGGCGACTTCTGGTTCGCCGAGACGCCGCCGGCCACGAGCGCCAGTCCCCCCAGCGCCAACCCGATCCGCAATCTCCGTCTGGTCATCGCCCCGCTCCGCCGGCCGCGCCGTCCACGCCCGGTTCCTCTGACCTCCGGCCTCACGGCTGCTGCAGCTCCACGGCCATGGTCGCTTCCGTCTCGT
>JAAXGQ010000069.1:0-981 GCA_012271265.1 Vicinamibacteraceae bacterium
CCCGCCGGCCGCCGCGGCCGGAAGCAGAAGGAGTGCGGCGAGGAGCGGCGCGGCGGCCGGCGGGGGTTGGCGGGAGGGCTGGTCCATACCCCCGGTTTATAGCCGGGATCGGCTGCCGATGTCCGCCCCCGGACGGAGGCCGACGAGGAAGGGCCTACGCTGCGCGGCCCTCGAGGCCGCGGGGTCCCGCGCGGGCCGCCGAGATTCAGTCGTCTCCCGACAGCAGCTCCTTCACGCGCGGCAAGTCATCCTCCACGAGCTGGTCCAACCGTTCTCCCTGTTCAGCAACCTGCTGTTGGATTCGTTCCAGCTCCTCCTTCGTCACGCGTTCGTCCTTCCGCAGCTGGTCCAGAAACTGTTGGTACGGCTTCACCATCACCCTGACGATGGATGCTGCCAAGGGAGTGATATTGACCCTCAGTTCCGGCGTGGCCTCAACCTGGAACTTCATCTGCCCCCCGCCCCACTGTCCCGGACTGCCCTCACCAGTTGCGACCGGTTGACTTCGATCTGTTCCTGCCGGTCCCGCTCGTCCTGTCGGCCGCGCAGGACTGCGACGTCGGTGGCGAGGTTGGTCACCTTCGAGTCGAGTCCGGAGACCTTCGAATCAAGCCCCTTCACGGTGACGATGAGCCACACCAGGGCCACCACCATGCCGAGGCCGAGCACGGGGCCTTCGAGTGACACCAGCCTGAGGAAATCTCCCTTTCCCAGCATGCTAGCACCGGGGGGATCACCGGTCGTTCGTCTCCATCTCCGGCGTTACGGCGGTCAAGACGGCGTCGTGAGACAGTCGGGAATCTGGACGCTCCTACCGGCCGGGGGCACGGATGGTACGGCGGCGGATCCGCTTTGTTCTCTTCTTCTTGCGGGTGGGGGTGGTGAGGGGGGCGCGGAGTTTCTCGTAGAGGGCGAAGAGGTGCTCGACGCGCTCCGGTTCGGAGGAGAACCGGCGGGGGCGGTAGAGCCGGTCCACGGCGC
>JAAXGQ010000069.1:1034-3880 GCA_012271265.1 Vicinamibacteraceae bacterium
GAGCCGGTCCACGGCGCGGTCGAGCGCCTGGTGGGCGCGGCGGAGGTCCGGCGGCATCAGGTCGGGGTCGTAGAGGTCGGCGAGCGTCGCGTCGGGGTGGGCGGCGCGGGCGTCGAGGACGGCCTGGGCGAGCGGGTCGAGCAGGGAGAAGTCGGCGTCCCTTGGCGGAAGCGGGAAGGTGTTGTAGACGAGGCCAATGGAGTAGCGGTAGTCGCTCTTGAGACGTCCACCGATGTGGCGGAGCCACGCCATGTGCATGGCCGAGGTCAGCAGCGCGAAGTCGCCCAGGGTGGCGTCCTGAAGGATACGCACGAGATTGCTCGGGATCACCGGCGGCTCCAGCCAGCCGATGGGCGCGTACTCGCGCCGCTCGGAACTGACCTCCGGGATCACCAGGAACGGCGCTGTCGGCAGGATGTTCGCCTGGAAGAGGGTCGGTGTGTGGGCGAGCGCCAGTGTCTGTTTCCGGCGGCTGCGAAACCGGTAGGCCCGGACGGCGGCCACGCGCTCCCGCACTCGCGGCATGGCGCGCAAATCCTGCGGGGGACAGTCCTGGAGCGCCAGGATCCAGCGTTTCGCGCCGCGCAGGAACTCGCGGGCCCCCACATACGGCCGCAGCCAGCGGCGCGCGCCAGGTTCCTCCGCCAGAAACTCAGCTCGCTGCCGGTCGGTGAAGATGAAGTGTCCGCCGTCAATCGGTTGTGAACCCATCACGATGCGGCGAAGCCCATTTAGCGGCCGCACCGTCTCCCGCACCACGAGGTGCGGGTCGCTCAGCCCGCCGGCGTCGAAGAGGTACGGCGAGAGCGCTGCGTGGGCGCTCTCCGACGGGTCGCCCTTCGGGTCCGGATAGGAAAAGAGCCGCCGCCGTGCCGGAACCCCCTCCCGGTCGTCGAGCCCGAGGATCACCACGTGGACGTGTGCCATCCCCCGCGCGTCCGAACCCCAGGCGAAGGTCCGGTGGGCGAAGGCGATCTCCAGCCGGGACCGGTGGAAGAGCACCGGCCAGAGCTGGGCCACCTGCTCGCCCTGGGTGATCGAGTTCGTAGCCACGAAACCGATCCGCGCCCGCTCCCCCGGCCGCCCGCTCTTCTGGACGTATGCGCCGGCGGTGATGAACCACGCGGTCACGAAGTCGAGGGTCCCTCCCGTCCCGCCGAGGGCGGCGATCCGCCGGACCTGCGCCCGCTGCGCCGGCGACTGGAATTTGGCGCCCCCGAACGGCGGGTTCCCGAAGACGAAGGAACAGTCCTTCGCCGGCAGCACGTCCTCCCAGTCCATTTCCAGCGCGTCGCCGTGGCGGATGCGCGGCGAGCGCTTCAGCGGGATGCGGGCGTAGGCCCGGCCGAACTCCTGGCTGAGCTCGTTGTTCATCAGGTGGTCCATCATCCAGAGCGCCACCTCGGCGATCCGGGCCGGGAACTCGTCAATCTCGATCCCGTGGAACTGATCCACGTCGAGCTGCGACAGGGAACTCACGTCGAACTGGAGGAACCGCCGCTCCCCGCTCCTCAGGAGCTCGCGCAGCACCTGAAGCTCCAGCCGGCGGAGCTCGCGGTAGGCGATCACCAGGAAGTTGCCGCAGCCGCAGGCGGGATCGAAAAAGCGCATTTCGCCGAGCCGCCGCTGGAAGCCGGCCAGCCGCCCGGCCCGGCCCCGCTTCAGGGTTCGGAGGCGTGCGAACTCCTCCCAGAGGTCGTCCAGAAAGAGCGGCTCGATGACCTTCAGGATGTTCGCCTCGGTGGTGTAGTGGGCGCCTTTCGAGCGGCGCTCCCCGGGGGTCATGACCGACTGGAACAGCGAACCGAAGATGGCCGGCGAGATCGCCGACCAGTCGAAATAACAGGCTTCCAGAAGCTGCTCCCGCATCCCGGCGTCGAAGGCAGGGAAGGAGATCGGCTCGGCGAAGAGGTCGCCGTTCACGCAGGGGAAGCGGGCGAGGTCCTCGTCGAGGGTGGAGAAGCGGGCGTCCTCCGGGGTGTTCAGCACCTGGAACAGCTGCATGAGCAGCGGGCCGAGGTCGGTCCCGTCCGCCCGGGTCCGGTCCTCGATGAACTCCAGCAGGATGTCGCGGGGCTGGAAGACGCCGGTGTCGTCGGCGAAGAGGCAGAACACGATCCGCACCAGGAAGCGTTCGAGGTCGTGGCGCGGATAGCCGGTGTCGCGGAGCGAATCGTGGAGTTTTCCAACCAGCTCGGCGGCCTCGATGTTGGCCGGGTCCTGGTCGCGGAACCGCCGCCGGACAACGCCGAGGATGAACCCGAACCGTTCGACGTGTTCGGGGAGGTCGGCGAGCGCGAAGCGAAGCACGTCGCGCTGGAGGAGATCGTGGAGCCCGAAGCGCCGGAAGTCGCTGACCAGGATGAAGCGGGGCCGCTCCCTCTCGCCGAGCGCGTCGAAGTAGCCCCCCGCCTGCTCGTAGGCGGCGCCGAGGTCGCGGCCGGCGCTCTTCTGCTCGACGATCAGGACGCCCGGCCAGAACAGGTCGATGTAGCCGGTGGCGCCGTCGAGCCGCCGGACGTGCTGTTCGTAGCGGGCGACGGACTCCCGCCGCACGCCGAAGATGCGGAAGAAGTCGTTGTAGAAGCTCTGGGTCTCGCCCTTCTCGTAGCCGGCGTCCGCCCACTTCCGGGCGAAGGACGCGGCGCGGGCGCGGATCTCGTTCCAGGAGAGGCGCATGGCGGCGGCGCATTCTCGCAGGTAGGGGGGCGGCGTTTCTCGCGGCCGGGGCCGGGCGGCGAAGGCCGGCGGGGACGCCGGCGCTCCATGGGGCCGGCACTCACGGCGCGCCATGCCTGGAGCGCCGGCGTCCTCGCCGGCCAGCATGGAGCGCCGGTGTCCTCACC
>JAAXGQ010000069.1:3898-31052 GCA_012271265.1 Vicinamibacteraceae bacterium
GCCTCCCGGCCCACGGTCCGTCGGTACGGGCGGCGGGGTCGCCACGAGACTGCCCAAGGGACCCAGCGTGCGGCGTAGGCCGGCGAGGACGCCGGCGCTCCATGGGTCGAGGACGGTGGGGGGGATGTCACGCCGCAAGGGACCGGCGGTGCGGCGCAGCCGGCGAGGACGCCGGCGCTCCATAACGGTGCGGGGCGGGCCGGCGGGGACGCCGGCGCTCCATACGGTCCGGCGTAGGCCGGCGAGGACGCCGGCGCTCCATGAGGCCGGCGTTCCAGGGCGCCGCCGCTCCCGTTCTAGTTGTCGGCGTGGGCGACGTGAATGGCGCCGTTGATCGTGCGCACCCGGCAGAGGCCGCTGCCGTCACCCAGCCTGACCGCCTTGCGGCGCCGGGTCGGGGCCTCCACGTTCGCGCCATCCGCCAGCTCCATGACGACCCGGCCGTTCACCGCGCGGGCGTCCACGGTTCCCCGTGACTCGGGGCCGAGGACCAGGCTCACCCGGCCGTTCACCGTGCGGAAGGAATGGCGGTCGTCGTCCCGCAGCTGCTCCAGCTCGCACTCGATGCGTCCGTTCACGGTCTGGGCGTTCACGTTGCCGAGGTGGCGGCTGAGGCGGAGGTGGCCGTTCACCGTTTGGGCCTCGACGTCACCGGTAACTCCCTCGACCTCGATCGGTCCGTTCACCGATTCGAGCCGCAGGTCCGCCCGCTCCGGGATCCGCACCGTGAAGTGAACGCTGCCGCTCCGCCCGCCCCACTTGCGCCTCGGGTACCGGGTCCGGACCCGCAGGCCGTCGGATGTTCGTCGAATGTCCACATCCATCTCCGCGAGCGACGACTCCGAGGGTCCGACCTTGCGCGCGGTGATTTCCGCTCCTTCGCGCTCCCACGCGGCGACCTGGATGCGCCCGTTCGCATTGCGGAGGTCGAGACGCTCGCCGGCGCGGAACTCCTCGGTGAACACCTCGGTTTCCTCGGCGTTCGGGGTCCAGGACCCGGTGGCGGCACAGCCGGCGGTGGCGGGGAGCGCGAGGCAGAGGGCGAGCCTCCGGACGGCGCCGACAGGGGACCCGGTGGGAAGATCGGTGTGCGACATACGACAATCCGCAACTACGAAGCACCCCGCCTCCCGGTTCCCCGAGCGCCGGGAGGAGCCCCGCCGCAAACGGTGAAGGAAACCCCGATGACCCACTGCTCCCCCGTCCCGTCCCGCCTGGCCCCGCTGGGCGTGCTGCTCGCCGTCGTGCTGGCGCCGCTCCCCGCCGGCCGCGCCGAGGCGCAAGGGGCCGAGGACCGCCCGCGCGCCCGGGACATCGGCCTCGCCCCCGGCATCCTCGCGCCCGGGCCCCTGAACTCGATCACCGACGTGCCCGGCGTGCTCGTCGGCCAGGTGACCCTGATGGAGGGCAGCGACGTCCGCACCGGAGTGACGGCCATCCTTCCCCACGGCGGGAACATCTTCCAGGAGAAGGTCCCGGGCGCGGTCCACATCGGGAACGCCTTCGGCAAGCTCGCCGGATCCACGCAGGTCGTGGAGCTGGGCACGATCGAGACTCCCATCGTTCTCACGAACACCCTTTCGGTGTGGGACGCGGCGCGGGCCGTCGTGGCCTACACCCTCGCCCTGCCGGGGAACGAGGACGTCCGGTCGGTGAACCCGCTGGTCGGTGAGACGAACGACGGGTTCCTCAACGACATTCGCGGGTTCCACGTGAAGGAGGAGCACGTCCTCGAAGCGATCCGCGCCGCGTCGTCCGGCCCCGTGGCCGAGGGAGCGGTCGGAGCCGGAGCCGGGACCTCGGCCTTCGGCTGGAAGGGGGGAATCGGCGCCTCCTCGCGCCGGCTCCCGGAGAGCCTCGGCGGCTACACCCTGGGCGCCCTGGTCCAGAGCAATTACGGCGGCGTGCTCATGATGGACGGCCTCCCGGTCGGCGAGGAACTCGACCGGTACTACCTGCGCGACCGGGTCGGCCCCGGTGGCGAAGGCGGCGCCGCCGAAGCCTCGGACACGAACCCGGACGGGTCGATCATGATGGTGGTCGGGACGGATGCCCCGGTGCGCACCGCCGGGCTCACCCGCATCGCCCGGCGGGTCATGCTGGGCCTCGCCCGCACCGGCGCCACCTCCTCGCACGGAAGCGGCGACTTCGTGATCGCGTTCTCGAGCGCCCCGGCGCTCCGCAGCACCTTCCGGAGCGACGCTCCCACCGAAGCCGCCGAGGTCCTGCGGGGCGACCGGCTCTCGCCGCTCTTCCAGGCGGCGATCGAGGCGACCGAGGAAGCCGTCTACAACTCCATGCTCAAGGCCACCACCACGACCGGTCGGGACGGCAACACGCGGGAGGCCATCTCCATCGAGGACCTCCTCCGCGTCGGCGCCAGATTCAATCGCCTCCATCCACCCTCCGGCCGCTGAGCGGCCTGGCGGTCAGGGGGTGACGCGGAGGAGAAGGGCGCCGGCGGGGAGGGTGTCTCCCGGGGCGGCCTGGGGGGCGCCGAGGCGGCCGGGGGCGGGCGCCCGGATCTCCCAGTGCATCTTCATGGACTCCATGACCGCGACGACCTCGCCGGACGAGACCTCGGCGCCCGCTTCGTCGCGGATGCGCAGCAGCCGGCCGGCGAGCGGGGCGAGGACGTCGCCGCCGGCGCCCGGGCCGGCCTCCCGGTCCGACCCGCCGGCGAGGGGGAGGCGGATGGTCTCGGCCCCGACCGACGCGGCGACAGAGCCCTCGGTCTCGCCCCGGGCGGGGTCGGGCGGGAGGCGGGTCACCGCGACCGGGAGCGGATCGGGCAGCCCGGCTTCGACGAGGACCGGGTGCGAGAGCAGGACCTCCCCCGGCCTCCGCCCCGGCCGCACGAGGGGGAACCGTTCCGAGGCTCCGGCGCCGCGCCCCAGATCGCGAAAGCGCCGCGCTCCGGTGGACTCCGTCCGGCCCGCCGCCGTCTCCGCCAGCGCCTCCGCGACCCGGTCGCGGCGGAGCAGATCGCGGAGCGCGTCCGGGAGCGTGGATGCCGTCAGGTCGGCCAGCCGCTCCTCGACCCAGGCCGAGTGCGTGCGGCCTTCGCGGAAGTCGGGATGGCGGAGCACCGCCGCGAGGAGCGCCCGGTTCGTCTCCACCCCGTGGACGACCAGGTCGGCGAGGGCGCCTTCGAGCCGGTCGGCCGCCTCGTCGAGATCGGAGCCGGCGGCGATCAGCTTGAGGAGCAGCGAATCGAAGCCGGGCGGCACCGGAGTTCCACTGCCAATCCCGGAATCCACCCGGATCCCGACGCCTTTCGGAGCGGCGAACCGGCGGACCATGCCCGGACTGGGGGCGAAATCCCGCCCCGGCGACTCGGCCACGACACGCGCCTCGATCGCGGCGCCCTGCGGCGCTTGAGGCACGAACGCCTCCGGCGACGACGCTGGCCGAGGCAGGGATTCCGGCCAGGTTCCCTCGGCGAGGGCGAGCTGGGCGTCGACCATGTCCACGCCGGCGACCGCCTCGGTCACCGGGTGCTCCACCTGGAGCCGGGTGTTCACTTCCAGAAACCAGAAGGCCCCGTCGCCGTCGAGCAGGAATTCGACCGTCCCCGCGCCTCGGTAGCGGCTCGCGGCAACGAGCCGGAGCGCCGCCTCGCCCATCCGGCGGCGGAGTGAGGGGGTCATCCCGAAGGCCGGCGCCCACTCGATCAGCTTCTGCCGTCGGCGCTGGACGGAGCATTCGCGCTCGCCGAGGTGGATCCCGCTGCCTCTCCCGTCGCCGAAGACCTGGATCTCGACGTGGCGGGGCTCGTCCAGCCAGCGCTCCACGAAGACCGTGCCGTCGCCGAAAGCCGCCGCCGCCTGGCGCGACGCGGCCTCGACCGCACCGGCGAGCGCGGAAGCTTTCCGGACAACGCGGATCCCGATGCCGCCGCCGCCGGCCGAGGCCTTGACCACGCAGGGGAATCCGATCCCCGCCGCCTCCACCGCGGCGGCCGGATCGGAGCCCCCCCGGAGCGCTTCCGAGGAGAGTCCCGGGAGGAGGGGCGCGCCCACTTCGAGAGCGAGCCGGCGCGCGGCCTCCTTGTCGCCGAGGAGGCGCATCGCGGCCGCGGTGGGGCCGACGAACGCGATCCCCGCCCGCTCCACGGCCTCGGAGAAGCCGGCGTTCTCCGACAGGAATCCGTAGGCCGGATGGAGAGCCGTGGCGCCCCAGCCCCGGGCCTTCGCGACCACGGCTTCGGCGTCGAGGAAGCTCGGGACTTCGAACATCCGGTCCGCTTCGAGGCGCACCGGAGAGCCCCGGTCGGCGGCGGTGGAGACGACCGCGACCCGGTATCCGCGGGCGCGGGCCGAGCGTAGGAGCCGGCGTGCGATTTCGCCGCGTCCGGCGATCAGGAGCCGACGATCGGGCGGTTCCGGGTCTCTCACCCCGTGGCTCCGGCAGCCGGAGGAACCCAGGGCGGCGCTTTCTTCTCGAGGAACGCGGCCGTCCCGGCCTGTCCCTCCGCCGAGGCCCGCGCCGTGGCGATGGCGAAGACCGTCTGCTCTTCGATCGCGCGGGAAGGAAGCGGGGCCTCGAGCAGCAGCAGCTTCTTCGCCTGGCGTACGGCCCGGGGCGCGTTCTGGAGGAGGGCGTCCACGCGGCGCTCGAGCGCCGCTTCGAGGCTGTCGGGCGGGGCCAGTTCGTGAACGATCCCCGCCCGGCGCGCCGCTTGGCCGGCGGCCAGCGCCCCGCCGAAAAGGAACGGGCCCGCCGGACCCGGACCCAAGCGCCGCACGACGTACGGGGAGATCACCGCCGGGACGATGCCCAGGCGCGTCTCCGGCGTGCCGAAGCGGGCGGTTTCCTCCGCGAGCGTCAGGTCGGCGCTGACGGCGAGGCCGAAGCCGCCGCCGAGCGCGGCGCCCTGCACCGCTGCCAGAACCGGGGCGGGGAATGCGGCCACCGACCGGAACAGCGCGGCGAAGCGGCGGGCGTCGGCGAGGTTCGCGGCTTCGTCGGTCTGGCCGGAGTCGAGCATCGCCCGGATGTCGGCGCCCGCGCAGAAGACCGGTCCCTCGCCGCGCAGGACGAGCACCCGGCAGCGTTCCGGCGGAAGAGCGGCCGCCTCGCGCAGCAGCTCGGGGATCCCGCGCACCATCGCCGGGGTGAGCGCATTCCGCGACCCTTGGCGGCAGAGCGTCAGGGTGGCGACGCCCCGGTCGTCGCAGCGCAGCGCCAGGTGGGGGTCGGACATCGCGGTCTCCGGGGCGCCGGGCCGGTCAGGCTCCCTCGTCGGGCCGGGGCGCGGCGAAGGCAGGGGTGAGCGGCCGCCGGTCCTCGGGAATCGTCGCGAGCAGGCTGGCTGGAAAACGGAGCCGCCGGCGAAGCATTCCCTGGGCGAGGGTCTTGCCCTGGGGGTCGAGCAGGAGGCTCCGGGTGCCGCCCCCGCCGAGCGCTCCTTCGAGGAGGAAGTTGAGCGCCCGGACCCGAGGCAACGGGTAGCGGATGGTCCGTCCCCGTGCCGCGCGGCCCGCCCAGCCGGCCACCCGCTCGGCGGACAGATGGGCCTCCAGCCAGCGGTAGCAGGCGTCGCTGCGGGCCACGACCCCAATGTTCACCGTGTCGCCCTTGTCCCCGCTCCGGGCGTGGGCGATCGCGCCGAGCGGCGCCTCCACCGTCGGCGCGCCATCGCTCGCGGCGGCCGGCGCGGTGTCGGACGGCGGCCGGCGGCGGACGGTCGCCACCGGTTCCGGCCGCCGGGTGGGCCCGGCGAAGCGAACCTCCTCCTCGCCGATCGCCTGGACGGCGCCGCCCCCCGCCTGCTTGAGCGCCAGGACCCGGGCGGTGACCGCCTCGCGGGGGACGAGGGCCGGCCAGTAGCCGACGACTTCGGAGACGCGCGGCGCGCCTCCGGTCACCGCGAGCCCGGCGGGACCGCTCAGGATGAAGGTGGGGAGCAGCTTGCGGAAGACGAGCAGCGGCTCCCGCCGGGGACTCCAGGCCGCAAAGCGCACGAGACCCTCGGAGGGATCGCTCCCGGCGGCGTCAGCGAAGACGCGCTGGGCGGCGTCGGCCCCGGCAAGATCCACCCGCAGCTCTTCCGGCGGGGCCACGCCGGCGGCGGCGCAGTCCGCCTCCAGACGGCGCCGGAACGCCGCGCCGAGGGCCTTCGCCTTGGTCCGGGTGTCCGGCCCGCCGACGACCAGGCTCCCGCGAATGGCAAACCCGCCGGCCACGGAAGCGCTCACCTTCAGGTCCGGGGGCGGCGGCGCGCCCCGCGCTCCGTGGACCAGCACCCGGTCGGGACCGTCGGCTTCCACCCGGACGCCGGAGAAATCGACCGTCGCGTCGGGGCAGAGGTAGGAAGCGGGATCTCCCATTTCGTAGAGCAGCTGCTCGGTGACGACCGGCGGGGAGACGAGGCCGCCGGTTCCCGGCTGTTTGGTGAGCCGGAAGCGGCCGTTCGCCGTGACCTCGACGACCGGGAAGCCTTCGGCGCCGAGGCCGGAGACCCGCTGCCAGTCCGTGAAGTTGCCCCCGGTGGCCTGGACGCCGCACTCGATCAGGTGCCCGGCCACGATTCCGGCGGCGATCCGGTCCCAGTCATCCGCGCTCCAGCCGAAGTGGTGGCGCAGCGCGGCGAGGGTGATCCCGGTGTCCGTGACCCGGCCGGTCACCACCACGTCCGGCTGGTAGGCGAGGGCGCGCACGACCGGTTCGGCGCCGAAATAGGCGTTCGCCGAGAGCACGCGCTCGCGGACCGGACCGAACGGTTCGCCGGTCTCCATGTTCGCGAACGGGGCGCCGCCCGCGACGAGGCCGTCGAGGCGCTCCATGAGGTCGTCGCCGTACACGATGGCGACCGTCAGCGGCACGCCGGCCGCTTCCGCTTCCGTCAGGAGAGCGCGGGCGCAGCCCTCGGGATGCACGCCGCCGGCGTTCGCGATGACGGTGATCCGGCGCTCACGGATGGCGGCGAGGAGCGGGGTGAGCTGGGTGACGAAATCCCGGGCGTAGCCGGCGCGCGGATCGCGGTTCTTCTGCTTTTGCAGGATGCTCATCGTGATCTCGGCCAGAAAGTCGATCGTCACGAAGTCGGGCGGCTCAGGCCCGAGCACCTGTTTCGCGAGCGCGGTGGGGTCGTCGCCCCAGTAGCCGCCGGCGTTCCCGACGCGCACCACGTCCTCGTTCGTCACGGGCGCCCCGGTCACATGCGGAAGATGCCGTGGGACCCGCCCGCCGCGCCGTTCGCGCTCCCGGCGCTGGTGGCGGCGGCGAGGCTCAGCGCGAGCGCGCGGCGGGTGGTCCGCATGTCGAGGATCCCGTCGTCCCAAAGGCGGGCGGTGGCGTAGTAGGGGTTCCCTTCGCGCTCGTACTTCTCGCGGACCGGCGCCTTGAGGCGCGCCTCGTCCTCATCGCTGAGCGTCTCCCCGGCGCGTTCGCGCTGGTCGCGCTTCACCTGGGCGAGTACCGAGGCGGCCTGCTCCCCGCCCATGACCGAGATGCGGCTCGACGGCCAGGTCCAGAGGAACGCGGGGTCGTAGGCCCGGCCGCACATCGCATAGTTGCCGGCGCCGAAACTGCCGCCGGCGATCAGGGTGATCCGGGGGACCCCGGCGGTGGCCACCGCGTTGACCAGCTTCGCCCCATCCTTGGCGATCCCGCCCTGCTCGTAGCGGGCCCCGACCATGAAGCCGGTGATGTCCTGGACGAAGAGCAGCGGCAACCCCTCCCGGGCGCAGATCTGGATGAAATGGGCCCCCTTGAGCGCGCTCTCCGAGAAGAGCACGCCGTTGCTCGCCACGACCCCCACCCCGATCCCCTCGATGTGGGCGAAGCCGGTGACCAGGGTCGTTCCGTAGCGCTCCTTGAACTCGTCCAGGCGGCTCCCGTCGAGGAGCCGGGCGAGCGTTTCGCGGATGTCGGCCCGCACCCGGGGATCGCGCGGCCAGATGCCGGGGATCTCCTCTTCCGGGTAGAGCGGCGGCTCCGGGCTCCGGTCATGGCTCCCTCTCGACGCGGGAGCGGCCGGCGCGCGGCGGGCGACGGCCTCCCGCAGGATGCGGATCGCTTCCTCGTCGTTCGCGGCGAAGTGGTCGGCGACGCCGGAGCGCTCGGTGTGAACCCGCGCCCCTCCGAGCTCCTCGGGGGTGACGACCTCGCCGGTCGCGGCGCGGACCAGCGGCGGCCCCCCGAGATAGATCGTCCCGGTCCCGGAGACGATGACCGCCTCGTCGCTCATCGCCGGAACATAGGCGCCGCCCGCGGTGCACATCCCCATGACGGCTGCGAGTTGGGGGATGCCTCGGGCGCTCATGACCGCCTGGTTCCGGAAGATGCGTCCGAAGTGGTCCCGGTCGGGGAAGACCTCGGCCTGGAGCGGCAGGAACGCGCCGCCGCTGTCCACCAGGTAGACGCAGGGGAGACGGCAGCGGGCGGCGATCTCCTGCGCGCGGAGGTGCTTCTTGACCGTCAGCGGAAAATAGGTCCCGCCCTTCACGGTGGCGTCGTTTGCGACCACCATCGCGAGGCGGCCGGAGATGCTGGCCACGCCGGCGACGAGCCCGGCGGCCGGCGCCTTGCCGTCGTAGCAGCCGTCTGCGGCGAGGGGCGCGATCTCCAGGAACGGCGTCCCCGGGTCGGCGAGCCGGCGGATCCGCTCGCGGACGAAGAGCTTTCCCTGTTCCCGGTGCCGGGCCCGGCCGGCGCCGCCCCGCCGGGCCGCCGCGAGCCGCTCCCCCAGGGTCTCGCAGAGAGCGCGGTGGTGAGCCTCGTTTGCCCGGAACTCCTCCGAAGCGACGGAGATACGCGACTCGATCCGGGCCAAGAAACACCTGCCAGAAAGCCGCCGATTCCAGGGCGCTCGGTGTCCGCGGCAGAGCGCCGCTACGCGGTCGCGTCTCCCTCGATGACTTCCAGGATCTCCTCGCGATAGGGGAACAGGGCCGGGGTTCCGCCGGTATGCAGGAAGCAGACGGCGTCGTCCGGGGCGAAGCGCTTCTTCCGGATGAGGTCGAGGAACCCGGTCATGGCCTTACCGGTGTAGACCGGGTCGAGGAAGATCGCCTCGGTGCGGGCGAGCGTGGCGATCGCCTCGACGACCGCCGGGTAGAGGATCCCGTAGCCGCCGCCGACGTAGCCGTCGAGGACGGTCACGTCCCCGGGTTCTATCTCCAGGTCGAGGTCCATGGCGGCGACCGTCTTCCGGGCCAGCCCGAGCACGTTGGCTTCCCCCTCGGCCTGGCTGGCGCGGGTGCTGACGCCGATGATCTCCACCTCGGGCGCCGCGGCCTTCGCCCCCACCACGATGCCGGCATGGGTGCTGCCGGAGCCGGATGCGAGCACCAGGTGGGTCAGCGGCGCGCCCTGTTCCTGCGCCTGCCCCCAGAGCTCCTCGAAGGCGAGCGCGTAGGCCACGGCGCCAAGCGGTTCGGTCATGGACCACTCGGTGCCCGACCCGCCGGCCGCGATCAGGTAGGGCTTCCGCCCACGAGCCCGCTCGGCCTCGGCCACCCGCTCGACGGCCGCCGGCTGATCCTCGTCGGGACCGAGCAGGTGGACCTCCGCGCCCAGAATCCGGTCGAGCAGCAGGTTCCCATCTGCGGCTTCGCGGGTCTGGTCCGGCCGCAGCTTGAGGACCAGGATCGGCTTGATTCCGAAGCGAACTGCCGCGGCGGTGCACATCCGGACCCAGTTCGACTGCGTGCCGGCCCAGGTGATTACGCTGCCGAAGCGGCGGGCCTTCATGTCTGCCAGGATGAACTCCAGTTTGCGGGCCTTGTTGCCACCGAAGGCAAGGCCGGTCTGGTCGTCCCGCTTCACGAACAGGCGGGGGCCGCCGGTGGCGGCGGCGAGATCCGCCATCGCCTCGAACGGCGTCGGCAGATGGGAGAGGGGGATGCGCGGGAACCGCGCGGCAGCCTGCTCGAGGACGGTCATCAGGTCCACATCCTTTGTCGCGGCCCTGGCGCCGGGCGCGTCAGGGCGAAAACGGCGGTCCGAAAGGCCGGCGGGGACCAGCGCTCGCGAGCCCTGCGCGCCGCCTCCATCCCTCCGGGGGGTCTCGGAATCATGTTGGCTTCATCCCGCCACGCAACCGGTCTTCCGAGACCGTCAGGGGCCGTCGGTCGGGAGCCCTTCCAGCAGGCCTTCGCGGTAGGGGAAGAGCGCCGGAGTGCCGCCGGTGTGGAGGAAGACCACCGCATCCGTCGGGCTGAAGCGTCCGTCGCGGACGAGGGCGAGGAGGCCGCCCATCGCCTTTCCGGTGTAGACCGGGTCAAGGAGGATGCCCTCGGTCCGCGCGGTGAGGGTGATCGCCTCCACGACCGCTTCGTTCAGGATGCCGTAACCCTCTCCGACGTAATCGTCGAGCACCGTGACGTGTTCCGGGTCGATGGTGAGGTCGAGCCCCATGGCCTCGGCGGTTTCCCGGGCGATCGCCAGCACGTTGCGTTCCCCGGCTTCCTTGCTGCCGCCGCTGCTGATCCCGATGATTTCCACTTCGGGAGCGAGGGCCCGCGCTCCCACAACCAGCCCGGCCTGGGTGCTGCCCGAGCCCGAGGCGTGGACCAGATGGGTGATGCCCACCCCTTCGGCGCGCGCCTGCCCGAGCAGTTCGCGAAAGGCGTTCGCGTAGGCCACGGCGCCGAGCGGACGATCCATGGAGCCGCCGGTGCGCGACCCGCCCACCGACACCACGTAGGGGTTGCGGCCGGCAGCCTGCTCCGCTTTCGTGACCTCCTCGACCACCGCGTCGCGATCCTCGCCCGGCTCGAGCAGATGGAGCTCGGCGCCGAGCAGGCGGTCGAGCAGCAGGTTGCCGTCGGCGGGGCTCACCGACTGGTGTTCGCCGCGCTGGAGAACCAGGATCGGGGTCATGCCCAGACGTCGTGATCCGGCCGCCGTCATCCTCGCCCAGTTCGACTGGACCCCAGCCCAGGTGACCACGCTCTGGCTGCCCCGGGCCAGGGCGTCGGCCAGGATGAAGTCCAGCTTGCGCGCCTTGTTGCCGCCGAAGGCCAGACCGGTCTGGTCGTCGCGCTTCACGAAGAGCCGGGGCCCGCCGACTTCTGCGGAGAGCGCCGCCATCTCCTCGAACGGCGTCGGGAGGTGCGCGAGCGGCGCCCGCTCGAAAGAGGCCACGGCCTGGTCGAACATCGTCAGATCGTCGAGGGGGTCAGCTCCTCCGGCCTCTTCGCAGGACCAGGACGCGGCGGCGAAAGCGAGCGCGGCAAGCAGGGCAGGGGTTCGGGCAGGCAGCACAGCGGATCCTCCAGGGCGGCCGCAGTATATGGAGCGACCCTGGAACGCCGGCGTCCTCGCCGGCCTGCGCCGCATGTTGGTCCCTGGAGCGCCGGCGTCCTCGCCGGCGTGGCGCCGCATGTTGGTCTCTGGAACGCCGGCGTCCTCGCCGGCCAGCGCCGCATGTTGGTCCCTGGAACGCCGGCGTGCTCGCCGGCCTGTATCGCCCGTTGGTCTCTGGAGCGCCGGCGTCCTCGCCGGCCATCGTCCGTATGGAGCGCCGGCGTCCCCGCCGGCCAGCGCCGCATGTTGGTCCCTGGAACGCCGGCGTGCTCGCCGGCCAGCGCCGCACGTTGGTCCCTGGAGCGCCGGCGTCCTCGCCGGCCAGCGCCGCATGTTGGTCCCTGGAGCGCCGGCGTCCTCGCCGGCCAGCGCCGCATGTTGGTCCCTCAGGCAGTCTCCTGCCGACCGCGCCGCCGTACCGATGGACCGTAGGCCCGCGGACCATGCCCGCTTGTGGCGATGGCCGGCGAGGACGCCGGCGCTCCATGCGTGGCGGTGGCCGGCGAGGACGCCGGCGCTCCATGCGTGGCGATGGCCGGCGAGGACGCCGGCGCTCCATGGGTGGCGATGGCCGGCGAGGACGCCGGCGCTCCATACGCGACGATGGCCGGCGAGGACGGCGGCGCTCCATGGGCGACGATGGCCGGCGAGGACGGCGGCGCTCCATGGGCGACGATGGCCGGCGGGGACGCCGGCGCTCCATGGGTGGCGATGGCCGGCGAGGAGGCCGGCGCTCCATGGGCGACGATGGCCGGCGAGGACGCCGGCGCTCCATAGGTGGCGATGGCCGGCGAGGACGCCGGCGCTCCATACGCGCGGCGGGCCGCTCGGTCAGGGGGCGGCGAACACCGCGGTGAGCCCGGCTTCGGCGAAGGCGGCGTTCAGGGAGGCGAGGGTCGGGCCGAGCGCGGCGGCAAGGCGGCCGAGCGGCGCTTCGGCCTCAGCCTGCAGGTCGGCGAGGCGCTCCAGGGAGCCAGTCGTTGGCGGTCCGTAGTTTTGGGCGATATGGCCGTAGAGATACGCCACCTGGTTGTCCAGCTTCGGGGGGAAGTTGACCGGGTCCTGCCCGGCTTCGCTGCGGGTCTGGATGAGTTCGTCTTCGATCGCCTTCAACTCGTCCAGCAGGCTCTCGGAGCCGGCATCGAGGTCGTCGCTCCAGCGGTCCGCCTTCTTGCCGCGCTCACGGGTCGCCTCGAGCTGGGCGCGCGCGTCGCGCAGGTTGCCGATCCCTCTGTGGATTCGCTCGAGGAGGGACTGCGCCTCGCGGACCGCGGTGTGCTGCGCCAGAAGATCGTCCAGGCTGGCCGGATGCCGCGGGTCGGGGTGCACCGAGAAAGCGACGTCTGGCGAAGCGACGGGCTCGTCGTCGCCCGAGGCGAAGACCAGGGAGGCTGTGTAGCGACCCGGAGGGACCGCCGCCCCCCCGGTGTAGGAGATGGACATCACCGACCCCTGCTGCAGTTCGGGGCGGCGGAAACGAAGGTCCCAGGCGAACACGTGGAGCCCGGCCTCGCGCTCCAGGACGGCTTCGGCCCGGTCGTCGGCGTCCTCGGCTTCCGTTTCCGGGGCGGCGCCGGGATCAGGCTTCGCCGCGACTTCCCGGAGCGCCTCCCCGGATTCGTCCCGGATCGTGAGCGTGAGCTCCGCCTCGGGCGGCAGGTCCTCCGGCAGGAAATAGTGGAGGAGGGCTCCGGAGGGCCGGTTCTCCGGCGCCCCGGGCTCTCGGAACGGGCGGCTGCCGCCGGTCGCGAGGCGCACCGCGTCCCCGGCGGGGAAGAGCATCGGGGCATCCGGAGCCTCCCCGGAGAACCGGGCTTCCAGCGCCCGCACCGGAGTCAGGTCGTCGAGCACCCAGAACGAGCGGCCCTGCGTCGCCACCAGGAGTTCGTCGCCCGCGACCTGGAGGTCGGTGATGGGCGTCGCGGGAAGGTCTCCGAAGGGGACGAAGCGCTCCCCGCCGTCGAGGCTCAGGAAGAGCGCGAACTCGGTGCCCAGGTAGAGGATCCGCTCGTCGGTCGGGTCCTCCCGCACCACCCGTGCCGGATGCCCGGCGGGAATGCCGCCGTCCGCGCCCAGCCGGGCCCAGGTGACGCCGTGATCCATGGTCCGGAAGACCCAGGGCTCGAAGTCGTTCTCCCGGTAGCGCTGGACCGCGAGCACCGCCGATCCAGGCCGCGTCCAGGACACATCGATGCTGTTCACCGTCCCGCCGGGCGGCATCCCCGGCGGGGTGATTTCGCTCCAGGATGCGCCTCCGTCCCGCGAGAGATGGACCCGCCCGTCGTCCGTTCCCACCCAGAGAACCCGAGGGTCGTGGGGGGATTCGGCAAGGGAGAAGACCGTCCCGTAGACCTCGACCCCGGTGTGGTCGAATTGGACGGGGCCGCCCGGCAGCTCCTGCTTTTCCGCGTCGTTCGCGGTGAGGTCCGGCGAGATCGTCTCCCAGTTCATCCCGCCGTCCGTGGTGCGGTGGACGTAGTTCGAGGTGTGGAACACGACCTCCGGGTCGTGGACCGAGACCAGGATCGGCGCGTTCCACTGGAACCGGTAGCGCAGGTCGCGCGGCGCCACCCCGTCGGCCAGTTGGGGATACAGGATGACGTTCCGCGCCCCGGCCGACGCCCGGTCGTAGCGGTCGATCTGGCCGATGTAGTTCCCGGCGTAGGTGAGCTCCGGCCGGCCCGGCGTCACGGCGATATGCCCGCTCTCGCCCCCGGCCACATCGAGCCAGTGGGCCTCCGGCGACAGCCCGGAATCGGTCCATGCCGGGACGCTGATGGTGGAGTTGTCCTGCTGGGCTCCGTAGAGGCGCCGGGGGAAGGCGTCGTCCACGGTCAGCCGGTAGAACTCGGCGGTGGGCTGGTTGTGGATCGAGGACCAGGTGGCGCCCCCGTCGAGCGTCACCGTGGCCCCGCCGTCGTTCGCCTCGACCATGATCCGCGCGTCGTTCGGGTTGATCCACAGGTCGTGGTTGTCGCCGTGGGGGACCCGGACTGTCTCGAAGGACCGGCCGCCGTCGATGGACTTGAAGAAGGGAGCGTTCAGCACGTAGACCGTGTTCGCGTCGGTGGGATCGGCGACGACGTGGCTGTAGTACCAACCGCGGCCCCGAAGTCGCCGGTCACCGTTGATCCGGGTCCAGGTGTCCCCGCCGTCCTCGCTCCGCCACAGGCCGCCCCGATCCTCTTCCGCGGTCACCAGCGCGTACATCCGGCGGGGATCCGAGGCCGCCATCGAGATCCCGATCCGCCCGAGCGGCGCTCCTTCCGCGGCCTGTGGGAAGCCGCCGCCCACCGGTTCCCAGCTCTCGCCCCCGTCCCGGGTGCGGAACAGCCCGCCCTCGGGGCCTCCGTCCACGAGCGTCCAGGGCTTCCGCCCCACCCGCCACATCGCGGCAAACAGCTCCCGGGAATTCCCCGGGTTCATGACCAGCTCGACGGCGCCGACGGTGTCCGAGATCTGGAACACCGCCTCCCAGGTGTCCCCGCCGTCGGTGCTGCGGTAGACCCCCCGTTCCGGTGACGGGCCGAAGATCTGGCCCAGCACGGCGACGTAGAGACGGTCCGGATCCCGGGGGTCCACCACGATGCGGCCGATCAGCCCGGCGTCGGGAAGGCCTATGTGCTCAAAGGACCGGGCCCCGTCGGTGCTGCGGTAGATCCCGTTCCCGACCGAGATGTTGCCCCGGGGGCACGCGGAGCCGGTCCCCACGTAGATCCGGTTCGGATCCGAGGGCGCCACCACTACCGCGCCGATGGATCCCACCGCGAAGGCGTCGTCCGAGACATTGGTCCAGGACATCCCGGCGTTCACCGTCTTCCAGACCCCGCCGCCGGTGGACCCCATGTAGAACACATGCGGCTGATCGGGGATGCCGGTGACCGTGGTGACCCGGCCGCCTCGGGCCGGCCCGACCATCCGGAAGTCGAAGCCCCCCAGAATGGCCTCGGGGACCGGGTAGCCGTCGGGGACCGCCGCCCGCCGGGGCGGGCCCTGGGCGTGGAGGGGCGTCGCGCCGGCCAGCAGGATCGCCGCCCCGAGCGCGAGGGCCGCGGCGCGCCGGCGCGAAACACCCTGGTCGTTGTGAGTGGAGTCGCGGTGGTCGTGCGTCGTCATCGGGTCGTCATCGGTTCATTGGGGGGCGCGCTCCAGGAAGGTGGCGTCGCCGTAGGAGTGGAAGCGGTAACCCTCGCGGACCGCCGCCCGGTAGGCGTCGAGCACCCGCTCGCGCCCGGCGAAAGCGGCCACCAGCATGAGAAGCGTGCTCTCCGGGAGGTGAAAGTTCGTGAGCATCGCGGAGACCACCCGGAAGCGGTGGCCGGGCAGGATGAAGAGCCCGGTCTTCCCCGGTGATCCGCTCGGGGAAAGAGCCCCGGGGGTTTCCAGGGCGCGCACCGAGGTGGTTCCCACCGCCACGACCCGGCGCCCCTCGCGGAGCGCCGCCCGGACCGCGCGGCGCGTGGCCGCCGGGATGTCGCACCATTCCGCGCCGAGCCGGTGCCCCTTGGGATCCGGCTGGCGAACCGGGGCAAACGACCCGTGCCCCACGTGGAGCAGCAGATCGGCCACGGCGACGCCGCGCCCCCGGAGGCGTTCGAACATGGCCTCGTCGAAGTGGAGCCCGGCGGTGGGGGCGGCGACCGATCCCGGGGTCCGGGCGTAGACGGTCTGGTAGCGCTCGCGGTCGGCCGGCTCCGGCCGGCGGCGCACGTACGGCGGGAGCGGGACTTCTCCGAACCGCCGCGCAAGGTCCAGCGGCCCCTCGGCGCCTTCCAGAATGCGCACCCGGCGGGCCCCCGCGGCGAGGGGTCGCCCGATCTCGAGCCGCACCGCGTCCCCGGGGCCGGCCAGAAGACGCCGTCCTTCGCGGACCGCCGGCCGGGTGAGCGCGGGAAACCAGCCGGCCGGGCCTCCTCCGTTCGCGGGCGCCGGCAGCAGGAGGAGCTCGACCCGTCCACGGCCGGAGGTGTCGCGGCGGGCGTGGATGCGGGCGGGAATCACCCGGGTGACGTTCCGCACCAGGAGGTCGCCGGGGCGGAGCAGCCCCGGCAGGTCGCGAAAATCCAGGTGCCGCGGCGGCCCGGCGGCGGGGAGGTGGAGGAGGCGGGCCGCCGTGCGGTCCCTCCTGGGATGCTGGGCGACGAGCTCCCGCGGCAGGCGGTAGGAGAAGTCGGAGGTGGCGAGCCGCGTCACGGCTCGAAGAGGGTGGCGCCGCGCTCACGGCCGAGATGCCTCCTGCCCCGGTCGGTGATGACCCGTCCCTTCGCCGTGCGGCGGAGGAAGCCCCGGTAGATGAGGTAGGGCTCCTGCACTTCTTCGAGCGTGCGGGTGTCCATGCCGAGCGTGGCCGCGAGGTTGGCCACGCCAACCGGACCCCCGCTGAAGTTGTCGAGAATGCTCTCGAGGATGCGGCGGTCGAACGGGTCGAGGCCCTCGCCGTCCACGTCCATGATCTCGAAGAGCTTGAGCGCCGCCGGCCGGTCCAGCACGCCGCGGCCCCGGACATCGGCGAAATCGCGCACCCGTCGGAGGTAGTTGTTCGCCACCCGCGGCGTCCCCCGGGAGCGGGCGGCGATCTCTCCGGCTGCCTCCGGCTTGAGCGGGGCGGCAAGCACCCGCGCCGCCCGGGTCAGCACGCGGCCGATTTCGGCAGGCGAATAGAACTCGAGCTGGTGCACCAGGGGGAAACGGTCCCGGAGGGGGCCCGTCAGCAGGTCTGCCCGGGTCGTGGCGCCGATCAGGGTGAATGGCGGCAGCTCGATCCGGAGGGTGTGCGCTCCCAGCTTCTCGCCCACCATGATGTCGAGATGGTGGTCCTCCATGGCCGGATAGAGCACCTCGGCGACCGCCGGAGCGAGGCGGTGGATCTCGTCGATGAACAGGATCTCGTTGGCTTCCAGCGCATTGAGAAGGGCCACCATGTCCCCGGTCCGGGGAATCAGGGGCCCGGCCGAGGTGTGGATGGGAACCTCGAGTTCGTGGGCGAGGACCGCGGCCAGCGTTGTCTTCCCCAGCCCCGGCGGGCCGTGCAGGAGGACATGGTCGAGCGCCTCGCCCCGGTGGCGGGCGGCGCTGACGCTGATGCAAAGCTGCTCGATGACTGCCGTCTGCCCGACGTAATCGCGGAAGCGGCGGGGACGCAGGTCCTGATGGAACGCGTCCCCCTCTCGACGGGAGCCCTTCCGGGAGGGCACTCAGTTCTCTTTTCCGAACGCCGCGACGGGAAGCGAGGTGAACTCCCCGGCCCCGTCCTCGGGAGCCGGGAGACCCAGGATCCGCATGAGATCGAGCGCGTTCCCCCGGGGGAGCACGCCGTCCCGGAGCTGGTAGTCGAAGTCCATCCGCCCTTCCTCGATGCGTTCGATCAAGTGCATGTTGCGCACCCGTCCGGGAAACTCGTGATCCAGCTCGGTCAGTGAGAGGTCGTGCGTGGTCAACACCCCCACGGCCCGCCGTCTCGCCAGCTCGGTCAGCAGCGCGCCTGCGGCGAGGCGACGGTCGTTCGAGTTCGTCCCCTCGAGCACTTCATCGAGAAGGAACAGGAGCTGCTCTTCGTCGGAGCCGCTGCCGAGGACGGCCCTCAAGGCGAACAGTTCGGCAAGGAAGCGGGAGACGCCGTCCCGGAGCGAGTCCCGGACGCTGAGCGACGCCCCGAGGGCCAGGGGGCCGAGAGTCATGCTGGTGGCGGTGACCGGAGCCCCCATCCGGGCCAGGACGAAGTTCGTTCCGAGGGCGCGCAGCAGGGTGCTCTTCCCGGACATGTTCGATCCGGTCACCAGCAGGATGTCCGGCCCCCCTCGGCCGAGCCGGATCGAGTTCCGCTGAAGCCGGGCCTCCGGAAGAAGGGGATGGCCGAGGTCGACCGCTTCCAGCCCGGGTTCCCCGTCGAACCGGGCGAACACGTGTCCGGGCCGCTCCGCCTGGTACTGGGCCATGGCCATGAGCGCGTCGAGTTCGCCGGCGGCGCGGGCCCACCGGGCCAGATCCTTCCGGTGCCGCCGCCGCCAGCGGTTCACCGCCAGGGCGTGGTGGGCGCCCCAGAACAGCATCATCGCGAACAGGGCGAACACCAGGTTGCGACGGAACCGCAGCCGCGATGCCACGCGAAGGATCCGCGAAAGCGCCGGAACGGCTTCGGCGAGTTCGGCCTTGAGGCGCAAGAGCCGCGGCGAGCGGAGCTCTTCCCGGGCGAATGTCCTTCCGAGTCGGCGGATCGCCCGGAGCTCCCGTGCGACGTGGTCCAGGGCGCGTTCGTGCTGGCCGACCCGCCCCCGATGGAGGACGCCGAAGGTCACCGCGAGGCCGGCGACCAGGGAGAAGGGAACGTTCATGCCGCCGCCCAGCCAGTAGGCCAGCGAGAGCCCCAGCGCTGTCGTCAGCGACGCGCAGATGAGCGCCCGGAGCCGGTCCTCCCGGGCGTCGGTCAGCGGCGGGGAGCAGTCGGGCGCCGCGTTCCTTCCGGAGGCATCCCTTTCGTCGCTCGCGTTGCCGTAGCGGGTTGGCATCCCGATCCAGCGGCCGATCAGCGAGCGGCGGTCGGTCGGCCAGGGGCGGATCCCGCCCCGGGCCGCGAGCCATTCACGCAGGTTGGTTTTCGGGGCCAGTTCCGCGACCGCTTCCTGGCGGGACTGCGCTTCTTCCGGAGACGCAGGGTGAAGCATCCAGGCGGCCAGGGTCTCTCCGCCGGAATCGGTGCGCCAGTCCGCCAGCCGCTCGAACAGCTGACCCGGCCCGAAGAGGTCGAGCTGCTCCGCGAGTCGGGTGTCGCCGAGCTGGCGGAGGCGGTGGCGGCGCGCCGCAAGCCGGCTCCCCTGGGCGACCGACGGCGGAGCCGATCCCGCGTCGCCGTCCCGAAGCGCCACCTCCGGCCGTTGCGGCACTCCCTTCAGCCCCACGGTGTCCCGGTAGACCCGCTCCGCCGCGCGCTGGAGCCAGCGCGCGGCCCGGTGATTCCTCTCCGCCGCCCGGAAGAGACGCCGGTGCCAGACCACCAGGCCCACGAAACCGGCCGTGGGAACAAGGCTCCACGTCGGGGGAAACAGCTCCAGCTCCAGGCTGACGGCCAGGACGACGAGAGTGACGAGGGCCATGGCGAGGCGCGCGACCGAGACGCGCGACTTGGTGCGGTTTTCGAGCCCCGCGTGGTCGAGCCGGACGCGGCAGGCGTCGAAGAACGGGTTGTCCGGGATATCCGGGTCCGGGTTCACCGCGTCCCCCTGGGTGCGATGCGCGTGAGCGCTGCCTTGAAGGCCTCCTCGAAGCCCGCCTCCGGAAGGTCGCGCCGGACCTCACGCGCAATCTCCCGCACCCGGCGCAGGTCGCTGAACTGCAGGTGCCCGAGGGCGCTGATCAGCTGTTCCGTGAGCGGATCCGGGGGCTCCGACGGCCCTGCCGGCGGCGCCGTCTCCTCGACCGGAAACGCCCCGGCCAGGTCCGTGATGATGCGTCGGGCCAGCTTCTTGCCGACGCCCGGCGCCGCCACCAGCGGGCCGATGTCCTTGTCCTCGATCGCGTGGCGAATCCGCGGAACGGTCAACGAGAGAAGCTTCATCGCCACGCCCGGGCCGACGCCGGAGACGCCTCGGAGCCGGTCGAACACCCCCGCCTCTTCGGTGGAAGCGAAACCGTACAGGACCAGGGCCTCGTCGCGGTGCGGCAGGAGCCGGATGACGAGCGTCGTCTCGTCCTCGCGCGGACGCAGCCGGGGCGCTGCCGCGGCGGAGATCCGAACGCGGAAGCCGACCCCGCGCGCGTCGAGGACCACGCTGTCTTCGGTGCGCTCGACCACGCGGCCGCGAAGGCGTTCGATCACCGGCGCGCTCCGGCCGGCAGGCGGCGCGGCAGGCGGCGCGCAGCCCGCCGGGCGTCGAGATGACAGACCGCCACGGCCAGGGCGTCGGCGGCGTCGGCGGGCTCCGGAGGGGCATCGAGCCGGAGCCGCCGGGCGACCATGTTCGCCACCGCGGGTTTCCCTGCCGCCCCGTAGCCGGTCAGCGCCTTCTTGACCGCCCGGGGGGCGTACTCGGCGAACACGAGGTCATCCAGCGCAGCGAGCACCGCGCCCCGGGCCTGACCCAGGGTGAGCGCCGATCCGACGCTCGCGGCGCTGAACACCGACTCCGCGGCGGACTCGTCGGGCGGAAACCGGGCCACCACGTCGCGGATGCCGGCGTGGAGCCGCCGCAGCCGCGTGGCGAGCGGCTCGTTCCTCGGACAGCGGACGACCCCCCAGGCGACGGCGGTCAGCCGGCCGGCGCGTTCCTCGACGACCCCCCAGCCGGTCACGCGGGAACCGGGGTCAAGGCCGAGGACGGCGAGCGGCCCGCCGGAGTCGGCGTCAGGAAGCCGGCTGGAGATCGTCGTCATCCATCTCGCAGTTGGCCCAGACGTGGGTCACGTCCTCGTGATCCTCCAGCGCCTCGAGCAGTCTCAGGACCCGGCGGGCGTCGGCGCCTTCCACGTGCACCTGCTGCTGGGCCACCATGGCCAGCTCCTCGCTCTCGCGACGGATCCCCTCCGCCTCCAGCGCCTGCTGGACCCGGGCAAAGGCCTCGGGGGGGCTGCGGAGATCCCAGTGGTCTCCTTCGTCCAGGACATCGGCGCCGCCGTTGTCGAGCACGATGTCAATGAGCGCGTCCTCGCTGGCCTGGTCCTTGGCGACCAGGAACTGTCCGGTCTTCTCGAACATCCAGCCCACCGATCCGGACTCGCCGAGGTTGCCGCCGTGCCTGGAGAACAGGTGGCGGACATCGCTCACCGTGCGGTTCCGGTTGTCGGTCGCTGCCTCGACGTACACCGCGACGCCACCAGGCCCGTAGCCCTCGTAGTGCGCGTCCTCGAGCCGGAACCCTTCGAGTTCTCCGGTTCCCTTCCTGACCGCGCGGGTGATGTTGTCCCGGGGGACGTTGCCCGCCTTCGCCTTCTCGATCGCCAGCCTGAGGCGCGGGTTGAACTGGAGATCCCCGCCCCCCAGCCGCGCCGCCATGGTGACTTCCTTGAGCAGGCGGGTAAAGGCCTTGCCGCGCTTCGCGTCGACGATCGCCTTCTTGTGGCGGATCGAGTGCCACTTGCTGTGTCCCGACACGGACTGCTCCTCTCAACTCGCGGCAGAAGGGGCTCTCCCACTGGCCGGGATCCGCCCCGCCGTCTGCCAGTCGCCGCGGACCGGAAGGCATCGTAACCCACGGGCCCCCCTCAGTCGTCGAAGACGAACACCGGCTCGGCGTAGTAGCGCACCCGACCCGAGTCGAACCGCTCGGCGACGAGACCCGCGAGCCGCCGCCGCTTCTCCCGGAGCGGAAGGTCCATCTGGAGGAATGCCAGGGGCAGGTTGAAGCCCAGGACCCGGTGCGGCACGAGGAAACGGGTCACTCCGGAGGGAAGCCGCCCTGACGCCGCCGCGACCCGCAGCACCTGGTCCTTCGAGACATCGGAGTAGACGAGGACCCCCCCGAATTCCGGGTGGGAAAGGCGCACCTGCTCCAGATCGCGGTGGGCGATCCGGTCGAGCCGCGCCCGGGGGTGGGTGTGGCGGGTCGCGATCTCCCGAAGCGCCGCAGCGCGGGGGAGGAGCCCCTCGGGGCCAAGAAAG
Source organism: Vicinamibacteraceae bacterium (assembly GCA_012271265.1). Classification (GTDB taxonomy): domain Bacteria; phylum Acidobacteriota; class Vicinamibacteria; order Marinacidobacterales; family Marinacidobacteraceae; genus JAAXGQ01. The sequence continues at coordinate 25,746 of JAAXGQ010000069.1, forward strand.
CGGATCTCCCGACCGTCGGGGAGGAGGAGCGTGCAGAGCGGGGGGCGACCTGTGGGGTCCGCCGCGCCGTCCGCGAGCGGCCGGATGCCGGGCGGCGGCGCGGAGACCAGCGCCTTCGCGTCCCGGCGCCGGATCACGTGATTCCAGCGGGAGAGCCGAAGCGCCGGATCGTCGAGCGTTTCGGTCTGCACCAGGGCGTGGCGGATGCCCATCCGGATGAGCGCCTCGATGCGGTTCGCACCGTCGAGGAGAAGCCGTTCCGTCCCGGGCAGCCGCGCCACGATCGGGGGGTGCCTCAGGGCCCGGTCGGCCCCGAGCCGCTCCACCAGCGCCGCGACCCGCGCGAGATCCACTTCCTCGTGGAACCGGATGTGGTGGATCTCCACCACCTCGAGCCGAGGCACGGCGATGGGTCCCGGCCCGGCCCCGGCAGTGCTGGGTGGCGGGGGAGGCATGGCGGCCCGACGAATGTACTCCGCGCCCCGGCCCCTTTCGGGTCGCTGGTATCATCGCGAATCTGCCTCCGCGCCCATGGTTCCGCTCGTGAGACGACGTGTCGATCGGGGCTTTGCAGCCCCGCGTGCCGCCTCTGATTTCCGGCCCCGCCGGCTCCGCCGGTTGGCTGCGCCGGTCGCTGCCCTCACCGGAGCGCTGACGCTCGGGTTCCTGGGTGGATCCTGCGGCGGGGGCGAGGGCGCCCTCCGCATCGGAGCGGCGCTCCCGCTGAGCGGCAAGCACGCGAACGTGGGCGGCTTCTTCAGAAACGGCTACCAGCTCGCCGTGGACGAGGTGAACGGGGCCGGCGGGGTAATGGTGGACGGGGTCCGCCAGCAGATCGAACTCCGGGTCTACGACGACAAGAGCGACGCCTCGATCTCGCCGAGCCTCCTCGAGCGGCTGATCGCAGTGGACGGCGTCGCGGCCCTCCTCTCCAGTTACTCCACCCCCCTCGTCCAGGCGCAGGTCATCGTCCCGATGCGGCGCGGCGTGCCGTTCGTGAATGCGGGAGGCGCCTCCCAGACCATTTTCCGGGAGGGGAACGAATGGGTCTTCGGCGTTCTCAGCCCGGTGGAATCGCTGGCCACGACCACGCTCGAGTGGCTCGCGTGGGAGCAGGCGCAAGGCCGGCTGAAGCGCCCCTTGCGGGTTGCCCTGGTCTGGCAGAACACGGACCACGGGCGGGAGTACCGCACCGGGGTCACCCGGATGGTCGAGCAGAACCCGGACAGATTCGAGCTCGTGCTCGACGAATCGTTCGAGCACCTGTCCAGCGACCACACCTCACTCATCGTCAAGGTGCGTTCCGTGGAGGCTGACGTGTTCCTCTCCGACGCCCACGAGCCGGACTTCCTGCTCCAGCACCGCGCGTATGTCGAGCAGGGGCTCTTCCACCTTGCCGTCAGTTACGGGGCCCGGGGGCCGGAGCGCTCCGTGCGCGAAGGACTCGGCCGGAGAGTGGCGAACCTGGTGTCGGCGCAGTGGTGGACGCGGGCGCTCCCGTACCCCCGCTCGCGGACGTTTACCGAAGCCTACGAGGACCGGTTCGGCGGTCCGGTGACCGAGTACTATCCGGCGATTGCGTACGAAGCTGCGCGCGGGCTGATCGCGGGCATCGAAGCCGCGGGCTCGAGTGATCCGGCGGCCATCCGTGACGCTCTGATGGCGCTGGACGTTGACGACTCCCTCCTCCCCGGCGGCCGGCTGCACTTTCCGGAGGAGAGCCGCTACCAGATCCGGAACCAGTGCGTCATCGTTCAGAACCTCGAGAACGGGGGCGTTCGCATCGTGTATCCCCCGGAGGCGGCGGAAGGGCCCGCGTATCTCGGCGTATAGCAAGACGGCCTTCCCCAGCCGCGGTCGCCTTTCGCGGCTGAACCGACCCCGCCCGGGGAGCCGGCGCGACCTGTCCGGATCCTGTGGCTGACCTCCTCTCGGTCCTCGTTTCGGGGGTCCTGGTGGGGACCGTCTACGCCTACATGGCGTACGGGCTCGGGCTGATCTACGGAGTCCTGCGGGTCGTCAACCTGGCGCACGGGGCCTTCCTGACCCTGGGCGTCTACGTGACCTGGTGGCTTCACGCCGCGTTCGGCCTCGATCCGCTGGTCTCGCTGCTCGTCACGGTGCCGCTCGGGTTCTTCCTCGGCGCCCTCGTGGAGCGAAGTCTGGTCTTCCGTCTCCGCGACAGCCCTCCGGTGACCACCCTGCTGCTGCTCTTCGGGGTCTGGCTCATCGTCCGCAACGTCCTCTACCTGATCTTCGGCGGGGCGGACCGCTCGCTGCTCACCGACTATTCCCTCGAATCGTTCGCCATGGGACCGCTTGCGGTGAGCCTTCCCCGCGTCATCGTCGCTGTCTTCTCGCTGCTCGGCTTCCTGGTCCTCGCGCTGCTGCTGAAGAAGGCGTGGGCGGGACTCGCGCTGCGCGCAGTCGCCGGGGACCGGGAGGCCGCCTCGCTCTCCGGAATTCCGGTAAACCGGGTCTGGGCCGTTGCGTTCGGAATCGGCTCGGCCCTCGCGATGTCCGCGGGGAGCCTGATGTCGCTCTTCTACTCGGTGACTCCCGAGTTCGGCGCCCGTTTCCTGCTGAAGAGCTTCTGCGTCGTCGTTCTGGGCGGGCTCACGAACATGGGCGGAATTCTCGTCGCCGGCGTGGCGCTGGGTGTCGCCGAAGACCTCACCGCCTTCTATTTCCACACCGGGTACCGGGACGTGGTCAGTTTCATCGTTCTGGTCCTGGCTCTCGTGCTCCGCCGCGCGGATACCGGGTGAAGCCCTGGTGACGGTTTTCGGCGGCCGAAGGCCGGCGTGGCGTCTCTGGGCGCTCGCGGTCCTGGCGGTGGCGCTTGCGGCTCCGATCCTGGTGGCAAACCCCTACACCTCGCGGCTCTCGCAGCTGCTGTTCCTGAACGTGGCGCTTGCGAGCGCGTGGAATCTGATCGGCGGGTTCGCCGGACAGATTTCGTTCGGGAATTCCTCGCTTTTCGGCGTTGGGGCTTATGCGACCGCGATGCTGTGGCTCGCCGGCGTGCCGCCGCTGCTCACCATGCCGGTGGCGGCCGCGGCCGCAGCCGCGTACGGCGCTGCCTGGGGCTGGCCGTGTCTTCGCCTGCGGGGGCCGTACTTCGCCATCGCCACCATCGGCGTCGCCGAGGCCACCCGGATCGCCGTGAATCAATTCGATCCGGCTGGCGGCGCCTCCGGTCTCACCCTGCCGATCGAGCAGGATGCCGGCGGCGGAGCGCTCTATGTGATGGGCGCGGTGCTGGCGCTCGGATCAGTCCTGGTGAGCGACCGGATTCGACGATCCCGGCTCGGACTGGGGCTCTTCGCGCTGCGGGAGGATGCCCAGGCCGCCGCCGCGTCGGGCGTGAACGTGGCGCGCCAGCAGGTGGTCGCCTTTGCGATTGCGGCGGCTCTCACCGGCCTTGCCGGCAGCTATTACGCCCAGTTCACGCTCTACGTCGTGCCGGAAAAGGTGTTTGGCTTCGACCTTTCGATCAGCCTGGTCCTCATGGTGCTGGTCGGGGGAATCGGGACCGTCGCCGGGCCGATCCTGGGCGCGGCCGTCTATCTGATCCTCGAGCAGTTCGTGCTCGCGAGCCTGCCCGATATCCACCTGGCGATGTTCGGCCTGCTGTTGATGGGGATCGTGCTCTTCGAGCCGGGGGGGCTGGCGCCTCGGCTCGCTCAGGCGGGATCGGGCGCGAGGTCTCTCATCCGGCGCTGGCGCCGCCCCGGGGGGACCTCGTGATGACGGCGGGGGTCCCGCTTCTCGAAGTGCGCGGCCTCACGAAGAGCTTTGGGGGCCTGACCGCCGTCCGCGACGTGGACCTCACGCTGCAGCAGGACGAAATCCTCGGTCTCATCGGACCGAACGGGGCGGGCAAGACGACTCTCTTCAACCTGTTGAGCGGCAGTCTTCCGAGGGATGCCGGCAGCATCCGGCTGCGCGGACGGGAGATCGCCGGATCGCCCGCCCACCGGACCTGCCAGCTTGGCCTCGCCCGCACCTTCCAGGTGCCGCGGCCGTTTCTCTCGCTCACGGTGTTCGAGAGCGTGCTGGTCGGGGCCTCGTTCGGGCGGCGCGGTGGTGGGGAGGCGCCTTGGGCCCGGGCGGAGCGCTGCCTCCGCCTTGCCAGGCTGCTCCGCAGAAGGGACAGCCGGGTCGCCGCCCTGAACCTTGCCGAGCGAAAGCGGCTGGACCTCGCCCGGGCCCTGGCCACCCGTCCGTACGCGCTGCTCGTGGACGAGGTCGCCGCCGGGCTCAACCCGTCGGAGGTCAAGGAGACGGTGCACATCCTCCGCCGGATCCACGAAGGCGGCGTCGGGATCATCTACGTGGAACACGTCATGGACGCGGTGATGGGCGTCTCCCACCGGGTGCAGGTCATCGACCGGGGGCGGACCATCGCCGTCGGCAGCCCGGGGGAGGTCACCCGGAACCCGACGGTGATCGAGGCCTACCTGGGCGGATCGGACGGCGGAGGGGAGAGCGACGGATGAGCGCGGGGCCCCGGCTGGAACTCCGCGACCTCCGGGTCCGCCGCGGGGGGGTGAAGGCGCTGCGGGGGGTGAGTCTCCACGTGGACGCGGGAGAAATCGTTGCCCTCGTGGGCGCAAACGGCGCCGGGAAGACGACGCTCCTGCGGGCGATCAGCGGGGTGTCGGCCCCGGAGTCGGGCGAGGTGCGCTTTGGTGAGCAGCGACTGCACGGGGCGTCGCCGCGCACCGTCGTGAAGGCCGGGATCGCGCACGTCCCGGAAGGCAGCCACATCTGGCCGCAGATGACGGTCCGCGAGAACCTGCGGCTCGGCGCCTGGTCGAGGCGGCGCGCCCGCGACTGGGAGGGCGGCCTTTCCCGGATCTACCGACTCCTGCCGAGGCTGGAAGAGCGGTCGGGACAACTGGCCGGGACCCTTTCCGGCGGCGAACGCCAGATGGCGGCGATCGGGCGCGCCCTCATGGCGCAGCCGAATCTGCTGCTCATGGACGAGCCGTCCCTCGGGCTCTCACCGCAAGTGGTGGACACCGTGTTCGAGACGATCCACGCCATCCGAGGCCAGGGTGTCGCGGTGCTGCTCGTGGAGCAGAACGTGGTGCGCGCCCTCGGGGCTGCCTCCCGGGGGTACGTGCTGGAGGGCGGCCGGATCGTGCGCGAAGGCCCGGGCGAGGCGCTCCTCGCCGATCCGGAGGTGCGCCGGGCCTACCTGGGCCGCCACGCCTGAGCCCCGCCGGAAGGCGGGGCCAGGCAGCGACGCCGCCGTCGCTCCATCCGTCAGGGCGAGCGCCAGTTCTGGAGCGCCGGCGT
>JAAXGQ010000069.1:31092-41588 GCA_012271265.1 Vicinamibacteraceae bacterium
CGGCGAGGACGCCGTCGCTCCATGCGCCGCATCGCGAGGAGCGAGCAGATCCGGTTGGCAGGCGCGGACGCGGTCACCAGTCCCCGGGGCCGACCGAGGACCCGAGCGGGACCCGGACCCGAGGGCTACTCGGACAGCCAGTCGGTCAGGGTGACGAACGCGCCGTCCTCGACGCGCTTCAGCGTGACCGCGTCGTAGCCTCGGTGGTTCTCGTCGTTGAAGCTCACCGGATGGCCCAGCAGGCCCTGCCAGTTGTCCAGCGTTTCCAGCGCTTCCACGAACCCGATCCTGGTCAGGTTCGGGCCGGCCCGTTCCAGACCTTCGACGGCGAGCTGCGCCCAGGCCATCCCCAGCATGGCGTAGTCCCCGAAGGGGACGTCCGGGGCGTGTTCCCGGAGAATCCCCTGCACCTCGTTGAATGTGTCGGCGGCGAGGGTCAGGTCCGGGGTCGTCGAAGCCACGACGGCTCCCTCAAGGGCGTCCCCGGCGAGCGTGATGGCCAGCGGGTCGGCCATCGCGAAGGAGCCGAGAATCATCGGGTCCCAGTCCTCGTCGGCCTCGATCGCCTGGGCGACCACGGCCCCGAACTCGGCCACGCCCCAGATCACGATGGCGTCCGCCTGAGACTCCTTGATGGCTGCCAGCGCCGCTTCCACGCCGGCTCCGTCCTTGGGAATGCGGCGCGCACCGACATCCTCCGGCGCTGGCTCGGGCCGCTCCCAACTGCCGCCGTCACGGCGCTCGGAACGCCAGAGGACTCCGGCGCCGCTCCGCGGAATCTCGTGCCAGCCCTCGCTGGCGGGATCGTCTGTCCGGGGCCGCCTGGGGCGGCTGGCGATGCGGGCGAAGCGAACCTCGAGCCCTTCGGGCAGCGCATCCTGGACGTCCTGGTAGAAGCCCCGTACGCCCAGGCGATACCCCTCGAGACCCTGCGTCCCGAACGGGGTGTCTTCGGCGAGCGCCGCGATCCGGGTGACGCCGAGTTCGGAGAGCGCGTAGCGGGTGACCACGTGCGCCGCGGTGATCGACGTGGGCAGGATCGAGAACGTCACCCGGTTGAAGGGCTCGGTCCAGATCCGCGCGCTCGAACCGGGAGTCACCCAGGGCACCCCGTTCGCGAGGACGTAATCCTTGACCGCGAGGCAGTTCGCGCTGCCCATCCCGCCGACCAGAGCGAAGATCTGTTCCCTGCCGATCAATTCCCGGACCAGGTCGGGTGTCTGCGCCGGGTCGTTCTGGTCATCCTTCAGGCTCAGGCGGAGGTTCCGACCGTGGACGCCGCCGTTCGCGTTGACCGCCTCGAAGTAGGCGGACATGGCCCGGGCCAGGTTCCCGAGTGCGGCGTACTCACCCGTCATCGGCGCGAACGTGCCGAAGACGACCTCTTCGCTGCTGACGCCGCGCTCGCCGCCGCCGCAGGCGCTCAGAAGGAGCGAGGCGGCCGCGACCGCGACGGGAAGGAGGCGGCGCGGGCCGCCGCTCGCCGGGGGAATTCGTTCAGACTGCAAGGCAATGCCTCCGCGAAAGGCGTTCGGACAGCGAAGAGAGGGGCGCGAATGTTACCAGTCACTCCCCCGCCGCCTCGGGGGAGGCGGGATCAGTCGGTCGAGGCTTCCGCGGCCGCCGCCTCGTCTGCTCCCGCAGCGGTCCCGGCCTCTTCCTCTCCGGTTTCGGACGGGGAGGGCGACGCGGAGTCCTCACGGTAGCCCAGCTCCCGTTCCAGGTCGGCGAAGTCGCCCGGCTGCCCGACGGCAATCGGCGCGAGCCGCTTGCGTGTCCGCCGCTTCCGCGCAGCCCTTTTCTTCGTGACCCGAGTCTTCGCGGTCGCCCGCTTCTTCCGGGCGGGCTGAGGCGCGGCGCCGTCCCCCCCCAGGTCCTTCTGCAGCTTGAAGAGGTCCTTTGCGGTGGCCTCGAGGCGGGTGGCCTGAGCGTTCAGCGCCCTGGCCGCGCCCTCCCGCTTCTTCGCTTCGTTCCGCATGCTGGTCACGGACCGCCTGAGCTCGGCCGCCGCCGTGTTGATGGCGGCCGCGCGCACCTTCATTTCGCGGATCCGGGTCTCGAGATCCTGCGCGTGATTACGGAACTGCCTGGCCTGGGTGTCTGCCGCGGCGGCCTCCTCCCTGAGCTCGCCGGCCGCCCTCTGGAACTCGGCGGAGGCGCCCTCTGCAACTCCCGCGATGCTGCCGGGCGCCATTCTGGCTGCCTTCTTCCTGCTCCGCCGGTAGGTCTTCTTCGGCATGTTTCCGATTCCTTTCCCGAGCCGGGTGGGCCGAGGCGCGAAACACAACTCCCGCGAAGGAGGAACGCAAGAGTATCGTACGAGGCGGAAGGAACCGTTCTCTCTTTTTCGTACCTGTTCGTACTCCCGCAACCGCGTTCATTCGCCTTCGTATGACCGCCTTGCGGCCTGTGGTTCAGCCGCGACGGATCGCCGCGCGAATGCCGCGTCACTTTGTCCTCAAGGCTGGTAAGGTCCTGATTCGAGTTTGACCTGCTGAGCGATGGCCCCTTCCTCCCGGCTCGCGGTGTGGAGCCGTTACCTTCGCCTCGAGCACACCCTCTTCGCGCTGCCGTTGATTTATGCCGGAGCTCTCCTCGCAGGGCCGCCGCTTTCCACGCGCGTGGCCGTCCTCATACTTGTTGCGGCGACGGGCGCCCGGACTGCGGCCCTCGGACTGAATCGGATTCTCGACCGGAACCTCGATGCGCTGAATCCGCGCACTTCGGGACGGGCGTTGCCGACCGGAACGATCAGCCTCCAGGCCGCGAGGACGGCGGTGGGCGTCGCCGCCGTGGCCGCCGCCGGCGCCGCGTGGGCCATTTCCCCGCGCTGCCTGGTGCTCGCCCCCGTCGTGTTCGGCGCCTTCATCGCCTATCCACTCCTGAAGCGGCGGACCCGCTGGGTGCATCTTGGGCTCGGGGCTACGCTCGCGCTCGGCCCCGTTTGCGGTTTCTTTGCCGTCAACCTTTCCTGGGCGGGAGCGCTACCGGTCTTCCTGCTTGCGGGTTTTACCGCGCTCTGGGCTGGGGGATTCGATGTCCTCTATGCCACCCAGGACGAGGCATCCGATCGCAGGACGGGCGTCCACTCGCTGCCGGCAGCGCTTGGAGCCGCGGCTGCGCTTCGCGTCGCCGCCGGTTTTCATGTGGTTGCGGTTGGATTCCTGGCCGCCCTCTACTTCGCCGCCCTGAACGGCGTTCCCGCCGCGGCGGCTTTCGGATTCGCCGGTTTGCTCTTTCTGTTGCAGCACCAGGCGCGCCGCCACCTTCAGTTCGCGTTCTTCCATGTCAACGCCGCCCTCGGCGCTGTCGTGCTTGTCGGCGTGGCCCTCGGCTGAGGTGCGGTTCCTCGTCGGCATCGGAGGCGCCTCGGGGGCCGTCTACGGCGTCCGGTTCCTGAAGCGCTGCCCCGGCGAGAAGCACCTGATCCTTTCGCGCGGGGGAGAGCAGGTCCTGCGGCTGGAGACCGGGCTCGGCGGCGGCGATCTCGCGGCGGAGGTCCGGTCCGCGCACGACGACCGGAACCTGGCGGCCCCGTGGTCCTCGGGCTCGAACCGGCACGACGGCTTCATCATCATCCCCTGCAGCCTGAGCACGCTCGGCAAGATCGGATCGGGAATCGCCGACACCCTGATCACCCGCGCCGCGCAGGTCGCCCTGAAGGAGCGGATGCCGCTCATCGTCTGCGTCCGGGAAACCCCCTGGTCCACGATCACCCTCCGGCGCGCCCTCGAGGTCTCCGAGGCCGGAGGGATCGTGATGCCGGTGGCGCCCCCCTGGTACCGCGATCCGGAGTCCATGGAAGCGGTCGTGGACGGATTCTGCGACAAGGTCCTGGGGGTCCTCGGCGTCTCCCGCGCCCCGGGCTGGCGCGAGGAAGAACTCGGCTGATCCCGGTTCCGGGGGACTCCGCCCGGTGCTACGATGCGGTCAAGCTGCCTCGCCTGTTCCTCTCTTCCTTCCCCCCTGCTGACCCCCTCCCGGCCGGCCGCCTTCCTGGAGGTTTCCCGTCTTGCATCTTGTACATGGCGTCGTCTTCCGCGACCCGGCCCTGATCCCGATCTGGGAGAAGGTTCTGGCCGGCGACCGGCTCGGTTTCGATGACGGCCTGACCACGCTCCGCACCTGGGACCTGCCGGCGCTGGGCCGCATGGCCGACCACGCGGCCCGCGCCCGAAACGGCTCCCGAGTGCAGTTCGTGGTGAACCGCCAGATCAACCCCACGAACCTCTGCGTGCTCTCCTGCGTGTTCTGCGACTTTGCCGCAAAGCCCGGCGACGCCCACGCTTACGAGCAGGACATGGACGAGGTCCTGGCCCAGGTCTCCGACGAGCTGTCCGAGGTCCATATCGTCGGCGGCCTGCACCCGAAATGGCGCTTCGACCGGTACCTGGGAATCGTGCGGGAGATTCGCCAGCGTTTCCCCCGGGTGCAGATCAAGGCGTGGACCGCCGTCGAGATCGATTGGTTCGCGCGCATCGAGCGCACCTCGATCGAGGACATCCTGGTGCGGCTCAAGGAAGCCGGTCTGGACACGCTTCCCGGAGGGGGAGCCGAGGTCTTTTCCGACCGGGTGCGCAAGGAAACTTTCAAGACCAAGATCGGCCGGCGGCGCTGGTTCGAGGTGCACCGCACCGCCCACCGGCTCGGCATCATGACCAACGCCACGCTGCTCTATGGGCACATCGAGACCTACGGCGAGCGCGTGGACCACATGCTGCAGCTGCGGGCGGCCCAGGACGCCCGGGGTCCGGACGACGCCGGGTTCGCCTCGTTCATCCCGCTGGCGCTCCAGCCGGGGAACACCGGCCTAGCGGAGCGCCAGGCCTCGGTGCTGGAGGATCTCCGCACCGTCGCCTCGGCCCGCCTGATGCTCGACAACTTCCCCCACATCAAGGCCTACTGGGTGATGCTCGGCGAGAACTCCGCGGCGATGGCCCTGAACTTCGGCGCCAGCGATCTGGACGGGACGATCGGGGAGGAGAAGATCGCCCACTTCGCCCAGGCAAAGAGCCCGGTGGGACTGGCCCGGGAGCGGCTGGTGCGGATGATTCGCGATGCGGGGAAGACGCCGGTGGAGCGGGACGCGCTCTACAACGTGGTGCAGGTCTGGGAAGCCGCCTGACCCCTCCATCCGACCTCCGGCGACCCCGGTCCGCTTCGCCTGGCGGGGGCCGTTCCGTTCGAGAGACGATGCGCTGATGCGGCTCCTCGTCGGGCAGCTCGACTACCTGAACACCCGTCCCTTCGAGCCGCTGCCAGGCGTGCGGCGGGTGCGCGGGACGGCGTCGGAGATTGGCCGCCTCGCGGCTGCCGGCGAAATCGACGCGGGGCTGCTTTCCGTCGCCGACCTCCTCCGCAATACGTCCCGCTACAGCCCGCTCGCGGAAGCCGGCGGACCCTTCGGGATCGCCTGCCGACGGAAGGCGGGGAGCGTGTTTCTGCTGTCGCGCCAGCCGCCCGAGCTGCTCCGGGGCCGGATCGTGGAAATCACCCGCGAGACCTCGACGTCGGTCCTGCTGCTCCGCCTCTGGCTCGAGCACTGCGTGGGGGTGCGGGGGGTCCGCTTCCGCCGCGGCGTGACCCGCCGGCACGACGCCGCGCTCCTCATCGCCGACCAGGCCCTGGTCGAGCGTGAGGATCCCGATCCCGACTATCCGTGGCGGCTTGACCTCGCCACCTGCTGGCGCGAGTGGACCGGGCTCCCCTTCGTCTTCGCCGTCTGGAGCGCCCGGCGGTCGCTGACGGCCGCCGTCCGGAGCCGTCTCGCCGCCACTCTCGCCACCTCGCTCGACGAGGGCCTCCGGCGGATTCCCGACCTCGCCCGCGAGCACGCCGGCCCGATGGGGAATCCCGGAGCGATCCGCGCCTATCTTTCCGACTTCACCTACCGCTTCGGCGAGCCCGAACGGCGCGGGTTGGCGCGATTTGGTCAGCTCGTCGCCGAAGAGACGCTCGATCGCCTGGAGGACCTGACCCCGTGACCACGAACGCCACCCTCGAGCGGATCCGCCGGAAGGTCGAGAGCCGGGTGCGGCTCGATGCGGCCGACGCCGGCTGGCTGCTCGACGAGGCCCCTTTGCTTGCCCTGGGCGAGCTCGCCAGCTTCGACCGGTTCCGCCGCCACCCGGAGCCGGAGGTCACCTTCGTGGTCGACACGAACCCCAACTACACGAACGTGTGCGAGGTGGATTGCACCTTTTGCGCCTTTTACCGCCATCCGGGCCACGAGGAGGCCTACACCTACCCGGTCGAGGAGGTTCTCGACCGGATGGCGCCGGCCGTGGAGCAGGGCGCCACCACCGTCCTGCTCCAGGGTGGCGTCAACGAATCCCTTCCTCTGGACTACTACCTGGACCTGGTGCGCGGAACGAAGGAGCGTTACCCGGACGTGACCCCCCACTACTGGTCGGCGGTCGAGGTGGAAGGGATGGCGAAGGTCAGCGGCCTCTCCACCCGCGAAGTGCTCGGGAAGCTCCGGGAGGCCGGCCAGGACACCCTCCCCGGGGGCGGCGCGGAGATCCTGAGCGATCCGGTGCGGCGCCGCATCTCCCACAAGAAAGGAGGCGCGGCGGCGTGGCTGGACGTCCACCGCGAAGCCCACGAACTCGGCTTTCGCAGCACCGCCACGATGATGTACGGCCACCTGGAGACGAGCGAGCACCTCGTGGACCACTTCTTCGCGATCCGCGACCTGCAGGACGAGCACGGTGGATTCACCGCCTTCGTTCCCTGGAGTTTCAAACCCGGGAACACCCCGCTGGTGCGAAAGATCCCTCACTACGCCGGCCCCAACCGGTACCTGCGGATCCTGGGCGCCGCGCGGCTCATCCTGGACAACTTCGATCACATCCAGGCTTCGTGGTTCAGCGAGGGCAAGAAGACCGGCCAGGTCGGGCTGCACTGGGGCGCCGATGACTTCGGCGGCACGCTGCTCGAGGAGAACGTGCACGCCTGCACCGGTTTCGTGAACCGGACGAGCGCCGACGAAGTGAAGATCCTCATCCGTGAGAGCGGGTTCGCACCGGTCCAGCGCGACACCCACTACCGGGTGCTGCGGCGGTTCGACCCGCCGCCTCCTCCGCCCGGGACGCACGCCCCCTGACGGCGTGTTCTGGGCCGCGATCGCCGGGATCCTCCTGCTCTCGGCCTTCTTCTCCGGCTCGGAGACCGCCTTCATGGCGGTCCGCCTGCACCGGCTCCGCGCCCGGGCCGAAACGAGCCCCCGAGCGGCCGCCGTCATTCGGGTCGCTGCGCTTCCGGAGCGCTTCCTCGGGGCGATCCTCACCGGGAACGTTTTCGTGAATGCGCTGGCCGGGGTGGCGATCACCCTGGCCTTCGCCACGGATGCGGTGACGGTGGAGGAGCGGGCCGGCGCCGCGACGGTCGCGACCCTGCTGACGGGCGCCGCGCTGCTGGTCTTCGGCGAGATGCTGCCGAAGAGCATCGCGGCCCGGCACCCCGAGCGCTGGTCGCTGGGCACGATCCGTCCCGTCCAGGCGGTGCTGTGGCTCCTCTGGCCGGTGTCCCGGGTGCTTTCCTGGAGCGTCACGAGCGTGCTGCGTCTTCTCGGGATTTCCCGCCCGGCGCGCGAGGCGTCGCTCACCGCCGCCGAGATCCGGGCGAGTCTCCGGGGCGCCCCCTTCGGGCCGGATCGGGTGGAGAAGGAGGTCCTGGTGCGGCTGGTGGAGGTCACCGGCCGCCGGCTCACCGAAGTGATGACCCCGCGCCGGGCGATTGCCGCCCTTCCGGTGGACGCAGACGCCAGCGCGACGCTGCTCCACTTTCGGACCCACGGCCACACCCGGATGCCGGTGATCGGCGCCGGTCTGGACGACATCCGAGGCCTCGTGGACCTTCGGGAAGCCCTCCCCGCCCTGGAGTCGGGGGCGGACTTCCGTCTTGCCGACCATCTGCTGCCGGCGCGCTTCACCCCGGGCGCGGCGTCGCTCGCCCAGGCGCTGGTCCAGATGCGGGAGCAATCCTGCCGGATGCTCATCGTGGTGGACGAACACGGCGGCGTCGAGGGGCTCGTCACTCCCGGGGCGGTGCTCGGGGCGATCCGGGGACCCGGGACCAGCGGCACGGGGGCGTCTCCGGACGGCAGTTTCCGGCTCGAGGCGGCCCTTCCCGTCTCCGAAGCGAATGCGGAACTGGCGCGGGGAGGCCCCGGCCTTCGCATCCCCCCGGGCGACGACTACGACACGGTGGCCGGGTTCGTGCTGGAGCAGCTGGGGCGGATCCCGAGGCCCGGGGAAGCGGCCCCCATCCGAGGGGGCCGGGTGCGGGTCGTCGCGATGGAACGCCACCGCATCACCCGCGTGCAGGTCGAGCCGGCCCGGTCCGCCCGGTCCGGACTCGCTGGCGAAGCCCGGGAGGGAGCCGGCCGGGCTGAGACGCCGGACGCCGGTCCGGAGACGGGGAGGTAACCAACGAGCGCCACCCTCCATCGTCGGGTCTACGAGCGTTTCTCGCTCTCGCTCCAGGAAGCCCTCCCCGGCTTTCCCGCCCGGTCCGGCAGGGGGGCGCCCGGGGTGCTGGTCGGCGTTTCCGGCGGGGTCGACTCCACGGTCCTGCTACGGCTCTTCGTCGAATTCGTCGAGAGGCGCCGCGCCCGGCCCGGCGCGGTCCTGGCCGTCGGGCACCTGGATCACCGCCTGGACGCTGACTCGGCGGCGCGGGCGGAGTTCGTCCGGGGGGAGGCCGCCTCACTGGGGATCCCGTGTCTGGCCGCCGCCGCCGATGTCCGGGAGCGATCGCGACGGGAGCGCCGTTCGCTCGAGGAGGCCGCCCGGCTGGAGCGGCTCGACTTCTTCGGCCGCGCCGCCGCCGGGTCCGGGTGTTCCGCCGTGGCCGTCGGGCACACCCGCTCGGATCAGGCAGAGACGGTGCTGCTCCGGCTCGTCCGGGGGTCGGGCGGCCCCGGCCTCGGAGCCATGCCGCTCGCCCGCCCGGACGATCGCGGGTTCCTCCTCATCCGTCCGTTGCTGCGGGTATCCCGGACCATGGTGGAGGCTCTGGCCGAGGCCCGTGGCTGGCCGTTTCAGGAGGACGCGTCGAACCGTTCGCCCGAGTTCGCCCGGAATCGAGTTCGGCGCGAGGTGCTCCCGCACCTGGCCGCGTCGCTGAACCCCCGCGCGGAGGCGGCTCTCGCGCGCGCCGCGGACCTGCTTCGCGACGACGAGGACCTGCTGGGGGAGCTCGCCCGAGGCCAGTTCTCCCGCCTGGCCCGGCTCCGGGAGACTGGAGTCCAGCTGCCGCGCGAGGCGCTGTCCGCGCTCCCCCCGGCGCTCTCAGGCCGGGTGCTCCGGCTCGCGCTTCTCAAGGTGCGCGGCGATCTCCTCCGGCTGACCCGGCGGCACCTCGCGGCGCTCGGCCGCCTCGCGGCCAGCGGCCGGGGCGGCGCCGCCCTTGACCTGCCTGGAATCCGCGCCCGCTGCGAGGGGGGAAACCTGCTGCTCGAGGCCGTCGCCGGGAAGCCGGCGACGCCTTTCCGGGGGGGTGAAGGGAACCACCGGGCCGGTGCCCGGGTTATCAGGAGCGGGGGATGACCGCCGCCTATAATCGCGGGTTCGCTTCCGTGCGGCATCGAGCCGGCCGAAGCGTCCCGGACCGCGGGCGCCTCCGGTGAGGCGGGGCACGAGGAAGTCGAAGAATCCGATGAGCGCGACCATGAAGAACCTGACGTTCTGGCTGGTGGCGTCCCTCGTTCTGATCCTCTTCTGGAACGTTTCCACCCGGCTCTCCGACCGGGCGAACGAACTGTCCTTCACCCAGTTCATGCAGTGGGTGGAGGAGGACAGGATCGCCGATGTCCGGATCACCGGGACCGGCGGCGGCAGCGAGATTCAGGGGACGAATGTCGACGGGAACTCGTTCCGCACCTTCGCGCCGGAGATGGAGGGCCTGGTGGGGACCCTGCTGGAGCGAGGCATCGACGTGGAGGCCGAGGACGGGAGCCGCGCCTCGTGGGTGGTGACCCTCCTGAGCTGGCTCCCGATCCTGCTGATCGTCGGGCTCTTCTTCTTCATGATCCGCCAGATGCAGTCCCCCGGGAACCGGGCGCTGTCGTTCGGCCGCAGCCGGGCCAAGCTGACCTCGAGCCAGCAGAAGAAGGTCACCTTCAAGGATGTCGCCGGCGTCGAGGAGGCCAAGGAAGAACTCCAGGAGATCATCGATTTCCTTCGCGAACCCCAGCGGTTCCAGCGGCTGGGCGGCCGCATCCCCAAGGGCGTGCTCCTCGTGGGTCCTCCGGGGACGGGCAAGACGCTCCTCGCCCGCGCGATCTCCGGCGAGGCGAACGTTCCGTTCTTCACCATCAGCGGCTCCGACTTCGTGGAGATGTTCGTGGGGGTCGGCGCCAGCCGGGTGCGCGACCTCTTCGCTCAAGGCAAGAAGAACGCCCCCTGCATCGTCTTCGTGGACGAGATCGACGCGGTGGGCCGGCAGCGCGGGGCGGGTCTCGGCGGCGGTCACGACGAGCGGGAGCAGACCCT
>JAAXGQ010000008.1 GCA_012271265.1 Vicinamibacteraceae bacterium
CGCGTGACGACCTCGACGAGGGCCACGCCGCCCCGGACGCCGGCCTGGACGGACCCCTGCGGGACCTGCGCCGCGGCAGGCCACGCCCACGCGATCAACGCCGCCGCCGCCATGAAACGCGCACCCATCGAGATCACCTCGTGGCGGCCAGCGTCGCGAGGACGCCGACGCCGACCGCCCACCACGCGGCGTACATCCGCGGCGGCGTCGCGAACGTCCGCTTGAAGAAGCCGCGGCGCCGCTGCGGCATCGCCCCGCCCTCGGCCGCCAGCCCGAACCACGCCTCGCGCCCGCCGAGGCTCAGCGTGCCGTGCCGGATCACCTGCTCGACGACCAGCAGGCCCCCGGGCTCCACGTCGGTGTGCACCGCCTCGAGCGCGTCGCCGCGGAACGCGTACACGGCCGGGATCTCCTGCCCTTCGGTCCTGAGGTAGGTGAACGTCCCGTCCGTCCACAGGTCGCGCAGCAGGAACGGCACCTCGTAGGCTTCCTCCGTGACCAGGTAGGGCAGCCGGACGCGGGCCGCGAAGTCGCGCACGAACGCCTCCCGGCGCGCCTCCGCCGAAGCCCACAGCCGCTCGACCTCCCGGCGCCCCTCGGCGAGCACGCGCTCGCGCCGGGCCAAGTGGCCGGCCGCGCGCTCGCGCAGGCCCGCCGCCAGCGACGCCGGCCGGTACCGCACCTCCACGGCGGCCGGGTCCACCGCGCGCACGGCGGGCTCCTCCTCCTCGGCCTCGACCGTCACGACGTAGTCCGTCACCGCGTCGGCGTCCTCGACGACGGTGAACGTGAACACCGCGCCGGAGGCGCACGAGACCGTCACGTTCGAGACGAGGTTGGCGGCGTACGGCTTGATGGCCAGCTCGCGACCCTGCGCGACGAGGTCCCAGTTCTCCGCGTCGCCCGCGACCGTGCGGACGATCTCCTCGCCCTCGGGCAGGCGCACGGTCGTGACCGTCCGCACGCGCGTGAAGATCACCACCGGCTGCGTGGACGACGCGACGACCGCCCGGATCGGCGTCCGCTCCGCCTCCTGCCCGAAACCCGGCGCGGCGAGCGCCAGCGCCGCGACGCAACATCCGGCAACACGCATGACCACCCCCTGGGAACACCGCGTCACCGAGCCACCTCCGTCCGCCCGCGCGCCTCGCCCACGTCCCCGTCGACGCCCGCCGCGAGGCGCATGAGCGCCCCCGGGAGGCCCCAGCGCTCCACGGCCGCCCGGCGTCGGACGGCATCCGTGGGGTCGGACGTGTACAGCCAGTACGACTCGGGATCGACCTCCAGCCGCACGACCGCCGAGTGGCCGGGCCGATGGATGTAGAGCTCCCGCTTCTGCTCAAGCTCGCGCACCGTGTCCGCCTCGGCCGGGGTCAGGCCCAGCACCCGGGCCGCGTCGTCGGGAAACGACGGGTTGGCGAGCAGCACCCGCGTCGGCATCGACTCGAGAAGCTCGGGCGCGGCACCCAGGATGTCGCCGGCCGACTGCGTGGCGACGATGAGGACGCCGTTCATCTTTCTCCACGTCTTCGCGGCCTCCGCGAGCTTCCCCACGACGATGGGGTCTCGGAGGTAGCGCCACGCCTCGTCGACGACGAGGATCTTGAGCCGCCCCCGCTCGGACTCGTCGTCCATCACCAGGCGCATGCGCTCGAGGAAGAACCACAGGGCAGCCTCGCACCAGTCGGCGTGCTGCGACGCGCCGGCGAGGTCCACGACCTGCCAGCGGCCGAACGCCTTGAGCCCCGCCGGCGGGCCGTCGAACCAGGGCGCCCAGGTCCCCTCGTCCACCCACCGGGTCATCGCCGGCCACATCCGCCGCGGCATGAGGTGAGCCAAGGCGCTGAGCGTGCGCCGCTCCGGCGCGCGCCGGAACACCTCGCCGACCCGCTTGTCGAGATCGGCGACATCGTCCGCCTGGCAGGCGTGCTGCCCGATCGCGAGCAGCCGCTGCACCCACGCGACGAGGAACTGCCGGGTGCGCACGGACGGCGGCAGCCCGAAGGGCTGGAGCCCCATCCCGGCGGCCGACGACGGATCGAGCTCGTTCCCTTCGGCCAGGGCGAGATAGCGCCCGCCGACGAACTCGGTCAGATAGCGGTAGCTGCGGCCGAGATCGAGCACCAGCACCTGCGGGTCGTACTTGAGCGCCTGCACCAGCAGGGAGTTGAGCAGGAAGCTCTTCCCCGATCCGGTGGCGCCGAGCACGAGCGTGTGGCCGACGTCGCCGCCGCCGAACAGGTCGTAGCCGTAGGGTGTGCCCCAAGGGGTCTCGAACGTCGTGAGCGGCTCGGCGTCCAGGTGCGCGCAACGCGCGTGGCCGCGCGGCGGGCCGACAATCGGCGCGAGCGCGGAGGCGAGCTTCGAGTTGACGAAGAAGCGCCGGGGCGGGGTGACCGCGGTCTGCCCGGGCAGTCGCCCGAACCAGACCGGCGGGAGGCCGTGCGTCTCGCGCACCAGCTTGCCGTCGATGCCGCCCACGACCCGCTCGAGCGCAGTCCCGACGTCGGCGAACTCGATCTCGCTGGACGCCCTGACCGCGACCGACAGGTGCATCTCCCCGAAGCACACGTCGCCGGACTGCAGGTCGACGAGCGCCTGCCCGAGGACCTGGACCTCGGACGCTGCCCCGAAGTCCTCGAGCCCCGTC
>JAAXGQ010000070.1 GCA_012271265.1 Vicinamibacteraceae bacterium
CGTGGTCAACAACAGCCGCTTCCTGCTGCTGCCGTGGGTCGGGGTGAGGAACCTGGCCAGCGCGGTGCTGGCGCGGGGGCTCGGGCAGATGGCGGCGGACTGGCCGCGCCGCTACGGCCTGGAGCCCTGGCTCGTGGAGACGCTGGTGGACCCGAGCCGCCACCACGGCGGTTCGTATCGCGCCGCCAACTGGGTGGCGTTGGGCGCCACCACCGGTCGAGGGCGGATGGACCGGTACGGCCGCCGAGTCGGCGAGGCGCCGAAGACGGTTCTGGTCTATCCTTTGGTCCGGGATGCGAAGCGGCGGCTTCGGGAGGGTTGAGCCATGCGAGTTGTTCCCCACCCCGCCGCGGCATCCGCCCCGGCGGTGTATGCGGCGGCGGAGACGGCCTTTGCGGAAGCCAAAGCCTACCTCTCTTCGCGCGAGGCCCGGCAGATGAGTGAGAGCGATCTCGAACGGGAGCTGCACCGGCGGGGCCAGGATCTGATGCAGAAGCTCCTGCAAGGTCACCTCGACCAACGCAGTCCCGGGGAGGCGGCGGGTCCGGTCGCGGGGTCTGATGGTGTCGAGCGCCGGGAACGGCGCGTGCACAAACGCGCGGTGGAGACGATCTTCGGGACGGTGGATGTCGACCGCGTGGGCTATGCGCGCCCCGGTCACGACAGTCTCCATCCGCTCGATGCGTCGCTCAACCTGCCGGTGGAGCGTTACTCGCTGGAGGTGCGCCGTCGTGTGGCGGAGGCGGCGGCCTCGCGGTCTTTCGACGAAGCGTTGTTCGATCTGTCCCGCAGTACCGGTGCGGAGGTGCCGAAGCGTCAGGCGGAACAGTTGGCGGCTCGCGCGGCGGAGGACTTCGACGCGTTCTACGAGGCGCGGCGTGCGGCGGCGGGCGAGCCGACGCCGGCGGAGTCGGTTGTCGTGCTCACCTTCGACGGCAAGGGGGTGGTGCTGCATCGCGAGGACCTGCGCGAGGCGACGCGCAAGGAGGCCGAGCGGCGTCGGCGGCAACGGGAGCGGCTCTCCCCGTTCAATCGTCTCAAGCCGGGCGAGAAGAAGCACTCGAAGCGGATGGCGACGGTGGCCGCCGTCTACACGGTCGCGCCGTTCGTGCGGAGCGCGGAGGAGTTCCTGCAGAGCTTGATGCCCCGCCAGCCGGGGGACAAGACCAAGAAGGGCAAGAAGGCCAAGACCCCGGCGGTGCGGCCCCGCCCGGTGGCGAAGCGGGTGTGGGCGAGCCTCGAACGGGAGCCCGGGGAGGTGATCGTCGAGGCGATGCTGGAAGCGGAGCGCCACGACCCGGAGCGCGTCAAGCGCTGGGTGGTGCTCGTCGACGGAGCCGAGACGCAGCTCGACCTCGTGGAAGCTGCCGCGGCCCAATTCGGGGTGGCGGTCACGGTGGTCCTGGACATCATCCACGTGGTCGAGTACGTCTGGAAGGCGGCGCACGTATTCCATCGCGACGGGAGCCCCGAGCTGGCGTGCTGGGCATGGACGCGGGTGCGGGACATTCTCGAGGGCAAGGCCCGCCGGGTGGCGTCGTCGATGCGGCGTGCGGCGACCCTCGCGGGCTTCTCGTCCGACACCCGCAAGCCGGTCGATACGTGCGCGGACTACCTCCTGAAGTACGCACCGTATCTGCAGTACGACCGCTACCTCGCGGCGGGCTATCCCATCGCCACCGGCGTGGTCGAAGGGGCGTGCCGGCACTTGGTCCGCGACCGGATGGACTTGACCGGCGCCCGCTGGCGCCTGGTCGGGGCCGAGGCGGTGTTGAAGCTCCGGGCGCTGCGGGCCAGCGGCGACTTCGATGCGTATTGGACCTTCCACGAAGCGCGCGAGTACGAACGGAACCACGCCCAGCGCTACGCCGACGGGATAGTCCCGCCGGTCGAGCCGCCCCCACCACCCTCCTCACCCCGCCTTCGACGGGTCAAGTAGCTCTTGCCATGCTGGTCGCAGAACCCCATCGGCCCTCTCGGGCCGTCTACGCAAAAGAGCCGCACCCCAC
>JAAXGQ010000071.1 GCA_012271265.1 Vicinamibacteraceae bacterium
CTCACCGGCCCACGGTCCCTCGGCACGGCGACGCTGTCGGGACGAAACTGACTGAGCGACCGACGGTGCGGCGCAGGCCGGCGAGGACGCCGGCGCTCCAGGGGGCCGGCGCCGCATACGTCAGGGCGCGCCCGCATGGAGCGCCGGTGTCCTCACCGGCCCACGGTCCCTCGGCTCGGCGACGCTGTCGGTCCGCGACTGATTGAGGGACCGATGGTGCGGCGCGGGCCGGCGAGGACGCCGGCGCTCCATGGGCGGCGGCGACTCTTGGGACGCCGGTGGTGGTCAGGGGACCAGGGCGAGGCCCCAGGGGCGGGTGCCGACGGGGATCCTGGCAATGACCTCGAGGGTCGTGGTGTCCACGACACTGACGTCGTCCGAGGGACCGTTGGCGGTGTAGAGGAGGGCGCCATCGGGGGAGACCGCGACGCCCCAGGGGCGTTCGCCGACCTCGACGGTGGCGGTGACTTCTCCCGACTCCAGGTCCACGACGGAGAGCGTCCGGGCGCGGCCGTTCGCCACGTAGAGCGTTTCGCCGCCTGGGGAGAGCGCCACGCCCATGCTGAGCGAGCCCTCGGGCATGGTGAAGGTGCGGCTCACCTGATTTTCGGCCACCACGATTTCGGCCACGGTCCCGTCGATCTCGGAGGAAACGAAGGCGAACTGCCCGTCGGGCGTGAACACCGCGTCGCGGGGGCGGTGGCCGACACCGATCCTGGCGATCTCGTCGCCGGTGGCGGTGTCCAGCACGGTGACGTCGTGATCGGTTTCCCCGGTGACGTACGCGAGGCTGCCGTCCGGGCTGATGCGGACCCCTTCGGGTTCTCTACCCACCGGCACCGTGCGGAAGATCGCCCCGGACTCCAGATCCACGAGGCTGGCTTCGTCGGAGTCTTCGTTCGATACCACCAGCCGGGCGCCGTCGGGGGTGATGTCGAAGGTCTCCGGGTCGGAGCCGCCGGGGAGCACCCGCAGCAACTCGCGGGTTTGGAGATTCACCTCAGCGATCCCGTCGGCGGTCTTGTCCGCCTCGCCGCATTCGTCCTCGTCCATCCACGGCGGACAGCGCGGGGAGCCGGAAAGCGCCACGTAGGCGAGTTCACCGTTGGGGGCGATCCGGACGCCTCGGGGGCGCTTGCCTACGGCGATCTCCGCAACCGTCGTCCGGGTGACGGTCGAAACCAGGCTGACGGTGCCCGACTCCTCGTTCGTGACGACGAGCAGTCCGCTGAGGGACGCCGCTTCGTCGCCGGCGGTGGAAGAACCGGCCGGCTCCCCGCCTGGGGCGCAAGCCGCCCAGCCGCCCGCGAACGCCAGCGCGGCGGTGAGGGCCGAAGCCCTCGGCAACCTCACGGCGCATCTCCTGCTCCGGCCTCGGCGGCGGGCGCCAGCGCGAAGGTGAAGATGGACTGGCCCGCCGCCACCGAGATGAACTGCTGCCCGTCCAGGGAAAAACTCATCGGGGCCGCCCGCACGCCGCCACCGACGTAGAAGTCCCAGAGCGCTTCACCGGTATCCGCGTCCAGCGCGAAGAGGTTGCCCTCCTGCGTTCCGGAGATCACCACGCCGCCAGCGGTTGCAAGCACCCCGGAAACAGCCGGGGAGAGCTGGCGGAATTCCCACTTCATCTCCCCGCTGAGCGCATCGAGCGCCCGGACCGCGCCGTAGGTCTCTTCGGCGTCGGGCCGCCGCTCGCCGCCCCCGAGGAAGGGCGTGCCCGGCACGTACTCGGCCTCGCTCTTGAAGTAGATCGAGGACATCTCCCGGGTCGGCACGAAGAGCGACATCCGGTCGGGGTCGTAGGCCGGGCTGTACCAGTTCGTGGCGCCGGCGAGGCTCGGCCACACCAAGGTGCCCTCCTCGCTCGGGGAGGTCCCGGGAATCCGGATCGGACGGCCGTTCTCGTCGATCCCCTCCGCCCAGGTCTGAGTGGCGTACTGGGTGGCGCGCAGGAACTGTCCTGTCTCCCGGTCGAGCACGTAGTAGAACGCGTTGCGGTTGGCGAGGATGACGAGTTTCCTCGGCTCCCCGTCCCACTCCGCGTCCACGAGAACCGGGATCTGGTTGGCGTCCCAGTCGTGCACGTCGTGCGGCGTGTACTGGAAGTGCCACTTCATCTCGCCGGTCTCCACGTCGAGCGCGACGAGGGAGTCGGTATAGAGGTTGTCTCCCGGCCGGGAGTCGCCGTTCCAGTCCGGCGCCGGGTTGCCGATCGGCCAGTAGAGGAGGCCGAGCTCGGGATCGAAGGAACCGGTCAGCCAGGTCGCTCCGCCGCCGGTCTTCCAGCTGTCGCCGCCCCAGGTGTCGTTCCCCGGTTCGCCCTCGGCGGGGATGGACCACCAGCGCCAGAGCCGCTCGCCGGTCGCAGGGTCGTAGGCGTCGAGGAAGCCCCGGACACCGGCCTCACCGCCGCTGATGCCCACGATGATCTTGCCGTCCACCGCGAGCGGCGCCGCGGTGATCGCATAACCGACCGCGTTGTCGGCCACGGGCGTCTTCCAGCGAAGGTCGCCCTGCGCTCGGTCCAGCGCGATGAGCTGGGCGTCGAGCGTCCCGAAGAACAGCGTTTCCCCCAGGATTGCCACGCCCCGGTTCGTACGGGGGAAGCCGATGTTCAGGGTCTCGTCGGCGATGAGCGGGTCGTAGCGCCAGAGCCGGCGGCCGGTATGGGCGTCGAGGGCGGCGATCGTGCTGGGCGGCTCGGCGATGTACATCACTCCGTCCGCCACCAGCGGGGTGACCTCCACCCGCCCGACGGTTCCGGTCTGGTAGATCCACGCCGGACGCAGGCGGTGGACGTTCTCCGGGTTGATCTGGTCGAGGCGGGTGAACCGCTCGGAGCGGTAATTCCCGGAGTAGGTGACCCAGACCTCGGGCTCGGCGGCGGCGTCACGGATGCGGTCGTAGGGCACCTGCGCCAGCGCCGGCGCCGCGGCCAGGGCCGTCAGCAGGACGGTTGCGGCCATGGGGCGGATTGTCATTCGGGGTCTCCTTCCGGACCGCGCAGGGTGGCGAGGTAGGCGACGAGGTCGTCGAGTTCCTCCTCGGTGAAATCCGCGTAGCTCATCATCATGCTCTCCTCGGGGAGCAGCTTCCAGTCCCGCACCTGGCTCTTGCGGAAGGAGCGGTGGCGCCCGGCCTCGTCGATCAACTGGATGCTGAAGGTGTCCTCGCCCGTCCGCACGCCCATCACGATCGCCCCACGCGCGTCCTCCACCAGGACCGTGCGGTAGCGGGGATTCACCGCCTTCGGCGGGTCCTGGATGGATTCCCGGAGGTGGGCGCTGCCGCGCAGGAGGCCGATGTCGGAGAGGTCCGGCCCGAGAGCGATACCCTCGCCGTTCACGATGTGGCAGGTGGAGCACATCGTCATTTCGTAGAGATCCCGGCCCCGGCCCGGGTCGCCGGGCAGGTCTTCCCGGGGCGCTACCCCCAGCGAGCGGACGTAGGCGGCGACGTTCCGGATCTCCTGGGTGTTGAGGGATCCGTGCGCGGGCATGTCCGTCCCCGGGATGCCGATGTCCACGATCTCGATGAGCGCGTCGTCCTGGGTCGAGCGCCGCAGGTTCTCCCGCATCAGGTTCGGCCCTTCGCCCCCGACCCCATCGAGGCCGTGGCAGCGGGCGCAGTGGATCTCGTAGATCCGCTTGCCGTGGGCGATCTGCTCCGCGCCCGCCTCAGCGAGCGGCTGGGACGCGGCCGGGGCCGCAAGCGCGAAGACCGCGGCCGCGGGCAGGAAGAACGCCGGCATCCACGGCCGGCGAGACGGTTCTCGGCGCATCGTTCTCCTCCGGCTGCTGACTGTACCAATGCCAGGCCGAGGCCTCCGGTCGTCGGCCGGGCTCCGCACCACTACCATCCCGTCGCTGGCTGACGCCGACCACTCAGGAGAACCATGCCCCGAGGCACCCCCTTCCACGCGCGAACGAGCGCGCTCTGCCGCAGCATGCGCTGGAAGGAATGGGGCGGCTACTTCATGGTCGACGCCTACGACGAATTCCACGACCCGGAATACAACGCCGTCCGCGCCGGGGCGGCGCTCTTCGACGTCTCCCCGCTTCACAAGTACGACGTTCGGGGACCGGAGGCGACGGCCTTCGTGGACCGGCTCATCACCCGCGACCTGGCCCGCTCGCGGATCGGCCAGGTGCTGTATTCCGGCTGGTGCGACGGCGCGGGGAAGCTGCTTCAGGACGGCTGCTTCCAGCGGCTCCGGCGGGACCGGATCCTGGCGACGGCGGTGGATCCCTGCCTGCCGTGGTTCGAGCGGGTGGCGTATGGATTCGACGTCCGGATCGAGGACGTTTCCGACCGGTTGGGCGCGCTCGCCCTCCAGGGGCCGACCTCCGGCGCGATCCTGAACGCGCTGGCGAGCCGCGATCTCTCCAGGCTCCGATATTTCCGGCTGCGGCGGACCCGTCTCGGCGGCGTCCCGGCCGTGGTCACCCGCACCGGCTACACCGGTGACCTGGGCTACGAGATCTGGGTCCGGGCCGAGCGCGCGGGAGAGCTCTGGGACCTGCTGGTGGAGGCGGGGGAACCCCGGGGGCTGCGGCCGGCCGGGCTGCTGGCGCTGGACCGGGCCCGGGTCGAGGCCGGCTATCCGCTCATCGACGTGGACTTCTGGAACGCGGACTTCGCCGAGACCGACGCTCAGAAGTCCTCGCCGCTGGAGCTCGGCCTGGGCTGGGCGGTCAGCCCCGGGAAGAGGGGTCCCTGGATCGGCCGGGAAGCGGTGCTCGCCGAGCGGGAACGGGGGCCGGAGCGGTTCTTCGTCGGCATCACCACCTCGATCCTGGAAATCGAGCGGCTCTTCGCGCTGGAAGGGTTGGCGCCGCAGGTCGTTGCGGAAGTGAACCGGCGGGGCGTTCCGGTCTATTCCGGAGGCGGGCAGGTCGGCCGCGCCACCAGCGTCTGCTGGTCCCCTCTGCTCAAGCGTCAGCTTGCGCTCGCCACGATGGAGCGCGGGTACCACCACCCCGGGACGCCGGTGGACATCGAGATGACGGTGGAATACACCCGCCGCCGCGCCCGTTCCACCGTGGTTCCCCTGCCCTTCTTCGACCCGCCGCGCAAGCGGGCGATTCCCGTTCCGGGATGACGTCTTCGGGCCAGGGCAGGCGCGGCACGACGAGGGGCCCCACAGAGGGAGCGAGGACGCTTCCCGCCCGCTACTACCGCGACCCGGAGATCTTCGAGCGCGAAAACGCCCGCATCCAGCGCCGCCGCTGGATCGCCGCCTGCCCGGCCGAAGAGCTCGCCGGGGTCGGGGATTACCAGCTGGTGAAGGTCGCCGGCGACTCGCTGATCGTGGTCCGCGACGGGGGTGGCGCGATCCGTGCGCACCACAACGTCTGCCGTCACCGCGGCACCCGGATGCTGGGAGCGGACCGCGGCCGGCTCTCCGGTTCGATCCAGTGCCCCTACCACGCCTGGACCTACGGCCTCGACGGCGCGTTACGGCGCGCTCCCCACATGGACGGCGCCGATGGTTTCTGCGTCGACGACTACCCGCTGGTGGGGGCGGACTGCGCCACGTGGGGCGGCATGGTCTGGGTGCGTCTGGCGCCGCGTGGGCAGTCGCTGGACGAACAGCTCGGGAAGGCGGCGGAGCGGCTCGCACCCTGGGATCCGGCGGCGATGGGAACCGCCCACACCGAGCGCTACGACGTGCGAGCCAACTGGAAGCTGGTCATCCAGAACTTCTCGGAATGCCTGCATTGCCCGGTGATCCACCCCCAGCTCCAGCGCTTTTCCCACTACCTGAGCGGGGACAACTTCCCGGTGACGGCCAGCGCCATCGGCTCCACCATGGAGCTCGGCGAGGGCGTGGAGACGCTCTCGACCGACGGGCGGCTGGTGGGCACGCGGATCCCCGGCCTTCCGGAACGGCTTCGCCGGAAGGTGGGCTACGAGATCCTGCTGCCGAACCTGATGTTCTGCCTCCACCCGGACTACGTGGTCCGCTACATCCTGCGCGCGGTCGCGCCCGGGCGGACGCGGATCCGCTGCGACTGGCTCTTCCGGAGGGAGGTGCTGGGGGGCCCCGACTTTTCTCCCGGGCGGGCCGTTGATTTCTGGCACCTGACGAACCAGCAGGACTGGAAGGTGTGCGAACTGTCCCAGCAGGGCATCGGCTCGAGCGCTTACCGCCCCGGCCCCTACTCCGCCCGGGAAGACCAGCTCTGGCAGATCGACCACCTGCTCAAGGACCTCCTCTCCAGCCCCTGAGGGAGCGCCACCCGCCGCCAGCCGGATTGCCGGAGGCCGCCTTGCGTGCGCTTCGGAACGAACGCTATGAGCGGGCCTGTCCGCGGCGCCGGAGGGAGCCGGCAGCGGCCTAGAATGCTGCCGCCGTGGCCCGGTTCTATCTGACTACGGCGATTGACTACGTCAACTCGCCGCCGCACCTGGGAACGGCATACGAGAAGATCACCGCCGACGTGATCGCCCGGTTCCGCCGGGCCGCCGGGTACGAGACCCGGCTCCTGATGGGGAACGACGAGCACTCCCTCAACGTGCGCCGGAAGGCCGAGGCGGAGGGACTCTCCCCGCTCGACTACTGCGGGAAGATGGAAGAGGTCTTCCGCCAAGTCTGGGCCAAGCTGGACATCTCTTTCGACGACTTCATCCGCACCACCGAGCAGCGTCACCACCTCGGCGTACGCCGCCTGCTGGAGGCCATTCGGGCGAGCGGCGACCTCTACGAGGGGACCTACGAGGGTTGGTACTGCGTCTCCTGCGAGGCCTTCAAGCAGGAGAAGGATCTGGTCGAGGGCGCGTGCCCGCTGCATCGGGCGAGGCCGGACTGGATCCGCGAGCGGAACCACTTCTTCCGGCTCTCCGCTTACCGGGACCGGCTCCTCGCGCTCTACCGGGAGCACCCGGAGTTCATCGAGCCGGAGACTCGCCGCAACGAGCTGACCAACGTGCTCGAAGCGGGGCTCATGGACCTCTCGGTGAGCCGTCCGGGGAGCGGCTGGGGAATCCCCCTGCCCTTCGACGAGGCGAGCGTCGTCTACGTCTGGTTCGACGCCCTCACGAATTACCTGTCGGCGACCGGCTACGGCGCGGACGAGCCGGGCTGGGACGAGCGCTGGCCGGCCGACCTCCACATCGTGGGGAAGGACATCACCCGTTTCCACGCCGTGATCTGGCCGGCCATGCTCATGGCTGGCGGCGTGCCCATCCCGAAGCAGGTGTTCGGGCACGGGTTCGTGAACTTCGGCGGCGAACGGATGAGCAAGAGCCTCGGCACCACGGTGAACCCGCTCGAGGCGGCCGACCACTTCGGCGCCGATCCGCTGCGCCTCTACCTGGTCCGGGAGATCCACTACGGACAGGACGGAGACTTCTCCTGGGACCGCTTCGAGGCGCGCTACGACGCCGACCTGGCCAACTCGCTGGGCAACCTGGTGAGCCGGATCACTTCGATGGCGAAACGCTACCGGGGCGGACGCCTCGCGCCGTCGGCCCGCTCGCGGCTGGCGGGGATCGCTGGTGACGCCGCCCGCCGCTACCACGAAGCGATGATGAGCCTCCGGCTCCACGAGGGGGCGGAGGCGGCATTCGCCATCGTGGGCGCGGTGAACGAGTTCCTGACCGAGCGCGCTCCCTGGCGCGTCGCGAAGGACCCCGACGCCGGGGCTGAGGTCAACGAGATCCTCTACGAGGCTGCCGAGGCCACCCGGGTGGCGGCCGTGCTCCTGCAGCCGATCATGCCCGGTTCGGCGACCCGCATCCTCGGACGGCTCGGGGGAGCGCCGGACGAGGTTCGCCTCAAGCGCGACGACGCTTTCCGGCCGGACCGGCCGTTGGTCACCCGGGTGGGCGCGCCGCTGTGGCCTCGGCTCGGAGCGCGGAGAGCGCGGCCCTCTCCGGCCTGAGGGCGGCGGGGCGGCGCGCAGCGTGATGGCCGCCGCCCGGGACCGCCGTTCGCCGTGAGCGGTACCGCCGGAGAGGCCGCTATCGGCCGCTTTGCGCGGGCGCCGCTGATCGCCTGGCGGGCGGATCTCTGCTGGATCCTGCTGTCCGCCGGCGTCGGGTGGATCTACCTGGCCCTCGTGCTCGCCGTCGGCTCGGGGCTGGAGAACCCGATGCAGGACCCCTTCGCCACGCTGCGGATCGGGGAGTTCGCGCTGCCGCTCAGCCTGGGGCTGGTCGTCTTCGGGACCTGGGCGATCCTGCTCGACGCCCCGCACCTCTTCGCGACGCTCGCCCGCACCTTCCTCGACCCGGAGGAATGGCGGGAACGGGGGCGGGTGCTGGTCGCCTCCCTCGGATTCTTCCTGCTGGGGCCGGCGATGATCCTGCTGCCTCGGGCGCTCGTTCTTGTGGAGGCGCTGCCGGCGGCCATGGCGCCGGTCGGGGGACTGGTCTTCCTGGTCTTCTTTCGCCTCTGGGCCTATTACCACGTGGTGCGCCAGCACTGGGGTTTTCTCCGGCTCTACGCCCGCAAGAACCCGGAGGCGGAGGAGCCCGCCGATTTCCGCTGGGACCGCGTGGTGTTTCCGCTGCTGTTCTACCTGCCGATCGGGTGGTATCTGACGGCGCCCTGGTACGGAGAGACCGGGATGCCGCCGCTCGGCTTCGGCGCGGTGGTGTCGGGGCGGACGCTCGGGGAGTGGCTGCACCTGCCGCTCGGGCTGGTGTGGATCGTTGCGGCGGCGGTCTACGCCGGGCGGGAGTGGCGGGAGGCGTGGCGGGGGCGGCCGCGCAACCTGGGAAAGCTTCTGCTGCTTCTCGGCACGGCGCCGCTTCACGCCGCCGCGTTCATGAGCCCGTTGGCGGTGCTGTTTGCGGTGCCCATCGCGACCGCGGGGCACAACCTGCAGTACCACCGGTTCGTGTGGGATTACGGGCAGCGCCGCTACCGGCGGCGGCGGGCGGCGCCGGGCAGCCTCGCTGCGTTCTCGTTCCGCAGCGTGTGGATCTACGCTGCGCTCGGGTTGGCGTTCACGTTGTTGTGCTATCGGGGGCCCGGGGTGGCGTGGGTGAGCGGGGTGGTTGCCGCCGCGCTGGACTCGGTGGTGCTGCCGTTTGCCGGGTTCGTGGCGGGAGCGCCGGAAGCCGGGGGCGAGAGCCTGGGAGGGCAGGTCGTGGCGGCCGCGGTGCTGGGGTGGGCGATGCAGCACTACTACCTGGACGCGCGCATCTGGCGCGTCTCCCGCGACCGCCGCCTCCGGAGGGTGCTTGATGCGGACTGACCTGACGGCCGAATCACCGGGAGCGCCCTGCGCCGAAGGCGGTGGTCTCAGTCCGGGGAGACAGCTCCGGGGTTCCGGGCGGCGACCGGAGCGCCCTGACGTACGGAGCGTCGGTCCCATGGAGCGCCGGCGTCCTCGCCGGCCTGCCCCGCTCCGCAGCCTCCTGCCCACCGCGCCAACGTCCCGACCGACCGCGCGCCGGAAATCCCACCGTCCATCCCCGCCGGCGCCGCTGGCCGGTGAGGACACCGGCGCTCCAGAACTCCGCGCCTCGACGTATCGACCGCCAAACCATCGAGCGCCGCACCATGGAGCGCCGGCGTCCTCGCCGGCCTGCGCCGCTCCGCAGCCTCCTGCCCAACGCGCCAACGTCCCGACCGACCGCGCGCCGGAAAGCCCACCGTCCATCCCCGCCTGTGCCGCTGGCCGGTGGGGACACCGGCGCTCCAGAACTCCGCCCCTCGACGTATCGACCGCCAAACCATCGAGCCCCGGCACCATGGAGCGCCGGCGTCCTCGCCGGCCTGCGCCGCTCCGCAGCCTCCTGCCCAACGCGACGACGTGCCGACCGACCGGGCGCCGGAAAGCCCACCGTCCGTCCCCGCCTGTGCCGCTGGCCGGTGAGGACACCCTCGCTCCAGAACTCCGCGCCTAGACGTATCGACCGCCGCACCATCGAGCCCCGGCACCATGGAGCGCCGGCGTCCTCGCCGGCCTGCGCCGCTCCGCAGCCTCCTGCCCAACGCGCCGACGTGACGACCGACCGCGCGCCGGAAGACCTACCGTCCATCCCCGCCTGTGCCGCTGGCCGGTGGGGACACCGGCGCTCCAGAACTCCGCCCCTCGACGTATCGACCGCCAAACCATCGAGCGCCGCACCATGGAGCGCCGGCGTCCTCGCCGGCCTGCCCCACTCCGCAGCCTCCTGCCCAACGCACCGACGTCCCGACCGACCGCGCGCCGGAAAGCCCACCGTCCATCCCCGCCGGCGCCGCTGGCCGGTGAGGACACCGGCGCTCCAGAACTCCGCCCCTTGACGTATCGACCGCCGCACCATCGAGCCCCGGCACCATGGAGCGCCGGCGTCCTCGCCGGCCTGCCCCGCTCCGCAGCCTCCCGCCCAACGCACCGACGTGCCGACCGACCGGGCGCCGGAAAGCCCACGGTCCATCCCCGCCTGCGCCGCTGGCCGGTGAGGACACCGGCGCTCCAGAACTCCGCGCCTCGACGTATCGACCGCCAAACCATCGAGCGCCGCACCATGGAGCGCCGGCGTCCTCGCCGGCCTGCTGGCAGGCCTTCCAGACCCGATCGAGAGCATCGAGGAATTCTTCGTAGTCCTGGATCCAACCCAGTTGACCCGGCGCCCGGTGGTACGCCTTCAGGGGCCAGTAGGAAGGGGAGGTCAGGGTCGGGGGGTGCGGGCGGCGATGAGATTGTCGACTTCGGTCTTGAGGCGGGTGAGGATCTCGTCGTAAGGGACGGCGCCAAGCGTTCGGGGGCCGCGTTTCAGGTTGACGAACGCGGGGCCGCACCAGAGGCCGAGATCGGCGTCGTCGGTCTCCCCGGGGCCGTTCACGCGACAGCCCATGACGGCGATCGTGATCGCGTGGTCCTGGGCGTAGCGGGTGAGGTCGCGCACCTCTTCGGCGAGCTCGACGAATTTCTCGTTCTCGACCCGTGAGCAGGACGGGCAGGAGATGATGTTCAGGCGGTCGTTCGGGAACTCGGGCACCGAACGGAAGCGGCCGGAGGCGATGTCGTCGAGGATCTGGTGGCCGGCGCGCACTTCCTCGGGCTTCCTCGGATTGGGGAGGGTCAGCGAGACGCGGATCGTGTCGCCGATGCCCCGGCTGAGGAGTTGCTCGAAGGCGATCCTCGTCTTGATGATGCCCTCCGGGGGGAGGCCGGCCTCGGTCACGCCGAGGTGCAGCGGGACATCGGGACGGAGCTCGGCAAAGCGGCGGTTGCCTTCGATCACCTGCGCGGGGTCGGAGTCCTTCAGCGAGACCACGTAGCGGGTGAACCCCACCGCGTCGAGCATCTCGCAGTGCTCCGCCGCGGACTGGACCATGGCGCCCACCGGATCGTCGCGAAAGCGGTCCTGGTGCCTGGGGTCGATCGAGCCGCAGTTCACCCCGATGCGCATCGCGCAGTCGTTCTCGCCGGCCACGTCAGCGAGGAAGCGCACCTTGTCCTCGACCGGGCGGGACTTCTCGTGGTGCCAGAGGTGGCCGGGGTTGTAGCGGATCTTGTCCACGTGGCGGGCCACCGGCGCGGCGAGCCGGTAGCTCTCCTGGAGATCCACCGAGAGGTTCGCGCTGGTGCGTTGGCGGATCTCGCCGAGGGCTTCGACTTCCTTCCTGCTGTCCACGGCGATCCGAACGATCCCGGCGCCGGCCTCGCGGAGCGCCTCGGCCTGGGCCGACGTCGCCTCCACGTCGCGAGTGGGGGTGGCGCACATGCTCTGCACCACGACGGGATGACCGGCCCCGACGCGGACCGCGCCGACCCGCACGGAGCGGGTGGGATTCCGCTGGATCATGGCTGGAATGCTACGCCCGGCGCGTCAACTCAGGATGGCGGCTCGGCAACGGACCTATTGCGGAGGAAGTGGTCGAGGCTCAGGCGGTCGTCTTCGTCGAGGACCACAAGCGCGATGAGCAGCAGGGCGCGGGGCAGCACATCGGTGTTGAGGGCGTAGAAGGGCTCGATGAGGAGGTGGCCGAAGGTGACCACGATCAGGACGGCGCCGAGGGCGATCACTGCGAGCCGCCGCTGCCAGCCGAGGAGCAGCATCGCGCCGGCGAGAAGCTCGATGAAGGGGATCTCGACCCCGGTCGACCAGAGCGCCCAAGCGGGCAGGAAGGTGTCGGCGTAGGGAACGACGAACATCGAGCGGGCATGCTCGATCGGGCCGAGCGAGAACACCTTCCACCAGCCGGCCATGAAGAAGGCCAGGCCCAGGATCCAGCGCGCCACGAAGGCGCCGATCGTGCGGGGCGGGGGCACGACAGCGATGATGGGGGATCGGCCTCGGCAGAGGACTGGCAGGCGGGGGCTGGCGATCGGCGCAAGCCTCAGGCGGAACGGGCGCGCTCCATGCGCCGGGCACGGTCATAATTGTTGACCGCGCCGGGACGGCCCGGGGGGAATGCGCCATGAAGTTTGAACCGTTTGTGATGGAGCGCTGCCTTTGCCAGTGGGAGAACACCGTCCAGTGGAACATCTCCGAGAGCGGCGTCCACCCGATGACGCTCGACGAGCTTCGGGATGGGCAGGACCTCGGCGGCACGCTCCTCGGCTACACCCAGTCGAACGGCACGCCGGAGCTGCGCCAGCGGATCGCCGCCCTCTACCCGGGCGCCCGCGAAGACCAGATCCTGGTCACCCACGGGACCTGCGAGGCCAACTTCCTCTCGGCGCTCACCACGCTCTCCCCCGGGGACGAGGTGGTCGCCATGGTCCCGAACTACATGCAGATCATCGGGGCCTGCCGCTCGCTCGGCGCCCGGGTCGTTCCCTTCCCGCTCGTGGAAGCCGACGGATGGCGGCCGGACCTCTACGCTCTCGACGCGGCGGTCTCCGACCGCACCCGGCTCATCTGCATCTGCAACCCGAACAACCCCAGCGGCGGCGTCCTCACCGAAGCGGAAATGGACCGGATCGTGGCCGCGGCCGAGCGCTCCGGCGCCTGGCTGCTGTCCGACGAGGTGTACCGCGGCGCCGAGATTTCCGGCGAGGAATGCCCCACCTTCTGGGGCAGGACGGACCGGGTGCTCCTGAACGCCGGCCTCTCCAAGGCTTTCGGCCTGCCGGGGCTGCGGATTGGCTGGGTGGCCACCACACCGGAGAAGTGCGCCGAGCTCTGGGGGCACCGCGACTACAACACTCTCGCAGTCAGCGCCCTCTCCGACCGGCTCGCGCAGATCGCGCTCGACCGGCGCCCGGAAATCCTGGCCCGCACCCGGGGCATCATCCGCCGCCAGCTCCCCATCGTGCGCGAGTGGGTCGCCTCCCACGAGCATCATCCGGTGCGGCTGAGCTGGACGCCGCCGAAGGCCGGCGCCATCGCCGCCGTCCGCTACCACCACCCCATCGCGTCCGGGAATCTCATCGAGCGGCTGCGGCTGGAGAAGGACATGCTCGTCGTCCCGGCGCAGCACTTCGAGCTCGACGGCTTCCTCCGGATCGGCTTCGGGGCCGAGCCGCATGTGCTCAGGACCTGCCTCGCGAAGATCAGCGAGGCCCTCGCCGAGGTGCACCGGGAAACCGCGGTCGCCGCCTGACAGACCGCTCGCGGCGCCGGATCCGTTCCGCTCAGGCGGTGGGGACGGGACGCTTCGGCTGGCCGAGATAGAGCTGCTTCGGGCGGGCGATCTTCTGTTCGCGGTCCTCGAGCATCTCGTTCCACTGGACCGCCCAGCCAGACATCCTCGGCACCGCGAAGAGCACCGGGAAGAGGCCGACCGGAAACCCCATGGCCTCGTAGATGATCCCGGAGTAGAAGTCGACGTTCGGGTAGAGCCGGCGCTGGATGAAGTAGTCCTCCTCGAGCGCGGCCTGTTCAAGCGCCAGGGCGATGTCGATCTTCGGGTTCTTGCCGGTGACCTCGAAGACCTCGTAGGCGGTCTTCTTGATGATCCGGGCGCGGGGGTCGTAGCTCTTGTAGACCCGGTGACCAAAGCCCATGAGCCGGCGCTTGCCGGAGCGCACCTCGTCCATGAACGCCGGTACGTTGCGGCGGGTCCCGATCTCGTCGAGCATGCGCAGCACCGCTTCGTTCGCGCCGCCGTGGAGCGGGCCGTAGAGCGCCGCGGAGGCAGCGGCCGCCGACGAGTAGGGATCGGCGTGGGAGCTGCCGACGCCGCGCATCGCCGAGGTGGAGCAGTTCTGCTCGTGGTCGGCGTGGAGCACAAAGAGGACGTCCATGGCCTGCTCGAGGGCGGGGTGGACTTCGTAGCCGGACCCTTCGCCGCCGAAGACCATGTTCAGGAAGTTGGCGGGGAAGCTGAGGTCGGCGCGCGGCGCCACCGGGTCGAGTCCCTTCCCCCGGCGGTAGGTCATGGCGGCCAGCGTCGGAGCGGCGGCGATGAGCCGGCGGACGTGGGCGGCGCGGGTCGCCGGGTCGGTCACCTGCTTCGACTCCGGATGGAGAGCTCCGAGGCCGGCGAGGAGCGCGATGAACATCGCCATCGGGTGGCCGTCGGGGTTGAAGCCGTCGAGGATCCGAGGGAGCGGATCGGGCACGCCGAGTTCGGCCCCGACCTCGGCCGCCCACGCCGCGCTCTCGGCCGAAGTGGGAAGCTCGCCGTGGATGAGCAGCCAGGCGATGTCCAGGTAGCTGGTGTTCCCGGCCAGCTCCTCGATCGGGTAGCCCCGATAACGGAGGATGCCCCGGTCGCCATCGATGTAGGTGATCCGGCTGATGCAGTTCGCGGTGTTCTTGAACGCCGGGTCGTAGGAGACGATGCCCTCGTCCTCCGGGCCCGAGCGGATCCCGAGCAGCGCGGCCGCCCGGATGGCGCCGTGCTCGATCGGGATCTCGGCCTCGGCGCCGGTCCGGGTGTCCTTGACCTGGATCGCACCGCCGGCGAGGCCGGCAGCGCCTTCGGTTTCTCGGTTGTCGCTCACGATCTGAAATTTTACGCGGGCGGTGTCCGCTCGGACCGGTAGAGAATCTCGCGGAGAGGAGGAGCGCGATGGCGGGAACCTGTGACGTGGCGATCATCGGGGGCGGGGTCATCGGCGCCTCGATCGCGGCCCACCTCGGAGAGCGGAAGGCCGGACGGGTCGTCGTCTTCGAGCGGGAAGACGCGCTCGGCGCCGGTTCCACGGCCAAGGCCGCCGGCGGGGTGCGCCTCCAGTTCACCACCGCCGCCAACGTGGCCCTTTCCCGCTACAGCATCGCCGAGCTGCAGCGCTTCGAGGAGCGCACCGGGGTGAACGCCGACCTGAACCAGGACGGCTATCTCTTCCTGCTGAACAGCGATGACGACCTCGCAGGCTTCGCCCGGACGGCGGAGCGGCAGCGTGCGCTCGGAGCGCCGGTCGAGGTCATCAGCCCCGGCGAGGCGGAGCGGATCCTGCCGGGCATCCGCACCGAGGACCTGGTGGGGGCGACGTTCTGTCCGGAGGACGGGGTGGCGACGCCGGCCGCCCTCGTCGCGGGTTACGCGGCCCTGGCGCGGCGCCACGGGGTCGAGCTGCGGCGGGAGTGCGCGGTGACCGAGGCGGCGGTCCTGCCCGGGGGCGGGTTCCGGTTCACCGCCGGGGAGGAGCCATGGGAGTGCGGCCACCTGGTGAACGCCGCCGGGCCGTGGGCGCAGGAGGTGGGGGCGCTGCTCGGAATCGCGGTGCCCGTGGAGCCGGTCCGGCGGCAGTTCTTCACCACCCAGCCGCTCGGGTGGGCGCCGCGGCGGATGCCTCTCACCATCGACTGGGGAACCGGCGTGTACATGCACTGGCACAGCGGCGGCTTTCTCATCGGCCAGGCCGACCCGGACGAGCCGCCGGGCTTCTCCCAGACTCCGGACCTGGACTTTCTCGCCGGCGTCTTCGAGCGCGCCGTCCACCGCCTGCCCCGTCTGGAGGAGGCGGCGATGCGCACCGCGGCAGCCGGGCTCTACGCGGTCTCCCCGGACCACAACGCCATCCTGGGGGCGGTCCCGGAGTGTCCCCGGTTTCTCCTCGCGAACGGGTTTTCCGGGCACGGGATGCAGCACGCACCGGGGGTGGGGAGAGCGCTCGCCGAGGTCATCCTGGACGGCCGCTCGCACACCCTGGACATCGAGCCGTTCTCGCTCACCCGGTTCGGGAAGGGGGGCGCCGCTCCCGAGGGGAACGTGATCTGAGAGGTCCGTCGCTGGCGATGGCGTAGGCGAAGTTCGAGCCGGTGGGGGCGCCGGCGCGGCGGTACGAGTGGAAGGCGGGGTCGCAGCGGGTGCAGCGGTTGGCGACGAGGATGTTCCCCGGGCGGAGGCGGGCCGCTTCGAGCTGGACCCGGTTGGCGCGGAGGAGGTCGAGGTGGGGGCGGCCCCGGGGGCCGGGGTTGGAGAAGGGCGCGGGGTCGTGGCCGCCGGCTTCGAAGGCGGTGAGGAGGTCGGGGCCAACCTCGTAGCAGCAGGGGCCGATCGCCGGGCCGATCGCTGCCGTGAAGCGGGCGGGATTGGAGCCGGTGGCTTCGGCGAGGGCGCGGATGGTAGCCCCGGTCACACCCGCCGCCGTGCCCCGCCAGCCCGCGTGGGCGCCGCCGACGGCACCGGTTTCGGGATCGTGAAGGAGCACCGGGACGCAGTCGGCGGTCTTGATGACGAGGCCGGCGCCAGGGGTCGTCACGACAACGCCGTCGGCTTCGGGCGGGGTCGGCCATGGTGGTTCGCCGGCGTGGACCACAAGGACGCGGGCGGCGTGGACCTGTCGCATCTCCCGGAGCGTCCTGGCCTTCGCGGCGCGGGCGAGGGCGGCGAGATCGCCGAGGCGGGTGGCGCGGTCGCCGAACGGGAGCGAGGCGGGGCCGCGGGTGCGGAAGCGGCCGGTGAAGCCGTGGGGAGCGGGGAAGCGGTGGGTGGTGAGGGCTTCGAGAGAGGTGGTGGGGAGGCGGCGCCAGTGGAACGCGGTCACAGGTGGGTCGGGACCGCTTCATGGCGCGGGTCGGCGCCGCCGCACGGAGCGGCGCCGCGCCGGCGCTCCATGTCAGGACTTGAGGTAGGGGGGGGTGTCGAGGTCACCCCAGCGGCTGTCGGAGCCGCTTCTGCGGGCGGGAGGCGGGGGATCGAGGGAACCCCAGCGGTCGTCGCCCCGGTCGTCGGGAGGGAGGACCGGAGGGATGTCCGCCTCCACGCGACGAGAGGCCCCGGCGGAGGCGGGCTCGGCGTCTGCGGTCGGCTCGGGCGAGCCGTTGCCGAAGAGGCTGGGGCCTCCAGCGCCTCTGGCGCGCTTCCGGCGGCGCGGGGAGCGCCGACGGACCGCGGGGGTTTCCTCCGGCTCCTCCGGCGCGGCGCCGGTCGTCCCGGTGGCGCGCCGCTCCACGTACGTGGCCAGGTCCTGCGGGGTGCTGCCCCGAAGGCCGCGCTCCGGAAACCCGGTCACGACCACGGTCACCCGGATCGCATCTCCTTTCTCCGCGTCCTGAAGGCTCGGATCGAAGGCGGTGCCGAGCAGGATTGTGTCACCCGGGGCCTCGCCCTGCCACGGCTCCTCATCGAGCTGGACCGCCTCCCGCACCCGTTCGGTCGCCGTCTGGACCTCCTTCAGGGTCATGCTCTCGCCGCCGGTGACGTTGATGATGATGCTGCTGGCGCCCCGGATCGAGGTGTCCTCCAGCAGCGGGGACTGGATCGCCCGCTTCGTCGCTTCCTCGACCCGGTTCTCGCCGGTCGCGGTCCCGATGCCCATGACCGCGGCGCCCCGTTGCCGCATCGCCATCCGCACATCGGCGAAGTCGAGGTTGATCTCCCCGGGAATCTGGATGAGGTCGGAGATGCCCTGGACCGCCTGGGTCACGACCGCGTCGGCGTCACGGAACGCGTCCCGGATCGGCTTGTCCCCGTAGACCTGCACCACCCGGTCGTTGGGAACGCAGATCAGGGTGTCCACGTAGTCGCGCAGCTCGCGGATGCCCTCGTCGGCGGTTTCCCGGCGGCGGCGGCCCTCCACACCCAGCGGCTTCGTCACCACCGCGACGCAGAGAGCCTTGATCTCCTGCGCGACGCAGGCGACCACCGGGGTGGCGCCAGTCCCGGTCCCGCCCCCTTCGCCGGCGGCGATGAAGACCATGTCCGCCCCCTTGAGGGCATCGATGAGGGTGTCCATGTCGTCCCGGGCCGCCAGCCGGCCGACCTCCGGATCGCCGCCGCAGCCGAGGCCTCCGGTGCGGTCGCGGCCAAGCTGGATCCGCGTCGGGGCGAGGGAGCGGCTGAGGACCTGGGCGTCGGTGTTGGCCGCGATGAACTCCACCCCGGCCACCCCGGCCTCGATCATCCGGTTCACCGCGTTCCCGCCGCCGCCCCCCACGCCGATCACCTTGATCAGCGCCCGGCCGTCATCGCGCATCCGCGCCGCGGCCGCCTCCTTCGGAGAGGCCGTTTCCGCTTCCGTTTCCGGCGCCGCTTCGGGCCGGAACGCGTTCTCGTCAGCAAGGAAGATCATGGGTCGCCTCCGTGGAAGGGGGGAAGGAACAGGAAGGGGACATCAGCCGGCCTTCTTCCGGCGGAGCAGCCACCCGCGCAGTCCGCGCGTCCGGGCCCGCCGCGCCGCCGCGCGGGCCTCCTTGAGGCCGAAGCGCACGAGCCCGACCGCCGCGGCGAAGCGGGGTTGGCTTGCGGGGTCCTGGAGCGGACCGCCGACCCCGACGCCGCCCCGGCTCTCGGCCTCGGCCCCGAACACCAGGCGGGACACTTCCTGGATGCCTTCGAGCTGCGCGCCGCCGCCGGTGAGCACCACCCGGCCGGGCTTGTCGAGACGCAGCCGGCGGAGCTCGTCCCGGATCCTGGTGAAGAGAAATTCGGCGCGCCGCTGCAGGATGTCGGCGAGGACGCGCCTCGGGAAGACCCGGCCGACCGACTCCACCCGGAAGTTGGCTCCGGCGGGGACCTTCGTCTTGAGCGCGGATCCGTACTGGCGCTTCACCCTCTCGGCCTCGCCGTAGCCGAGCTGGAGCCCTCCGGCCACGTCGCTCGTGTAGTGGCGGCCGCCGGCGGGCATGACGTCGGAGTGCCAGAGGGCGCCTCGACGGAAGAGAGCGATGTCGGTGGTCATCGCTCCGCAGTCGAGGAGGAGCACGTTGCCCTTCCGCTCCTCCGGTTCGAGCACCGCCATCCCGGAAGCGAGGGCGGAGATCACGAACTTCTCCACCTTCACGCCGGTGGCGTTCACCGCCTGCTCCATGCGCTCGAGAGTGGGACCGGGGCAGGCAACGAGGTGGACGAAAGACTGGATCGTGCGCCCGGTCCAGCCGGTGGGATCGTCCGTCGCGTCGAGGTCATCCACCCAGAACTCCTGTGGAAGCGCGTGGAGGAGCTTGTAGGGGTCCTGCAGCCAGGCGCCGCCACCCTGGGGGACGGCGGCGCGGATCGCCCTCTCCACATCCTTCACGGTGATCGAACCGGCATCGGCTACGGCGATCTGCCCCGAACAGTTGATCGCCCGGCGGCGCCGCGACCCCATGGCCACGTAGGCGCGGCGCACGTCGACGCCGGCGGCCTGCTCCAGTTCCTCCACCGCCGCGCGGATCGCGTCGGCAGCTTCGCTGATGCGCACGATGTCGCCGTACTGCACCGCGTCGCCCGCGAGCGCCTGCCCGGCTCCGAGGATCTCGATGGGTTCGGAACCGTCTTCGCCCGGCGCCTGGTCGGGAATCCGGGCCAGGACCGCCCGGACGCTGTCGGAGCCGATATCGATCCCGCACGCCAGCTCGTCGCCATAGTTCATCGCGAGCCCTCCTCCGGCCCCTGGGCCTCATCGGTTGCAATCAGCGGCGCCGGACCGGTGCGGACCACCACGCGATCCGGCGCCCGCAGATCCGCCCGGACCAGATTCGGCCAGCGCCCGGTGAGCGTCGGCAACAGTCCGACCCCCCGTTCGAGCTGGTCGAAGAACCCGTCCGAAGTCAACAGCAGGCGGATCGGGGCCGGCCGGAGCACCGCCTCGATCCGGTAGGGCGCCCGCGACAGGTCCACCTCCGAGACGGCGCCGTCGAGCGTCGGCCGGGCGCGGAGCCCCGCCGCCAGCCGGCCGGCGAAGCGGGTCCGGGAGGCGAAGTCCGGGGCCTCTCGGTCGGTCCCCCGAATCAGCAGCAGGTCGTTCGCCCCGGCCCACTCCAGGTCCCGGACCTCCGCCGGACCGAGCAGCGTCCCGTCGGCGGCGATCGCGACCAGCGGTTCGAGATCGAGGAGGGCGACGGCCCGCTTTTCCACCGCCTCGACGGTAAAGCCCGCCGGGAGGCGGCGGTGGACCACCACTTCGTCGACCACGCCGGTGGCCAGGAGGCGATCCCGCACCGCCCCGGCGCCGGCCAGCAGGCCATCCTCGCGCAGCAGCTCGTCCACCGGCCGTTCGAGCAGGTGGCCCGCCCCGGTGAGTTCCAGGTGGCTCGGGACGGCCGCCCGCTGTCCGGTCGCCCTGCCTACCCAGACGCCGAGCCCGAGCACAACGCCGAGGGAGCCAAGGCCGAGCCGCCGCCAGCCGGCCCCGCCCCGATCGCGGCCCCGGACCGGCGCGGCGCCGGGAGAGGTCGGCCGTGGGCGCGGCGCCGTCATTCCACCGGCGGTCATTCCCGGGGCCACCGGAGCGATCGGGGTCGGGCGCTCGGGGGCCGTGGCCGTGGGTCTCTCAGGACGGCGGCGGCGACGGATCTTCATGTCAGGGCTTCGCGCAGCAGGTCGGGCAGGCGGTTGATCGTGCCGGCGCCCAGCGTCAGCACCAGGTCGCCGGGACGGAGTTCGGGAGCGAGCGCGGAAGCCACCGCTTCGAGGTCGCCGATGAAGCGGGCGTCGGGATGGCCGGTGGCGGCTATCCCGGCGGCCAGCGCCTCGCCGGTGACGCCCGGCAGCGGCTCCTCGCCGGCCGGATAGATGTCGGTGACCACCACCGTGTCGGCCTGTTCGAAGGCGTGGCGGAACTCGGTGTCGAGCGCCGCGACCCGGCTGAACCGGTGGGGCTGGAAGATCGCCACCGTCCGGGTTCCGTAGGCGGCGCGCGCCCCTTCCAGGGTCGCGGTGATCTCGCTTGGGTGGTGGGCGTAGTCATCCACAAGCCGCACCCCGCGGACCACGCCCCGCTGTTCGAAGCGGCGGTCCACGCCGGAAAACGCTTCGAGCCCTTCGCGGACCGTCCGGGTGCCAATGCCCAGTTCGAGGCCCACCGCCGCAGCGGCGAGGCTGTTCTGGACCGCCGTCCGGCCCGGCTGGCGGAGGCGTACCGTCCCCGCGATCCCGCCCCGAACGCGCAACTGGTAGCGGGAGCCGCCCTGGTCGATCTCCACGTTTGCTGCGGTGACGTCGGCGTCCTCGGCGAACCCGTAGGTCACCACCCGGCGGCGGATCCGGGGCAGCAGCCCGGCGAGGTTCGCGTTGTCCAGGCAGAGAACCACCCCGCCGTAGAACGGGGTCATGTTCATGAACCGCAGGAAGGAGTCCTTCAGGTCCTCCATCCCTTCGTAGGCGTCGAGGTGCTCGCGGTCGATCCCGGTGACCACCGCCCACACCGGGAGGAGACGGAGGAAGGTGCGGTCCGATTCGTCGGCTTCGGCGACCAGGATGTCCGACTTTCCCAGCCGGGCGCTGCCGCCGATTCCCTCGACCCGGCCGCCGATCACGGTGGTGGGATCGAGGCCCGCTTCGTGGAGGAGGACCGCGGTCATGGAGGTGGTCGTCGTCTTCCCGTGCGATCCGGCGACGGCGACCGCGAACTTCATCCGCATGAGCTCGGCGAGCATCTCGGCGCGGGGAATGATCGGGAGCTGGCGGCGGCGCGCCGCGACGATTTCGGGGTTGCTCTCCCGGATCGCCGAGGAGATGACCACCACGTCCGCGGCGCCGACCTGACCCGGAGCGTGCCCTTCGTAGACGATCGCGCCGAGCTCGGCGAGCCGCCGGGCGGCCGTCCCGTAACGGATGTCCGAACCGGTCACCT
The DNA here is from genome assembly GCA_012271265.1 of Vicinamibacteraceae bacterium. Lineage (GTDB taxonomy): Bacteria > Acidobacteriota > Vicinamibacteria > Marinacidobacterales > Marinacidobacteraceae > JAAXGQ01. The sequence continues at coordinate 21,840 of JAAXGQ010000071.1, forward strand.
GGTAGTCGAGGTTCAGCAGGACTTCGGCGATGCCGCTCATCCCCACGCCGCCGATCCCGATGAAGTGGACCCGGGTGCGGCGGGAGAAGAGCAGGCCTCCGCGCAGGCCGTCGGCGCCGCCGAGGAAGTGCGGATCGGGGGTCATGCGGCCGCCTTCCCGGTCACGGAAGGCCTCTCCAGCAGCTTCGCGAGGTCCTCCGCGGCAGCGGGACGGGCGAGCCCCGCGGCGGCCCGGGCCATCGCTTCGCGGCGCGGCCTGTCGTCGAGGATCGCGGCGAGGCGCCCTCCGAAGGCCGGACTGCTGATCGTTTCCTCGACGAACTCCGCCGCCCCGGCGGCGGCGAGGGCGGCGGCGTTATCGCGCTGGTGGGCGCCGGCGACCGCCGCCGGGACCACCATCGCCGGGCGGGCGGCGGCGGCGAGTTCGGCGCAGGTGATGGCGCCCGCCCGGCTGACCACCAGGTCGGCGCCGGCGAACGCCGACGGCATGTCGTCGAGGTAGGGGATCACCCGGGCGCGGATCCGCGCCGCCCGGTAGGCCGCCAGCACCGCCTGCTCGTCGGCGGGGCCGGTCTGGTGGGTGAAACGGATCCGGCCGGCCCGCTTCCTGAGCACCGGGAGGGCCCCGGTGACCAGGCCGTTCAGCGGCGACGCCCCCTGGCTTCCGCCGGTGACCAGGACGGAGAGGCGGCGCTTCGGCGCGCCGGCCGCGGGGGCGCGGAAGAACGCCTTGCGCACCGGGATGCCGGTGACCACCGCGCGTCCCTTGAAGTGGCTGCGGGTCGCGGCGAAGCCCACCGCCACCCGGGTGGCGAGGGGGGCGCTCCAGCGGTTGGCGAGCCCGGGGGAGGCGTTCGGCTCCAGGAGGACCGTCGGGATCCCCATCGAGCGCGCCGCGAGCGCTGCGATCCCCGAGACCGAGCCCCCGGTCCCGAAGACCACGTCGGCGCGGAAGGCCCGCAGGACGCGCCGCATCACGAAAACGGAGCGAACGACGTTCCCGGCGATCCGGGGCATCGCGGTCAGCGGCCGGCCGCGCAGCGCCGCCGGCGGCGCCAGGGAAACCTCGAAGCCGGAACGAGGCACGATCTGGCGCTCGAGTCCCGCCGGCGTCCCGACGAAGCGCACCGCCGCCCCGCCACGGGCCCGGAACGCCTCCGCCACCGCAAGCCCGGGATAGATGTGGCCGCCGCTGCCGGCGGCGGCGACGAGGAGCCGGCGCGCCTTCATCACGGCACCCGCTGCGAGACGGAGAGGATGAGGCCGGCGGCGATCATCGAGGTGAGGAGCGCCGAGCCCCCGGCGGAGACGAAGGGGAGCGGCAGGCCGGTGGTCGGCATGAGCCCGGTGGCAACGCTGATGTTGATGAAGGCCTGGAGAGTGATCGCGAGAGCCGCGCCGCAACCGACGAGCTTCCCGAAGAGATCGGGCGCCTTCGCCGAGACCACGAGGGCGCGCAGGCCGTAGAGGAAGAACACCGCGATGACGGCGGCCCCGCCGATCAGCCCCAGTTCCTCCCCGATCACGCTGAATACGAAGTCGGCGTGCGGCTCCGGCAGGTAGAGCAGCTTCTGCTCGCCGTTGGAGAAGCCGACCCCGGTCAGGCCGCCGCGCCCGAGCGCGATGAGCGACTGCACGAGCTGGAACCCGTGGTCGAGGGGGTCGGCGAAGGGGTCGAGAAAGCTGGTCACCCGCCGCACCCGATACTCCGCCGAGAGGATGCCGGCGGCCATCAGGGGAACCGCGACGCCGGCGAGCGCGCCGAGGTGGAGGATGCGGGCGCCGCCGAGGTAGACGATCATCACTCCGGTGATGCCGAGGAAGGTGGCGGTGCCCAGATCCGGCTGCAGGAAGATGAGCCCGCAGATGACGGCGATGCAGCCGAGCGGGGCGAGCAGGCGGCGCCAAGTGTCGGGCGGGTTCCGGGCTACAAGATGCGCCACCAGGATGATGACCGCCAGCTTCGCCGGCTCCGAGGGCTGGAGGGTGAACCCGAAGAGGCGGATCCACCGGCTCGATCCGTTGATCGGCGCCGTGCCGAGGGTCGCCACCAGGAGCGCCGCGATGACCGCGAACAGACCCCAGGCCACGGCCGGGCGGGCGAGGACCCGGTAGTCGAGGCGGGCCGCGGCGATCATCAGCCCCATCCCGGCGATCGCCCAGACCGCCTGGCGGGTCAGGAAATGGAACGGACTCCTGGAGCCGGCTTCGGCCACGAACGCCGAGGCGCTGTAAAGCATCACCAGCCCGAAGACGAGCAGCATCAGGGTGCCGGCGAACAGGAAGCCGTCGGGCGCGGCGCGGCGGCTCACGGGGCGACTCCCCGGTGGCCGAAAGCCGGCTGGGGGGCCGGTGGACGGGCGCCGAGACCGCTCGCCAGGGTCCGGAAGCGGCGCCCGCGGTCCCTGTAATTGGCGAAGAGGTCGAAGCTGGAGCACCCGGGCGAGAGGAGGACGATCCCGCCGCCCCGGGCTTTCGCCGCACGGAAGGCGCGTCGTACGGCCTGGTCGAGGCTGTCCGCGGTCCGGACGGGGACGCTGCGGATATCCAGGACGATGCGGGAGGTCGCGGCCCCGATGGCGTGGACCGTGCGTACGTTGCGGCGGGGGAGGTCAGCGTCCAGCTCGGCGAAGCTGCCGCCCTTCAGGATTCCGCCGAGGATCAGCTCGATCCCTCCGGCAGGAGTCGCGGGCGTTCCCAGGGCGCCAAGCGCGGCCGCGGTGGCGACGAGCGTGGTCGCCCGCGAGTCGTTGACGAAGCGGACGCCCCCGGCCCCGCCGAGGTCCTCGATGGCGTGGGGGAGTCCGCGGAAGCCCCGGGCCGCCGCCTCCACCGCCTGCCTCGGCGCCCCGAACAGGCGGGCCGCGGTGGCGGCCGCGGTCAGGTTGCGCTGCTGGTGGAGGGGCGCGAAGGGGAGGACGTCGAGGCGGGCGAGCACCTCGGGGCGGCCTCCCGCGCGGAGGACCGCCCGTCCGCGCTCGATCACCACCTCCGTGTCCGCGGTCCCGGCCCCGCCGCCGAAGGGCAGGAGCGCCGCTCCGGTCGTGCCGGCCGCGGTCTCGGCGAGGGAGCGGGCCACCGGATCAGCTCCGTCGAAGACCGCGATGTCGCCGGCGGTCTGGTTCTCGAAGATGCGGGCCTTCGAGCGGTGGTAGTGCTCCCGGTCCGGGTGCCAGTCGAGATGGTCCTCCGCGACCGCGAGCAGCACGGCCACCCGCGCCCGGAAGCGGGCGATCGTGGCCAGCTGGAAGCTGGAGACCTCGATCACCGCAACGGCTTCCGGCCCGAAGCCCGGGGCAACCGCGGAGAGAGGCCGGCCCAGGTTGCCGCAGGCCACGGCGTCCTGGCCCGCCCGCCGGAGCGCTTCCGCGAGCAGGGTGGTGACCGAGGACTTGCCCTTCGTCCCGGTTACCGCAGCAATCCGCGCCGCCGGCTCCCCGAGCGCCCGGTAGCCGAGTTCGAGCTCGCTCCAGACCGGGATGCCGGCTTCCTGCGCCCGCACCAGGATGGCCGAGTCCGGCGGAAACCCGGGGCTGGCCACCACCAGCGAGACGCCGTCGAGCAGCGAGGGCGGATGGCCGCCGGCGGCCAGCCGGGCGCCCAGTCGGCGCAGCCGGGGCGCGGCGGCGATCTCCGCCTCCACCCGGGCGTCGGCGACCAGCGGGTCCCGTCCCAGCCGCAGCAGAAGCTCCGCCGCCGCCGCCCCGCTGATCCCGGCGCCAAGCACCACGACTCCGGGGCCGGGAATCCCGTCTGCCGCAACCGCCATCGTTCATCGCAGCTTCAGGGTGGTCAGCGCGGCGAGGGCGCAGAGGAAGGCAAGGATCCAGAAGCGGACGCTGACCTGGGATTCCTTCCAGCCGGAGAGCTCGAAGTGGTGGTGGATCGGCGCCATCCGGAAGATGCGGCGGCCGGTGAGCTTGTAGCCGGCGACCTGGATGATCACCGAGGCCGCTTCGAGGACGAAGACGCCGCCGACGAAGACCAGCAGCATCTCCTGGCGGATCAGGATCGCCTGAATGCCGATCGCGGCGCCGAGGGCGAGCGACCCCACATCCCCCATGAACACCCGGGCCGGATGGGCGTTGAACCAGAGGAAACCGAGCGCCGCCCCCATCACCGAGGCGCCGAAGATCGTCACCTCCGAGGCGCCAGGGACGTTCACGATGTCGAGATAGGCCGAGAGCTCGGCGTGCCCGGAGAGGTAGGTGATCGCGGTGTAGACCGCGGCGGCGACGAGGACGCAGCCGGCCGCGAGGCCGTCGAGGCCGTCGGTGAGGTTCACCGCGTTCGACGAGGCGACGAGCACCAGCGCGACCGCCGGGACCAGCAGCACCCCGACATCGGGCTGGAACTCCTTGATGAACGGGAAGACCACCCGACTGGTGAAGTGGCCGCCGGCGGCGAAGTGGAGGAGGAGACCCCCGGTGGCCAGCCCCAGCAGGGTCTGGAGACCGAACTTGGTCCTGGCGCGCATCCCGCCCCGGCCGCGCAGCTTGCCCCAGTCGTCGTGGAAGCCGATCGCGCCGAAGGCCAGCAGGGTGAGGACGGCGGTCCAGACCAGCCGGTTCGTGAGGTCCGCCCAGAGAAGGGTGGCCACCAGCACCGAGGCCACGATCAGCACGCCCCCCATCGTGGGCGTGCCCGCCTTGACCTCGTGGTGCTTCGGGCCGTCCTCGCGGATCCGCTCCCCCACCCGCAGCTCACGGAGGCGGGCAATGACCACCGGGCCGAGCGCCAGCGAGAGCACGATCGCGGTGATCGCCGCGGCGGCCGTGCGCACCGAGACAAAGCGGAAGACGCCGAGCGGCGAAATCACGTCGGAGAAGGACGCGAGCAGGTCGCCGAGCATCAGCGGGCCTCCCCTTCGAGCCGGCGGAGGGCGCGTTCGAGGCGGACGCCCCGGGAGGCCTTGAACAGCGCCAGATCGCCGGGGCGGAGGGCGCCGGCGAGGAGCACCGCCGCCGCTTCCGGATCGACGGCGGTCGCGGTGGGCGCACCACCCCCCGCGGCCGCTTCGGCGACCACGCCGCCGAGCGCTCCGACGCCGACAACGAGGTCGAGCCCCGCCTCCGCCGCCGCCCGGCCGCATCGGGCGTGGAGCGCTTCCGAGTCGTCGCCGAGCTCGAGCATGGCGCCGGCGACCAGCACCCTCCTCCCGCCGGGGCCGGGCGCGGCGGCGGCGAGGCTGCGGATTGCCGCAACCATCGCCTTGGGATTCGCGTTGTAGGTGTCGTCGATGGCGGTCGCGCCGGCAGGGAGGCGGATCCGCCGGCCCCGGCCGGGGAGCGGGGCGAGCTCCGCCACCCCGCCGGCGGCGGCCGCGAGCGGGACCCCGAGCGCGGTGGCGGCGGCGAGCCCGGCAAGGACGTTCATCGCGTTGTGGCGGCCCTCGAGCCGACAACGCACCGGGACACCGACGCCGCCGAAGGCGCTCGCACGGAACTCCAGCCCGCCTTCGAGAGCGCGGAAGGCGGCCCCGTGGACATCGGTCCCGGAAGAAAAGCCGTAGCTGAGCCGGCGGCCGGAGAAGCGGTCGGCCTGGCCCTTCACGCGGGCGTCGTCGGCGTTCACCACCGCGGTGGCGCCGGCGGGGAGCGCTTCGTAGAGCTCACCCTTCGCCTCGGCGATCGCGTCGAGGGAGCCGAAAAACTCGAGGTGGGCCTCGGCAATCGTGGTAATCAGCCCGCAGTCGGGGACGGCAATCGCGGTCAGGTCGCGGATCTCGCCGGGGGCCGACATCCCCAGCTCCACCACGCCCACCGGCTCGCCTTCCGCGGCAAGCAGCGAGAGCGGCAGGCCCCAGTGGTTGTTCCAGTTGCCCCGGGACTCGAAGACCGGGAAGGCGGCCCCGATCGCGGCGGCGGCGGCGGCGCGGGTGGTCGTCTTCCCCACGCTGCCGGTGATCGCCACCACCCGGGCGCCGCTCTCGAGCCGGCGATGGCGGGCGAGGGCGCCGAGGGCGCGGGTGGTGTCGTCCACGCGGATGAGGAACATCTGCCCGGCTTCGGGGGTTCCAGCGGAGCCGCGGGCCTCGACCACCGCGCCGGCGGCGCCCTTTTGGAGGGCGGCGGGGACGAAGGCGTGGCCGTCGCGGTTCGGGCCCCGGATGGCGAAGAAGAGATCGCCCGGGAGGAGCGTCCGGGTGTCGATGGAGACCCCGCGAGCCACGCCGGGCGTTCCTTCGAGCGCGCCGTCCATGGCGGCGGCGGCGGCTTCGGCGGCGAGCCTCACGCGAGGGCCCTCTGCCGGATGGCCTCCCGGGCCAGCACCCGGTCGTCGAGCGGGATCCTCCGGTCAGCCACCGCCTGGAGGCCTTCGTGGCCGCGTCCGGCAATCACCACCAGGTCGGCGGGCGCGGCGTCCGCCACCGTGCGCTCGATGGCGCGGCGGCGGTCCGGCTCGGCTTCGATGGTGGCGCCGAGCAGCGGATTGTCGGCGCCGAGGCGGATGTCGGCGATGATGCTCGCCGGATCCTCGCTCCGGGGGTTGTCGGAAGTGACGACCACCCGGTCGGCGAGCCGGGCGGCGGCATCGCCCATCAGCGGACGCTTCTCGCGGTCCCGGTCGCCCCCGCAGCCGAAGACCGCGGCGAGACGGCCGGCGCCGACCAGCACCCGTCCCTCGGCGAGGGCGCGGGCGAGGGCGTCGGGGGTGTGGGCGTAGTCCACCAGCACCGTCGGGCTCCCGTGAGCCGGGCGGGAGCCGGCGGAGGCCGGGAGAACGATCCGCTCCATCCGGCCCGGAGGCCCGGTGACCTGGCCGAGGAGATCGGCCGCCTGCTCGCCGGGCATCCCGAGCGCGGTGGCGGCGGCCCAGGCGGCGGCGAGGTTCAGCGCGTTGAAGGCGCCGACCAGCGGGCTCGTGACAGCGTACGAGCCATTTTCGGTCTGCAGCCGGAAGTGGAGCCCGTCGAGCCCCGACTCCACCCCGCGGATGCGCACGCTGGCCGTGGGGTCTTCGCCGAAACCGATGACCCGGGCGTCAGGTCGGAGCGTTCGCAGCTCGCGGGCGAGGCGGCGTCCGTGCGGGTCGTCGAGGCAGACCACCGCCGTACCGTCGTCGGCGAGGCTCTCCGTGAAGAGCCGCCGTTTCGCCCGGTAGTAGCTCTCGAAGTCGGGGTGGAAATCGAGGTGGTCCCGGGTGAGGTTCATGAACACCGCCGCCCGGAACCGGGTCCCGAGGAGGCGGCCCTGGGCGAGCCCGTGCGAGGAACACTCGACCGCGCCGGCGCGGCAGCCGGCCGCTTCCGCTTCGGCGAGGAAGGCCTGAAAATCGGAGGCCTCGCGGGTGGTGAGGCCCGGCCCGGCGCATTCGAGGGTGCGCGCGTCGGCGCCACGGCCGATCCGGGCGCGGTGGGTCACCGTCCCGGCAAGGAGGCTCGCATTCCACGCGGCGTGGAAGAGACCGTCGAGAAGCCACGCGGTCGTCGTCTTGCCGTTCGTCCCGGTGATCCCGGCCAGGCGCATCCTCTCCGCAGGGCGGCCGTGGAAGCGGGCGGCGATGGGGCCGAGCGCACGGCGAGCGTCGGCCACCCGGACGGTGGGAAGGCCGGTCGGGGCGGCGTCCCCGCGCTCCACGACCGCCGCGGCGGCCCCGGCGCTTCCGGCGGCTTCCAGGTAGTCGTGGCCGTCGGCGGTCCCTCCGGGGAAGGCGACGAAGAGGTCGCCGGGGGCGAGCCGGCGCGAGTCGCAGGCGACCCCGCCGACCAGGACGGTCTCCGCGCCGGGCGACCACGCCGGGTCCATTCCTTCGAGGAGGACGGCGAGCGGAACCTGGCTCATCGTTCCGGTTGCTCCACGCGGGACGCCGGCGCCGTCTCCGCGACCGTCTCGCGGGACGGGACCGGCGACGGGCGAGAGACGGCGACCGTCGTGGTCGGGGCGGGGGGATTGGTTTCCCGGAAGAACATCCGCTGGAAGCGGAGCGGCGCCCCGCCAGCCGTCCCCGTCACCCCTCCCACCCGGAGCGAACGGGCCACCAGATCCCGCTCCGGCAGCCCCACCCCCGGCGCGGCGGCGGGAACCGGAGAGGCTCCCACCCTGGGCGGCGCGAGGCGGGGCCGCTCGACGAGGAGCACTTCGGCCCCGGGGGCTGTTCGCCGGTACCGGCGCAGCATCCGCTCGGCGATCCGACCGAAGACCCGGGCGGCGTGGGCGCCGGAGTGGTTCGGCTTCTCGGCGTCGAGGATGACCACCCCGGAGAAGTGCGGCGCCTCCGCCGGCCAGAACCCGGCGAAGGATGCGCTGTAGCGCGTCTCCGAGTAGCGCCCGTTCTCCACGGTCTGGGCGGTCCCGGTCTTCCCGGCGACCTCGAAGCCGTCCACTCCCGCCGCCCCGCCGGTTCCTTCGGCGACCGCTCGGGCGAGCAGCCGCGTCACCCGGGAGGCGGTCCCGGCGCTCACGACCCGGCGGGGGGGCTGGAAGGGGACGGACTTTCGCCCGATCTCGCGGACCAGGCGGAGGGGCACGAGAACGCCCCCGTTCGCGATGGCGTTCACCGCCCGCACGAGCTGCACCGGCGTCACCGAAATCCCCTGCCCGAAGGAGACGGTGGCGAGGCGGATGCGGCGCCACTGCGTTCCCGGCGGCGAGATGCCCCGGCTCTCGCCGGAAAGGCCGAGGCCGCTTCCCTGCCCGAACCCGAAGCGGTCGAGGTACGACCGCAATGTGGCCGAGCCGAGCCGTTCCGCCACCTGGAGGGTGCCGATGTTCGAGGAGCGGGCGATCACCCCCGCAAAGGTGAGGTCGCCGAGCGGCTTCCAGTCGCGGACGATCCGGCGGCCGATCGGGAACCGCCCCCCGGAAGTGTCGAACACCTCCTCTTCGTGGGTCACCCCCTCCTCCAGCGCCGCCGCCGCGGTGAACATCTTGAAGACCGAACCCGGCTCGTAGGGGTCGGTGATCGTCCGGTTCACGTAGGTGGAGGACGGGAAATCGCGGACCCGGTTCGGGTCGAAGGTGGGGGCGTTGGCGAGCGCGACGATTTCGCCGGTCCCGCTCTCGACCAGGATGACCGCGCCCCCGTGGGCGCCGATTTTCTCGATGCCCCGGGCCAGTTCCTCCTCGGCAATCGCCTGGGCGCCGGCGTCGAGGGTGAGACTGACCCCGGCTCCGGCGCGGGACTCCTGGACGATGCGGCTGCCCCGGCGGTTGCGCCGGCCATCGGTCCAGACGACCCGGCGGCCGGGCTCGCCGCGCACCACCTCGTCGAGGGTGTGCTCGACCCCGGCCAGGCCTTCGTTGTCGATGCCCACGAACCCGACGACCTGGGCGGCGAGGCTGGCTCCGGGGTAGTAGCGGCCGTACTCCTCGATCGTCCCGATGGGGAACCCGGTGGCCCGGGCGCATTCCACTTCCTCCGGCTCGGCCCGCCGCTTCAGCCAGGCGAACCGGGACTGGCGGACGAGTCCGGCGCGGACCCGGCTCTCGGGGGCGTGGAGGCAGCCGGCGAGCTGGCGGGTCGCGTCGACAAGGATCTTCGCCGAGTAGTCGGGCGGGACTACGTAGACCGAATCACGGGCGATGGTCAGCGCGAGCGGCCGCCCGTGGCGGTCGCGGACCTCCCCCCGAAGCGGCGGAATCGGGAGGTCATGCTGGTGCTGAGCCCGGCCCCGGGCCTCCATGACCTCGTGGTGGAGCACCTGGACCTGGACCAGACGCCCCACCATCAGGGCGCTCCAGATCGCGAGCCCGGCGGCGGTCAGGAAGAGCCGCTGGGCGATCCTGGGCCGGGGGCCGGGGGCGTTTCGCGGCGCGGCGGGGATGGACCCGACCGGAATGCCCGGCGGCGGGATGCGGCTATTCACCGAACCCTCCTTCGGGGCCGGCCATCTGCAGGATCACCGTCTCCTCGGGCGGCGCGAGGCCGAGGGTCTCCCGCGCCGCGCGTTCCACCGCAAGCGGGTTCGTGAGCTCGTTCAGTTCGAGGCGCTGGCGCTGGATGAGCTTTTCCAGCTCTTCCTTCTCGAACCGGAGGCGTTCCACCTGGTAGCCAACCCGCACCGCCTCGACGTTCGACCAGGCGGCGGTGGTGAGGATCGCGAGGGGGATGACGCCGAGGATCACGTAGCGCAGCAGTTGCCCGTAGCGGGCGCCGTCGGCCCGCCGCCGCAGCCAGCGGTTGCTGGGCCGGTAGCCGAGGTCGTCCCGGCCGGGGGTCATGGTGGGGCTCCTCCGCTGTCGGTCGGGGCGCGGCGGAGGACGCGCAATCTGGCGCTCCGGGAGCGGGGGTTGGCAGCACGCTCCGCCTCGCCCGGGCGGAGCGGCCGCTTCGTTGCGACCTCGAACTCCCTGGTGGCGGCGAGGGCGCGGAACCCGTGCTTCACCGGCCGGTCCTCGCCGGAGTGGTAGGCGATGACCACCAGCGCGCCCCCCGGAGCGAGCCGCTTCGGAGCTTCGTCGAGCGCCGCGGCGAGCGCCTCCTCCTCCCGGTTCACCGCCGAGCGGACGGCGAGGAAGGTCCGGGTGGCGGGGTCGATGCGCCCTCGCCTCGGCCCGGTGGCGGCGATGACCGCGGCTCGCAGGTCGCCGGTGGTGCGTAGCGGCCGGCGGTGGACGATGCGGCGGGCGATCCGCCGCGATCGGCGCTCACCGAAGCGGTAGAGGAGGTCGGCGATGTCCCGTTCGTCGAGGCGGTCGAGAAGCTCGGCCGCCGTCTCCCCGCCGGAGGCGGAGTCGAAGCGCATGTCGAGCGGCCCCGGCCGACGCAGCGAGAATCCCCTCTTTCCGGTGTCGATCTGCGGGCTGGAGAGGCCAAGGTCGAAAAGGATGCCGTCCACCCGGTCCCATCCGGCCTTGTCGAGGGCGTCCCCGAGGGCGACGAAGTCGTGGGCGAGGAACGAGAAGCAGGGGTTCCTTGCGGCGAGGCGCTCCGCCTCGGGGGCGGCGTCGGGGTCCTTGTCGAGGCCGAGCACCCGGGCCCCGGGAGTGGCGGCGAGGATGCCCCGGGCGTGTCCACCCCGGCCGAAGGTGGCGTCGAGGTAACGCCCGCCGGGTCGCGGGTTCAGGAAGCGGATCGCCTCGTCGAGGAGGACCGGCAGGTGTTCGGCCGGGGCTCGCCGGGACGGCGCGGAAGGCGGGCGGGCCGGGGGCGTCACCCTTGAGCGGGCGAAGTGCAGGACGGCGCCGATGGTCGGCGTCCCGAAGGAGACCGCGCGCACGTCAGGACCCTCCGGCGGCGAGGTCGGTCAGCTCCTCGTCGGAGGGGCGGTCGGCTTCGAGCCGGGCGCGGAGGAGATCGCCGTTCCAGGCTTCGAGGTAGCGCCCCTGCCCCAGCACGTCCACCTTTCCCACCAGCCGCGCCTTCGCCCGCAGCGGGCGGGGGAAGAGCACCCGGCCCTGGGCGTCGAGATGGCGCTCGTCGCCGTAGGCGTTTACGTAGCGGCGGAACTTCCGGCTCTTCGGGTCCAGCGCGTTGCGGTGCCGGTCCTCGATCTCCTTCCACACCGACATCGGGAAAATGCACGCGCATTCGCCGTCGAGGCTGGTCAGGAAGACGCGCGGCTCCCCGTCCTCCATCAGTTTCCGGTGGAAGGCGGTCGGAACCTTCAGCCGTCCCTTGGCGTCCACGGTGGCGGCGTGGTTTCCCCGGAACATGATCGAAGGCGCTGGATTCGGGATAGACGGCGGCGGAGAGGGGCCTGATCCCGGACGTTCCATCAGGGGAGTGAAGCGTTCTTGTGATCAGGGTTCGAATGATGATTCCATATTGTTCCACAAATTTCCAAGATCAATCCCTTTCTTGCCACACCACACCCTCCCCCTCGGCGGGCCGGCGTTCGTGACCGGCAGCGCTCCGGGGCGGGTTGGATGCAAGACTCCCCCGGTCAAGAAACCATGAGCCGCCCGGACGACTACGGCGCCAGCGCCATCACCATTCTCGAGGGCCTCGAGGCGGTGCGCGAGCGCCCGGGGATGTACATCGGCGACACCGGCGACGGCGGCTTTCACCGCCTGATCTGGGAGATCTTCGACAACAGCGTGGACGAGGCGATGAACGGCCACGCCACCCGGATCGAGGTGGGGCTCCACCGCGACGGCTCGGTGAGCGTCGCCGACGACGGCCGCGGGATTCCGGTGGATCCCCACGAGCCGTCGGGGAAGCCGGCGCTCGAGGTCATCCTGACGAAGCTGCACGCCGGGGGGAAGTTCGACTCCGGGGCCTATCGCTCCGCCGGGGGGCTCCACGGGGTTGGGGCGTCGGTGGTGAACGCGCTCAGCGCGCGACTGACGGCTCAGGTTCGGAGGGGCCGCCGCACCTGGGAGATGGCGTTCCGCCGGGGGAGGCGGATTTCAGGGCTTCGGGACGTGGGGCCGGCGGTGGGCGCCGGCTCGACGATCCGCTTCCTCCCCGATCCGGAGAAGTTCGGAGACCGGAAACCCGACCGGAAGCGCATCGCGAGGCACCTGCGGGACGCCTCCTACCTCCACCCGGGGCTCTCCATCACGCTCTTCGACGAGGCGGACGGGAGCCGCGAGACCTGGCGCCACGACGGGGGGCTCTCCGACTATCTGGCCGAGGTGATCCGGCGGGAAAAGCTCTCGATGGCGCACGAGGGGACCTACGCCCAGCAGGTGGATCCGCTGGGCGAGGGGGGACGGCTGGAGCTCGCGCTCGGCTGGACCGCGTCGGCGAAGGAGCGGGTGCGGAGTTACGTGAACGGGATCCGCACCCGGACCGGCGGTTCGCACGAGGCCGGCTTTCGCGAGGGGCTGACGAAGGCGGTGCGCGGTTACCTCGACACGCACGCACTGACGCCTCGAGGGCTGACGGTGGCGGCCGGCGACATCCGCGAGGGCATGGTCGCCATCCTCAGCGTCTTCATCCCGAACCCGCAGTTCGAGGGGCAGACGAAGGGAAAGCTCTACAACCCCGAGCTCCGGGCGCCGGTGGACGCGGCAGTGCGCGCCGGGCTGGAGCGCTGGCTCCACGAGTCCCCCACGGCGGCGGAGCGGATCGCCGGCCGGGTCTTGCTGGCGGCGCGGTCGCGCGAAGCGTCGCGGGCGGCCACGCTGAAGGTCCGGAAGCGGGCGGAGGCGCGGCGGCGGACGGTCCTGCCGGGCAAGCTGAGCGACTGCGCCCTGCGGGATTCCCGCCAGACCGAGATCTTCATCGTGGAGGGGGATTCGGCGGGGGGGTCGGCGAAGCAGGGGCGCGACCGGACGCGCCAGGCGGTCTTGCCGCTGCGGGGGAAGATCCTGAACGCCGCCCAGGCGCCTGAGGCGAAGGTGGCGAAGAACGCGGAGCTTTCCAGCATCGCCCTGGCGCTCGGGTGCGGGGCAGGCGCGGGGTGTGACCCTTCGCTCCTTCGCTACCGGCGGGTGGTGCTCCTCGCCGACGCCGACGCCGACGGGCACCACATCACAACGCTGCTTCTCGCCTACTTCGTGAAGTTCTTCTGGAAGCTGCTGGAGGACGGGCGGATCTTCATCGCCCGCCCTCCGCTCTACCGGGTGGAGATCGGCAAGATGACGCACTGGGCCGCCGATGAGGCCGCGCGCGATGCGATCCTGCGGCGGTTCGACGGCCGGAAGCCGCCGGTGATCACCCGGTTCAAGGGCCTCGGGGAGATGCCGCCGAAGGTGCTGTGGGAGACCACGCTGAACCCCGAAACCCGCAGCCTCCTCGAAGTGCGGATCCGCGACCGCCGACGCGCCGACGCCTTCATCCACCGCCTCATGGGCCGGGATCCCGCCGCCCGCCGACGCCTCATCCGCCGCGGCGCCCCGGACCCCGCCGCCCTCGACCTGTAGCCGGGTCAGCCGACGTGGAAGCGGATGACGAGGACGTCGCCGTCCTGGACGGGGTAGTCGCGACCCTCGAGGCGAAGTTCTCCCCGCTTCCGCGCGGCGTCCCACGAGCCGCACTCCACGAGCCGGTCGCAGGAAACCACCTCGGCGCGGATGAACCCCCGCTCCATGTCCGAGTGGATCACGCCCGCGGCCTGCCGCGCCGGCGTGTTCCGCCGTATGAGCCACGCCCGGGCCTCGGTCTCTCCCGCCGTGTAGAACACCGAGCGGTCCATCAGCTCGAACGCAGCCACGACCACTCGCTCCGCCGCGCCCTCCTCGACCCCGAGGTCGCGCCGGAACTCGGCGGCGTCCTCCTCCGGCAGATCCGCGATCTCCGCCTCGATCCCGAGAGACACCGCGGCGAGCCGGGTCTCCGCCCCGCGATTCCACGCGAGCACATCCGGCCAGGCCTCGCCGCGCCCGGCGGCCTCCGCCTCCTCGCCGTTCAGGACCAGCAACTGCGGCTTGGCGCTCATCAGCCCGTAGCCCCGGAGTCGACGCCGGTCTTCCAGCGAGAGCGCATCCCTGAGCGGCCGCTCCGCCTCGACGAACTGCCGCGCCCGGTCCAGCAGGTCCCGCTCTCCGCGCACTGCCTCGGGCTTGCCCCGGGCCCGGTCGTAGTCCAGCCGGGCGATGCGCTTCTCCAGGACCGCAAGGTCGGCGAGCAGCAGCTCGAGGTCGAGGTTCGCGGCGTCGCGGGCCGGGTCCACCGTCTCGAACGGGGACGGCGCGGTATTGCTGATGAAGGCCCGCGCCACGTGGACGATGGTGTCCACGTCGCGGATCGCGGCGAGGTTTTCGGTCTGGCCGGCGGCGCCCTGCCGGAGCGCCGGAAGGAGTACGAACTCCACGGTGGCCGGCGTGATCTTCGGCGAGCGGTGGATCTGCGCCAGCGTCGCGAGCCGCCGGTCGGGGACGGCGAACATGCCTCGGCGCGTCCCCGACACCGTCCGCGCCCGGGGCGCCCGCGTCAGAAGAGAGAAGAGCGTTGCCTTCCCCGCGACGGGAAAGCCAACGATGCCGGCCCGCAAAACGCCGGCATCCTACTCACGGTCAGGGTCTCCCGAGCCCGCACCCCGTCGTGTTGCTAAGGCGGGCCCGCCAGCGGGACCGGGGCGGTCAGTCTGTCTTCGAGGACCCGGACGAACCCGGCCTTCACCGCCTGCCGCCCCCGGCGCCCTTTCTTGCCCACCCGGAACCGCTTCGTGTCGATGAGCCGCACCTGCCCCCCCGGCGTCTCCGCCCGCAGCCCCTCCCGCCCCCGGGCAAGCCGGAACCCGAGCACCGCGTCCCCTTCCCCCAGCATCACCACGCGCGATCCCATCCCAGGCCCGCGCAGCACCGGAACCTCCTCCACCGGAACGAGCAGCACCCGCCCCGATCGGGTGGCGAGGATCAGCGTCTCCCCGCCCCCGGCGGGCGCCACGCCGAGCACCTCGTCTCCCTCGCGGAGGCGGAGGAAGCGCCGCCCGTTCCGGTTCGAGGGCTCGGCGAATCCTGCCAGCCGGAAGCGCAGCGCAGAGCCGGCCCGGGTCAGCGCGAGCCCGTGCTCCGGCAGCTTCCTGCGCGGATCGAGACCGAGCAGCGTCACGATCCGTTCCCCGTCGGCCAAGGCGAAGAGCGTCTGCACCGGGCCGCCGTAGCCGCGTCCCGCCGGGACCTGCGCGATACGCCCGGTGAACGCCGTCCCGAACGAAGAGAAGAGGGCGTACGCCGCCCGGGTGCTTCCCGGCGCCAGCGCCTGGACGGCATCCCCCTGCCGCATCCGCAGCTTCGTCGGGTCCTTCACCTCGCGCTGGCGGCGGAGCCAGCCGTGGCGGCTGAGGATGAGCACCGCCTCCTCAGCGAGGATGAAGTCCTCTTCCGCGTAGTCGGTCGTGTCGGGGGCGGTCAGCCGGGTGAGCCTGGGATGCGCCGCGCGGCGCGCCTCCCGCACCGCTGCCAGTTCGTCGCGCACCAGCTGCCGGATCGCCTGCGCACTGCCGAGTTGCCGCTCGACCTCCCCCAGGCGTTTCCGCCGGTCGCGGGCCTCGTCGAGCACGACGCGGATCTCCAGCCGCGCCAGCCGGTAGACCCGCAGCTCGAGCACCGCATCGGTCTGCTCCGCGTCGAGGGGAAGTTCGGCCATGATGCGGCGGGCGGCGTCCTTTTTCCCCTTCGAGCCGCGCACCACGGCGAGCACCCGGTCGAGAACGTCGAAGACCTTGCGGAACCCGTCCAGGATGTGGAGCTGCTTCCGCAGCTTCCCCGCCTCGTTTTCGAGCCGCCGACGGGTGACCTCGCGGCGGAAGCCGAGGAAGTCGGCGAGCAGCGTCTTCAGGCCCACCTGCTCGGGCGCTCCGCCCGGCGAGTCCTCGAAGCGGAGACAGGTGAGGTCCACCGGGACCGACGACTGGAACGGCGTCTTCCGCGCGAGGAAGGCGACGACCTGCCCGGCCTCCACGTCCTTCCTCACGTCCAGGCGGATGCGCACGTCGTCGGTGGACAGGTCGCTCACATCGAGCAACTGGGGGAAGGACCGGTCGGCGGCGATCGCCGCGAGACGGCTCACGAGCTGCGCCTTGTTCACCCCCCAGGGGACCGAGGTGATGAAAAGCGTTCGGACCTGGCGGCGGACGCCGGCCTCCTCCATCGTGCCTCGGACCTGGAGCGACCCCTTGCCCTTTCGGTAGAGCGCCTTGAGGTGTCTCTCCGATTCCAGAATCTCCCCCCCCGTGGGAAAGTCGGGGCCGCGGACGAAACGCACCAGGTCCCCGCTGGTCAGCTCCGGCTGGTCGAGGAGCGCGATCAGCGCGTCGAGCACCTCGATCAGGTTGTGTGGAGGGATATTCGTCGCCACGCCCACCGCGATGCCGGTGGAGCCGTTCACCAGCAGCAGCGGGAGGCGGGTGGGAAGCACCACCGGCTCGGTCCGCGATCCGTCGTAGTTGGGCCGGGAGTCCACCGCCCCCGCGTTCAGCTCTTCGAGGACGTCCCCCGCCATTTCGGCGAGCCGGCACTCGGTGTAGCGCATCGCCGCCGGTGGATCCCCATCGAGCGAGCCGAAGTTCCCCGACCCCTCGACGAGCGGCAGGCGCGACGAGAACGGCTGCGCCATCCGCACCAGCGCCTCGTAGATCGCCGCGTCGCCGTGGGGGTGATACGCCCCCATGACGTCGCCCACCACCTTGGCGCACTTGCGGAAGCGCCTGCCCGCCACGAGGCGCTGCCGCCACATCGTCAACAGGATGCGGCGCTGTACCGGCTTCAGCCCGTCGCGCACATCGGGCAGCGCCCGGGCCCCGATGACCGACAGCGCGTAGTTCCGATAGCGCTCCTCGGTGACTGCAGCGAGGTCGACCGGCTCCACCCCCGGGCGGCCGTTCTCCGCCTCGCTGAAGGGGAGGCGCGGCGGGGCGGCGTCCTTTCGAGAGCGGGAACGGGGTCGGGACCGGGGAGGACGGGGCATCAGCGCCCCGCGCCGATCGCTAGGATCAGCTCCTCCACGATGGCCAGCGCTCCCCCGGCGGATGCCTTCCCCGGCCGGATCGCCGGGCTCGCGCTTGCGGGTCTCTCCGCCGTCCCGCTGCTCGCGCTGCGGGCCTTCGGCGCCTGTCCGGTCGGCTCCCCGCTGGCGGCGGCCGAGGCGCCGGGATTCGCGTTGTGCCTCTTCCGGACGGTCAGCGGCGTGCCCTGCCCCTTCTGCGGCGGGACCCGCGCCACGATGGCGCTCGCCGGAGGCGCCCCCGGCGACGCCTTCCTCTGGAACCCGCTCGCGGTGCTGATCCACGCCGGCCTGCTGGTCACCGGCATCGCCCTGGCGCTGGGCCTCCGCCCGCCCTGGCTCGCGCCCGGGCGCTCGCCCGCGGCGCTCCGAGTGCTGCTGGTGCTGGTCGCCGGCAACTGGGCGTATCTCATCGTGGTGGGCCGCTGAGCCGGGAGGGGGCCGCCGCCCCGCTTACCCGGAAGCCGCGTGCCCGGCCTCGACGTAGACCCGGACCAGGACCCGGCGGGGGTTCCGGGAATCGTTCGAACTGATCGCAAACCAGCGCTCCACGACCCCCCGGTAACGACCGGTGTCGAGAGTGACCCGAAGTGTCGCGGACTCGCCCGGCGCCAGCCGGTTCCCCTCGACCACGGTGGCGGTGCAGGCGCAGGCAGCGGCGATCCGCCCGATCGTGAGGTCCCGGTTGCCCTCGTTGGTGATGGTGAAGTCGTGGGTCAGGCGCTCGCCGGCGCCGGCCGTCCCGAAGTCCCAGCGCTCCGGCTCGACTTCGAGGCGCTGCGCCGCCGCCTCCCCCGGGAGGATGGCCAGAGCGGCGAAGAATGCGAGCCCCGCCGCCCGGGGTCCGCGCCATCCGCGCCACACCCGCCGCGCGCGACGCATCAGGCCCGGTCCTCCGCGTCCCGCGCCTCCACCTTGCGGAGGAAGGCGGCGAGGCGTTCGTTCTCGTAGCGGACGATGTTCAGGAACAGGCTCTCGATCAGGTAGGCGCACCGCTCGTCGTCGTCCATCGATTCGACCAGGTGACGAATCTCGCCCATCATCGTTTCGTAGGTATTGCGGAACTCGCTCCGCACCGAGACCTCCTGGTAGAGCGCTTCGAGGACCGGCAGGAGATCTCCGTCGAGCAGGACCTCGCGCCCGTCGCGCATCGTGACCGAGCGCATCAGGAATCGCCCGCGGCGAGCGCCGCCGCGACGCTCCCGTGGAAGCCGATGAACTCGTGGGCGCCGGTCATCCGCAGCATCCGCTCCACCCGCTCCGCCAGACTGGCGACCGCCAGCCCCCCGCCGGACCCGGTGGCCCGCCGATAGAGATCCATCAGGCAGCCGATCGCCGCCGAGTCGATGTAGTTCACCTCGGCGAAGTCGAGCACGAGCCAGGGTTTCTCCCCTTCGAGGCAGGGCGCGACCTGCTCCTCGAAGGAGTCGAGGGTCGCGTAGACCAGGCGGGGGGCGCCGATGCGGGCCACCCGCGCCCGACCTTCGCCAGTGATCGTCAGCGTCATGTTCATGAACGGGACCTCATTGTCGTTCGCTCTCCGGTCGGCGCGGCGCGCTGCCCCGGCGCGGCGGCCTCGCGAATCTCGGCAAGGCGGCGGCGCATCTCGGCGCGACCGCGGTGGATCCGGCTCTTCACCGTCCCCGCGGGGATGCCCAGCCGCTCGCAGATTTCATCGTAGGGCAGCTCGAGCAGGAAGCGCAGCCGGATGGCTTCCCGCAGCTTCGGCGACAACAGCTTGAGCGCGGCGGTGACCTCCTCCCGCGTCTCCCGCAGCTCGACCTGCTGGTGCGGGTCCCGCCCGCCGCGCGAGCGCAGCCGGTCCAGCGGGGGTTCGGGGAGCAGCCACTGCCGCTCCCGCACGCGCACCCGGTAGCGGTCGATGCAATAGTTCCGCGCCACCG
Organism: Vicinamibacteraceae bacterium; assembly: GCA_012271265.1. Lineage (GTDB taxonomy): Bacteria > Acidobacteriota > Vicinamibacteria > Marinacidobacterales > Marinacidobacteraceae > JAAXGQ01. The sequence goes on from JAAXGQ010000071.1 coordinate 41,021, forward strand.
AGTTGACCCACACCGCGAAGTGAGCCCGCGGGTCGAAGCGGTCGAGCTGGCGGTAGAGCCGGATCACGATCTCGTGGGCCAGCTCGTCGGCATCGGAGTAGTTCCCGGTGAACCGGTAGGCGATCGAGAACAGGCTCCGCTGGTGCCGCCCGATCAGGTCTCGCCAGGCGGCGTCCGGATCCAGCTCCCCCGCCCGCAGCGCCCGGATTGTCGCCAGGTCGAGTTCGTTCCGACGTGCATCTTCCGCGCGTCGCGCCTCCGACGACGGGCCCGTTCCGAAGGCGGGGGGCGAGCCGCTCAGGACTCGGGCACCTCCGGCCGCCCGGCGGCGACCCACGCGGTGTACCAGAGGCTCGCCGTGTCGCGGGCGGCGTCGCTCATCAGGCGGGAGATCAGGTCCCCCAACTGCAGCCACATCCCGTCGAGATAGTACCGGTCGTACCCGGTGATCCCCCGCCGGGACATCGCGTCCACGAAGGAGACGTTGTCAGCCCAGACGTGCGCCTTGAGCGGCAGCGAGCGCATGAACTCGTGCGGCCGGTCGAGGAAGACCCCCCGCGAATCGCGGACCCGCAGGTCGTCAGCGAAAGCCTCGAGCAGCTCGGTGTCGAAGCGCCGGGCGAGGCCATCCTGCTCGGTCGGCTGCCCGTCCCCGGACGCCGAGAGGTTCGGCGGCACGGTGAGCTCCGCGGTCATCCAGGCCACGTCGGAGGCCAGCTCCAGCGCCAAGTCGAAGTCGCGCGCAGAAAACGCCTCGACGAGCTCGTCCCAGGTTTCGAGGAGCCGCCACAACAGATCGCCGTTCGCCGCGAGGTCCTCCTCGTTGAAGCGCCGGAGCGCCAGTTCGCGGGTGGCCGGGATGTCCCAGAACGGGAACTCGTCGTAGGCGTCGAGGAAGAAGTGCGCCGGAGCCCGGTCGCGGGCCGGGTCTTCGAGCAGCTCGTAGAAACGGTCCTCGTGGTCCTCGAAGAAGTCCTTCAGCGGGTTCCTGAGCGACTCGATCGCCCGCGCCCCCACGTAGCGGTGCCCCTCCGGGTTCCACGCCTCCGCCTCGGAAGCGGCGAGGCCGGCCAGGATCACCGCGCCGACCAAACGAGCCGCGAGCCGCGAGTGCGCCATCGTTCCTCTCCCTCTCCCTGATCCCCGTTGCCCGAAGGGCGCGAGTCCACGCTCCGTCTCCGGCCCCCCGCCCCGGAAGAGCCCGATTCTAGCGAGCCCCCTGGCGGCTGAAGATCGTGCGCACTTCGGTCCCGACGAAACGCTCCAGATGGGGCGCCGGTGATCCGACCGGCACGACATCGCTGATGCGGTCAGTACCCGAGCGCCATCGCTCCCGGCCGGCGCGGGTCGGCGTAGCCGTAATAGAGCCCATCCGAGAACATCACCGTCTGCAGGCTGCCCATGCCGGCGCTGAACTGCACGTCGTGGCCTCGGGCGCGCAGGGCCCGGATCACGTCGGGGCTGAAGCCGCTCTCCACCTCCAGCCGGTCCGGGCGCCACTGGTGGTGCATCCGGGGGCGCGCGGTGGCGTCGGCGATGTTCATGCCGTGCTCGAGCACATTCACCAGGAGCTGCAGGTTGGTGGTGATGATCCGGCTACCGCCGGGGCTGCCGGTGAGGAGGAAGGGCCGGCCGTCGCGCAGCACGATGATGGGGGTCATGGAGCTCACCGGCCGGCGTCCCGCGGCGATCTGGTTGTCCGCGCTTCCCAGCAGCCCGAAGGCGTCCGGGATGTCCGGGCGCAGCGTGAAGTTGCCGAGGTTGTTGTTCATGAGGATGCCGGTTCCCTCGATCACGACGCCCGAGCCGTAGGAGAACATCAGGGTGTAGGTGTTGACGAGCGCGTTGCCCTCGCGGTCAAGGATGGAGTAGTGCGTGGTCTCCGAGCTCTCGTACGCGGCCAGGTCGCCCGGCCCGATGTCCGATGACGGGCGGGCGCTGCTGAGCGAGATGCCCCGCGCCAGCTCCGCCGCATAGTCCTTGCTGGTGAGGGCCGCGACCGGCAGATCGAGGTGGTCCGGGTCGCCCAGGTACCTGCTCCGGTCTGCGTACGCCAGCTTCATCGCCTCGGCCATGACGTGCATGGCGTCGGCGCTCCCGTAGCCCATCTCCTTCAGGGGGAAGTTCTCGAAGATGTTCAGCATCTGGACGATGTGCATCCCGCCCGAGCTGGGCGCGGACATGGCCGCAATCTCGTAGCCCCGGAAGGCGCCACGCACCGGCTCCCGCTCCACGACGCGATAGTGGGCCAGATCCTCCATGGTGATCAGGCCGTTGTGCCGTTCCATGTCGGCGGCGATGCGCCGGGCGATCTCGCCCCTGTAGAAGGCGTCGGCGCCTCCCTCGGCGATCTGCTCCAGCGTCCAGGCCAGATCAGGCTGCCGGTAGAGGTCGCCGACCTCGTAGTTGGAGCCGTCGGGCCTGTAGAACTTGGCCCGGGACGCCGGGTTCGCGCTGAGCCGGGGCTTGCTGCGGGCGAGGTTCACGGCCAGGTCCTCCCACACCACCATGCCGTCGCGCGCCAGATCGATGGCGGGCTGGGCCACCTCGCGCCAGCTCATGGTGCCGTAGTTGCGCAGCAGGTGGTCGAAGCCGGCCACCGAGGCGGGAATCGCCGACGACTTGTGGCTGAAGCGGTACTCGTCGTTGTCGACCTCCCCGTCGGCGCCGAAGAACATGTCGGCGTGCGCGGCGGCGGGCGCGGTCTCGCGGAAGTCCACCACCACCGTCCGGTCCTCCTCGGCCAGGTGCAGCAGGATGAACCCGCCGCCCCCCACATTGCCCGCCCGGGGCAGAGTCACGGCCAGCGCCAGGCCCACCGCCACCCCTGCGTCGATGGCGTTGCCGCCCCGGCGCAGGATCTCCACCCCGATCCCGGTGGCCAGGAAGTTCTGGCTGGCCACCATGCCGTTCCGTCCAACCACCGGGTGGTGGATGGCGTTGTAGGTGTTGATGGGGGCCTGAGCCGTCGGCGCCTGAGCGAAGGCCGCGCCGGAGGGAGCGATGGCCGCTAGAACCAGTGCGGTGCAACGTCGTGCGAGCGGTGGTTGGGTCATCGAATGCATGGTCTCGTCATCCCGTCGAGGGTCTGTCCGGATGGCCTGCGCCGTGCCGGACGAAGTCCCTGGTGTGCCGTTGTCGGGCCTTCCTCCCGATCTTACGCCCGGGGCCTGACATTCCTGCGAGCCGAAGTCCCGCGGATCCCCACGGGCACCGGAGGGTGGTCGATGGCGGCAGGAACGCCAGGACCGGTCAGGCGCCGTGACTTCCGCGCGGGCCGCGGAGAGGGCGAGGTTCGTGACCGGGTCGGAGGGATCGTGGGCAAAACCGGAGAAAATGGGGAGGGCGGCTCACCGCCTTCGCCGTCGAGCCCCCGGGAGGTCATGTCCATGAAGATCCATCGCACCACGAAGACCCTGCTCGCGGCGGTCGGACTCGCACTGCTGGCCGCCTGCGGCGCCGGGAGTGCGGTTGACCCGGCGGACGTGGCATCGACGAGCCCGGGGTTCAAGGGCGGGGACGACCGGACCGGGGAGTACAACGCGGTCCCGGGCTGGTGGAAGCCCGCGCCGGACCATGGGGAGCCCTGGGGCTGGGGACAGGTCTCGGCCGTGGCGGTGGACACCCCGGACCGGATCATCATCGGCATCTGGGGCGACCGGGACGCGGAGGGGAACGAGCGCGAGGGCAGCACGAACTACCTCGTCGTCGTGGACCGGGACGGCAACATCACCGAGAACTGGTCCCGATGGGACGACTTCTTCAACAAGCCCCATCAGCTCTACATCAGCCCGTACGACCCCGAGCGCCACGTCTGGCTGGTCGAACGCGGCGGCGGCAGGAACGTCCACATGCAGGTCCTCAAGTTCACCAACGACGGCAGCGAGATGGTGATGCGGCTCTTCGACCCGGACCATCCCACGACCCGGGCCGAGGCGCGCGCCAATCCGAATCCGGGCCCGTTCGAATATGGCGACCCCTCGGTGATGGCGTTCCTGCCGAACGGTGACTTCCTGGTGGGTGACGGTTACTGGCACTCGCGCATCATCAAGTACAACGCCGAAGGTGAATACCTGATGGAGTGGGGGGAACTCGGGGACGGCCCGGGCCAGTTCGACCTGATCCACGGACTCGCGGTGGACCGTGACCGCCGGGTCTACGTGGGCGACCGCGTGAACAACCGCATCCAGCTCTTCACCGAGGACGGCGAATTCCTCGAAGAGTGGACGGACATTGCCGATCCGGTGGGGGTCTTCGTCGACGAGCACGACGCCGTCTGGGTGATTTCGGCCATGCTGAACCGCATCCTCAAGTTCAACATGGACGGCGAACTCCAGTACTACCTGGGCGCCTACGGGGGCACGCGGGGCGGCTTCCCCGGCGGTCTTTCACGCCCGCACCAGATGGATGTGGACCAGGAGGGCAACCTCTACGTGGCGAGTTGGGACGGCGGCTGGATGGACAAGTTCATTCCCAGGCCCAACGCCGACCCGAGCAGGCTGGTAGGCAAACCTCTCGTCCTGGACCTCCCGCCCTCCATCACCGACTCGACCCAATAGGTCTGGAGCGGGCCGGTTCTCCCGGGCGGCGTCCGTCCTTGCGATGTGTCGAGCGGCGTTCCATGCGGCTCAGCGGAGAGGCGAGGGTCTCGCGGGCAGTTTCGAGAATCCGGATCGATCGTCAGCAGCCTGTTGGCCGGCTGACGGACCCTCCGGTCTCCTGATCAGAGGGTTCGGGCGAAGGTGGCGACATCCACCGGGCCGGCGCCAGCGGACCGAAGGCAGCGAACCGCCGCCTCGACGGTGCTGCCGGTGGTGACCACGTCGTCCACCAGCAGCAGCGGCTTCCCCCGGAGCCGGGCCGGCAAACGACCCGCCCGCACCCGGAACGACCCGGCCGGACTCCGCCGCCGCCGCGACCGCGAAAGCGTCGTCTGCGACGGACGCCAGCGCCGCGTCAGCACCCGACGGGCCAGCGGGACGGCGAGCGACCGGGCGACCGGACGGGCGATCAGCTCCGCCTGGTTGAAGCCGCGCCGGAGCTGCCGCCGGCGCGGCAGCGGCATCGCCACCGTCGCCGCGGGCGGCGGACCGGCGGTCCCGAGGTCCTCGCTTCGATCCGCAATCAGGAACGCCTCTGCCACGACCCGGCCCACCGCTCGTCCAAGCACTTCGCGGCGGCGGAACTTGAGCTCCAGCACGGCCCGGCGGAACACCCCTTCGTAGGGCGCCGCCGCCACCGCCATCCGGAACGGCGGGCGCCGCCGCCGGCACGGTCCGCAGAGACCGGGCGCCACCCCGGGAGCGAAGAAGAGTCCGCAACGCCCGCAGGACGGCGTAACCAGCGGGGTCAGCGACGCCGCACAACCCCGGCACATCGGACCGAGGAACGGATCAGGCAGCGGCCCGTCGCAAAGGCAGCAGGGAACCGGAAAGACGAGCTGTCCGAACGCGCGCCGGAGCCGCGCCGCACTCCAACCTTCAGCTGGCAAGGACAATCCCCACGGAAACGCCGCCGCCCCGAGCGGGGCCTTCCGAACCCGACCTGAGCCCGGACCCGACTGCGAACGCGGCCCTAGGAGCCTGCGCTGCAGAAACTTGCCGGGCGCTGGGG
>JAAXGQ010000072.1:0-21505 GCA_012271265.1 Vicinamibacteraceae bacterium
CTTGCAAGCCGTCGCCGCCGATCGATCGGGGGAGGCGTTCGCGATCAGCCATTACCGCCGGTTGGCGGTGCACTGGCGAATCTACGTCCCGCTGCTCCTGATCATCGGGGGGGTGGCCTTCTTCCTTTGGGCGGCGGGCCTCCTGCTGAGCCCCGTCTACGCGAACGCTCCCTTCCTGGCGATCCCGATCGTCTTCTGGGGCGCGACGGTCCAGGCAGCCGCGGCCGGCCGCGCTGCGTTCCGCATGGGACTGCGCGCCGGATCTCCGATCGAGGGGGTTCTGGAACTCTCGCGTCAGCGCGTGACGGGAGGCCCCGGGGCCGGCCGCTGACGGAAGCAGCGTGCGCTTTCCTACTTCAGACGGCGGGAACGATGTCGGTCCGGCGGAAGTCCGGCCCCTTGAACAGCAACGGTTCGCCGGTGTGGCGGGCGAGCGCATAGGCGCAGCAGTCACCCAGGTTGAGGCCTGCGGGATGGCGGCCCTTGCCGTAGCGTTCGTACGCCTCGCGGGCGAGTCGCAGATGGTCGGAAGTGAACGGGACGACTTCCACCTCGCCGCGATGGAGGAACAGATCGAACTCCCGGGCCCCCGGCGGCCTCTTCCGCGAGAAGACGACGACCGCGGCTTCCAGGACATTGAAGCTGCTCATCAGCCGGGTACTCGCGGCCGCCAGCGCCGCCGCGAACGCGTCGTGCTCCGGTTCCTTGAACAGAACGGCGAGCACGGCCGAGGAGTCCACGACCATCAGCGGAATCCGCCACGCTCGTCGTATCCGAGTATCTCGTCAGCCGTCCGGTCGTCGAGGTCCGGAAGCGCCGCACAGCGCTCGGAGATCTCGAGGATGGCGGCGTGGACCGAGGGCGTGATCCGCCGGCGGCGCTCGCGCCGAAGAGCGTCGTCGAGAGCGACGATCAACGCGTTCGTGAGGGTCGTTCCTCGTTCTCGCGCGAGTTCGCGCGCCAGACGTTCCGCTTCCACATTCTTGATGCTCAGTGCCATGACAACTACCAGGAACCAGAAAGGGTAGATTCTCTCTTCACCAACCTGGACCGTCCTCCACGACACCACCGAACCGCTCCCCGACAGACGTGTGGAGCACCGCTCCATGGAGCGCCGGCGTCCTCGCCGGCCTGCGCTGCAACTGGGGGAATGATCCGGGCGGCCTGTTCTTCGACGCCATTAGCCTGACGTTCGTCTACGGTGTGGTCCGGCTTCCGGCAATCCTGATGGCAGTGGTGGCCGAGGTCGGTCCGATTGGGGGGCCAGTTTCTGGATCCTCGTGTCGGCCGGCGCGCTGAGCCTGATCTTCGAGGTCCTCGCCTGGTTGATCCTGCCGCTCGCGATGGCGCGGCTGGCCTTCAGCGAGTGCCGGGGCGCCTTCCGGTTGCGATCCCACTGGCCAAAAATCCGCCGCAACCGGCGGACCTGGCTCCGCCCCGTGGGCATCGCCGTCGCTCTCTTGCTCGTGCTGGGCATCGGCCCCGACCCTCTGTTTGTGCCCCTGGTGTCTGTCCTCCGCATGCCGTTCGACCCGACCGTCGCAGCGCGGAAGTTCCTCGGCTCGGTCCTCACCGTCTGGAGCCTCGCCGTCCTGGGGGCCGCGTCCGGTTTCGCCGGCCTCCTCTTGACGGAGCCTCCCGGCGTTCCGGATTCGACGCGCAGCCCGCCTGAACGGCGGACGCTCTCCGGGCGGTAGGCTCGGAACATGAGCGATCCCCGCGAGCAGCCAGCATGGAACCCGCCCCGCCCTGCCAACGCCGAAACCCCGACGGATCCCGCCGCCGGACTCACCCGGCGCGAGCTGCTTGCTGCGGGAGCGGGCGCCGCCGCCCTCTCCTGCGCGGCCCCGCCCGAGTCGGCACCGGTCCAGCGGGCGAACGACGGCCCCCCCGCCCCAGTGGCGGTCGATCCGATCCCCACCGTGCGGATCGGCTTCGTCGGCGTCGGCGGGATGGGCTCGGTCCACGTCCGGAACCTGCTCGCGGTCGGACGGGCCTCACCGGGGGTAGAGATCCGGGCGGTCTGCGACATCCAGGCCGAACACGCCGAGCGGGCGCGCGGCTGGATCCGCGAAGCCGGCGGTCCGGAGCCCGCCCTCTACACCCGGGGCGAGCACGATTTCCAGCGGATGTGCGCCGAGGAGGACCTTGACCTGGTCTTCACCGCGACTCCCTGGCGCTTCCATGTGCCGGTCTGCCTCGCGGCCATGGAGAACGGCAAGCACGCCGCGACGGAAGTCCCCGCCGCCACGACCGTCGAAGAGTGCTGGGCTCTCGTCGAGACCGCGGAACGCACCGGACGGCACTGTGTGATGATGGAGAACTGCAACTACGGGCGCTGGGAGATGATGGTCTTCCACATGGTCCGTCGGGGCATATTCGGCAAGGTGCTCCATGCCGAAGGCGGCTATCTGCACGACCTGCGCGGGGTGAAATTCTCCGACCGGGGCGAGGGGCTCTGGCGCCGGGCGCACTCCCTGCAGCGGAACGCCAACCTCTATCCGACGCACGGCCTCGGCCCGGTCGCGAACTGCATGGACATCGGCCGCGGCGACCGCTTCGACTACCTCGTCTCGATGAGCGGCCCCTCGCGCGGTCTTCAGGAATACGCCCGCGAGCACTTCCCCGAGGGAGCTCCGGAGCGGGCGGAGCGCTTCGCCCTCGGCGACGTGAACCTGAGCCTGATCCGGACCGCCCTCGGCCGGACGATCACCGTGGTCCACGATACGAACCTGCCCCGCCCCTACAGCCGCATCCACCTGGTGCAGGGGACGCGGGGCCTCTTCCACGGCTATCCGAACCGCGTGTATGTCGAGGGGCTGAGCGAGTCCCACCGCTGGGACGACGCCGAAGCGTGGCGCGAGGAGTTCGAACACCCTCTCTGGCGGAACGTCGCCGGCCCCGGCGAGGAGCTCGGCCACGGCCGCATGGACTACCTCGAGGATTACCGCCTCGTCCGCTGCCTCCAGGACGGCCTTCCGACGGAAATGAACGTCTACGATGCCGCCGCGCTCAGCGCCGTCACCGGACTCAGCGAGCAGTCCGTCGCCGACCGGAGCCGCCCGAAGGAATTCCCCGACTTCACCCGAGGCTCCTGGGAGACCTTCCCTCCCCTGCCGCTCGTGAGCGGCTGATCCGGCCGCCCCGCCGGCTCCTGCGCGTGGGGCGCGAGGACGACCCGGGCATCCACCGGCGCCGCCCGGTCCGTATCGGGAAAGAGGCGTTGGTCGCTCAGCAGGACGGCGTGAGGGGCAATCCTCGGCTCCGGCTCGCGTCCGGGAACGTGGATCGGCCGCTCGACGCTCAGAGGTCGCTGACCAGACGCGAGGCGGCGACAGCGCGAACGCCGGGAGCGAGCGGGAATGTCTCCGAGCCCGCATGGATGAGGTCGAGGCGTTCGAGGCCGAGGCTCTCCATCGCGGAGCGAGAGGATCGCGTCAGGCGGGGGGCGGTGGTCCTCTTGATCCCGAAGCCGCGGAGGTCTCCCCGTTGCGACACGAGCAGGTCGAGCTCGGCGCCGGTGTGGGCTCTCCAGAAGAAGGCGGCTTCGGGCGGGGCCCGAAGCGTTGCCAGGACGTGCTCGATTACGAAGCCCTCCCACGACGCACCGACTTTGGGATGCCGGAAGAGGGTCCGCTCCGTCGCGGTTTCCAGGAAGCAGTGGAGGAGACCCGAGTCCCGGATGTAGATCTTCGGCGCCTTCACCTGCCGCTTGGCGATGTTCGCGCTCCACGGTCTGAGGCTTCGCACCATGAAGACGGACTCGAGCGTCTCCAGGTACCGCCGGACGACGTATTGGGACACTCCGAAGGCCCGGGCGAGCTCGGCGCCGTTCCACACACCATCCCCACAAGGCCAGAAGTAGTTAGAATAGTTCAATGAATCTGGTGTATCCGACTCATAAGGCCAAGGCCCGGTTCGCCGAGGTGATCCGTCTGGTTCGGGCAGGGCGGACGATCCAGGTGTCCTATCACGGGAAGCCGGTCGCCGAAATCCGACCGATCGGGAATCCGGTGCGCACGATCGAGGAACACCTGGACGACCTCGAGCGCCGTGGGATCGTCTCCCCGCCCGCGGCGCCCGGTCCCTTCGTTCCGGGCCCGGTGACTCGCCGGCCGGGAGGCCTCGAGCGGTTCCTGGCCGAGCGCGCCGAATGAGGGTCGCCTACACGGACTCCTCCGTCCTCGTCGCAATCGCGCTCGGGGAGGCGGGGAGCAAGGAGCTTGGCGTCCGCCTGTCGGACTTCGCCCGCGTCTACACGTCCAACCTCCTTGAGGCGGAACTGAGGGCCGCGCTGGCGCGGGAGGGCGTCCCGTTCTCGCGCCGACAAGTAGCTCACCTGCGGTGGGTCTGGCCCACCCGATCGCTCGGCGCCGAAATGGCCGCCATCCTGAGAGTCGGTTACCTCCGGGGCGCCGACCTCTGGCATGTCGCCACCGCGCTCTACGTCGCACCCGGCCCGCGCGACCTCACCTTCGTATCGCTGGACGACCGGCAGCGGATCATCGCCGCGCGACTCGGCTTCTCCACCTGATCAGCAGCACACGACCTGTCGGCGACTGGCGCGCCGGCCATCGCGGTCGCGACGCGTGCCGGCACGCGCCCCGGCGTCCGTCGCACGGACGGACCCCTGCTATCCGGATGAGTCGATGATGTCCTGAGGCGAATCTGAAGTCCATGTCATGAGGATCACATGACGCAGCGACGCGGCACGATGGGCAGTTGGAGGTCGCCTGCAGCGGTCTGCTTCCGGGGACCGGGGCTTGTCATGCTGCTTGGCGCTCTGTGGCAGACGTTCTGCACGCTTGGCAGCACCACCCGACTGCGCGTCGTGTTCCCCCCGGCTGTGACGGAAGTCGTGACCACCGTCGAGCTCCGTCATACGGGTCGAGGCTGTGCCGAGAAGCTCCATGAGACTGTGGCCAGTGTCCTCCGGCAACGGGGCGTGTCCGTCGACCCGCCGGACGGAGCGCGCCCCGAGGCGGGCTCACGCGCCCCTGACCTCCGGATCGCGGTCCTTGAGGCGGCGTGTGGTGAAGGGGGCGGCCCGCCCGTGCGTCCAGAATCCCCCGGCGAGCGCACCGCCTGGACGGAAGGGGACCAGGGCGACATCTACCCGGGTCGCCCGATCCCACCACGGACGACGGCTCCCGGCGCGAGCTATCGACTCGACGCAGTGGTTCAAGTCACGGACACCTCGACGGGTCAGGACGCGGGGCGACTCGATCTTCAGCTCGATCGCATGGGCGGCGCAGCTCCCGGCGACGGCAATTTGCCAGGCCGGGCGCGGTCCGGCGAATCGGTGGTCTTCGCCGAGGCCGAGAGGGAAATCGAGCGCTTCTTCTTCGGGTGGGAGGAGTCCCTACGACTTGGAGGACCTGAATCGGTGGACTGCGGTCCAATCGGCGTTCATGCTGGCCAGCCCCTGGACGGAGAGAGGGATCCCGGGCGCGCACTCCTCCATGCGTTCGCTGTCGTCGGGGCCTGCCGCGGCCTCCGCGCGACCCAGTCCGATGGACGGTTGGCCTCTGCGCTGTACAACCTGGGGCTGAGCGCCCTCCTCTCCGGAGTCCCCGCCCTCGCGCACGCGTCGTTCGAAGAGGCATGGGCTCTCTCTCCCGACGAACCCCGATACCGGCGCGCTGTGCGCGAAGCGCACCGGATACAGCGTCTCGGGGGCCGCATCGAAGCGGAGTAACGATGGAGAGGGTGTCCCGGGCGCGCCATCGTCGGGACGGCTCACCAGCGTTGCTGGGTACACCAGACGCGCGTTGCCGGGTTCCACGCCGCTGACGACGCGGCGGGAGGACTTGGCCGGGGACTTCCTCGCGGCCCGGGCGAAGGTCATGACTCTCGACCGCCTCGACCTCAACGGGCAATTCCACCGGCGGTGAAGCCTCGGGCTGCCGCCGCACGCGCCACGGGCGTCAAGTCAGAACGAGCGGTATCCCGACGGCGCCGATAACCGGTTGGATCCGGGGTCCGGCGGCGGGCCGGAACCTCCGCCGCCCACCTTCGAGCTCCGTCGGGGCGCGGGATCCGAGTGGACGCCCCTCCGTCGAACCGTCCAGCGCGTCGCGTCGGGGTCCGCTCCGATGTTCATTTCATCGGAACAACCCGTTTCGTTTTCTTGCCTCTGGCGCTGAGCCTTCGCCCGGGACGCGTCCCGAAGGGCTCTCCGGAGCGCCGGCGGAGCCGGGGTCAGCCTTCCGGGTGGACGCCGTTCCCGGGCGGGGGTCCGAGGAACCGGGCGAGATCGAGGCGGCGGTCGGCGAACACCTCGGCGGCATGGCGCTTCAGGGCGGAAGTCGTCGTCGAGTCGTCGAAGCGCAGCAGGCGGGGCGATTCGAACGACAGGTGCAGCAGCCGCTGCGGATCGGCGGGGTCGTCGTCGAGGACCTCGTGGAGCGCCTCGAGGGTGGCGCGAGACTGAAGGCTCGTCTGGAGCTCGACGAGCCGCGCGGCCCGCCAGCGGCCCCCGAAGCCCCAGCCCATGGCCCGCAGCCAGAGGCGCTCCACCGGGCTTCGGGGAGGTTCGTCGTAGTACTGCGCGCTCCGGCCGGCTCCGATCGAGAGGATCCGGATCTGGTACGCCGGCCCGGCGTTCCGCTTCCTCGCCTCGGTCCAGGCGATCAGCGCCGGGTGGTGGGCCCAGAGCCCGCCGTCGGCGAGCAGGCCCGCACCGGCGACGAAGACCGGATCGAACCAGGAGGGGGCGGCGCAGGCGGCGAGGATCACGTCCACGAGTCCGGTCCGCTCGCCGCTCCCGCGGTCCCACGAGCGGAACCGGAGCGGGCGCCCGCGGCCGATTTCGGACACCGGGACGAGCAGGGGGATCCGGGTCTCGTCGAACCCGATGTCCGGGAGCGTCCGACGCAGCCGGTCCTCGAGGATCCGGCGGTCGCTGCGGCTCCGGAGGAGGCCGAGCCGCGGCCACTTGCGAGGCGGAAAGATCGCCTCGCCGTACTCCTCGTAGCGCCGGGCGAGCTCCGCCGCCGGAACCCCGGCGGCGAGTCCGGCGGCCAGGATCGAGCCGGTGCTCGTCCCGGCGACGAGGCCGATCCGGGAGGTCCAGTCCGCTCCCCACGTCTCCTCGATCGCGGCGAGGACGCCGGCGGTGAACACCCCCCGGTAGCCGCCGCCTTCGAGCGCGAGGACAAGGAAGGGGCGCCCGCAATCGCCGGAGAGGCCCATCCCGTGGAGCCGGGTCGCTTCGGCGCTCACCACCTCCCCTTCTCCATTGGCTATCGCGTCCCTGGCTTCCGGCAGGGCTTCGACACGGATCGTATTCGCCGGAGCCGCGCGGCGCGCCCGCAGGGCTTCCAGACGATCCCGCGGGGCTTCCAGACGATTCCCGCGCGGGTCCAGCCTCTCTTCGGCAGGCCGTCCGCGGCCTACAATGAGGGGTTGTCGCGAGGCGCTCGGATGCCCAACCTCCCCCTCTACTTCGACCTCACCGTGCGGGTGTCCGGTCCCGCGTTCGGCGCCGAGGTTCGGATCCAGGGACGCGGGACCTGCGTCGCGGAGGATGACCCGATCTCCATGTACGGGGTCAACCCGGGAGCGCTCGTCGCCGGAGGGTCCGACGTGGGCAGCGCCTACGAGGCGTTTCGGCGGGCGCTCGGGGAAGTGCTCTGTGATCTCGCCGAGATGGAGGGAGAGTTCGAGCGATTCCGGGAGGCGGCGCAGGCGTTCGTCGCTGCGTCGAACCGAATCAGCCTGGCCGAGTGGGAAGCGGCGCGCCAGGCAGTGCGCGCCGGGAGCGCCCCGGACGTGGACCTCAGGCGGGAGACCGGAGAGATCGAGCCCGCAGTGGAAATCAGAGAAGTTTCGGAATCACCGAAGGTGAGCTCCGCCCAGAGCTTTACCCCGGCATTCCCGGAGCCCCTGGGCCACACTCACCCGCAGTCGCTCGCGGCCTGACAGGCTGCGCCACCGGCACTCTCTCGAATGGCCGGGCGGATCCCCTGGTGACTCCTGCGCAAGTCCATGAACGACCTCCTGCCCGAGTGGTCGTCCGATCTGCGGACTCATCGTCTCTTCATCTACTGTGAGGCGATTCGTCCCGAAGCGTTCCCTCTCCCAAAGGGTGCTCACGGCACGAAGACTCCAGAATTCGAACCTCGCGACGTCCGCGCCCTGTACCGGCACTTCGACCGGTTCGAGGCCGCCCGCGCCCGGATTCCGCAAATCCGGTAACGCCCGCCCGCGATCTCGCAGCTCGCGGGCGAGTGCGGTCGCTACTTCGTGAGCAGGAGGATGGCGGCGATGCGGCGGGTGGTCTCGGTGAAGTGCTGGACTTCGTGGGGTTTCAGGGGGCGCTTCAGGACCGGGCGTTCCCGGTAGGAGAGCCACTTCTTGAGCACCTGGTAGCCGCCGAGGCGGTAGTTCCAGACCGCGTCGGGGACGTTCCGCCAGCAGGCGCGGTCGTTCAGCCAGATGTCGCAGGTCAAGTCGCCGAGAGCGGGGAGGGCGCCTTCGAGGGCGGCGCGCTCCGGCTCCGTGAAGTCGCGCCGGGCGGAACGGCCGGTTCCCGGCATCACGGCGCCGCGCGATCCGAAGTGGCCCCAGCCGGCGGTCACCGCGAAGTCGGCCCCGGCCATGTTGCCGCCGCCGGCGGTGGCGGGGACCGCGAGAGTGGCGAGCTCGGGCCGGGGCGGGCCGACGGTAACGCCGGGGACGGGGCTGTCGGAGTCGAGCAGGGCCGCGAGCTCGCGGCCCCGCGCGGCGGAGGCGGCGAGTTCTTCAGCGGCGTCGGGGGTGTCGCCGTCCGGCCAGCCGGGGACCGGAATGCGCGGCCAGCCGAGGCGGAGCGCACCGGCGTTGGCTCTTCGATACGCCGGGTCGTGAAGGACTGCCAGTATGTGGTAGAGCAGGTCCTCGACTCCTACGCCGAGGCAATTCAGGACCTGCTGGGCGGTGGGCGACAGATTCGGGCGCCGGTGGCTGGCGCCGGACGCACCGACGTGCTGTCGCAGCAGCCACGCGGGAAACCAGTTCGCGCCGCGCTCGATGAGGTGCAGAGAAGCGAGATGACGCGTGAACGCTGCCTGTGGCTCCTCTTCTCCCTTTCTCAGGTGTTGGGCGGCGGAAAGCCAAGTATTTCCGTCGAAGACGTGGGGACGATACGCCGGCACAGGACGGCCGAGAAGCCCGTGGCCCGGTTCCCAATAGAGCCAGCGCTCATCGAACGGTCGGTACACGAATCGAACGAACTGCGAACTAACGGGTCCGCCGCGGGCGAGTAGAGACGCCCTCACTACGCGGGCGTCACGCACCGTGAATCCGGACGAGCTCTTCATCGCGGCCGGGTACCGACGTGCGATGTCGTCGTCGCTCAGAGATGGGTCAAAGTAGTCGGCGATCCTTTTCCGCAGGCGATCCAGATCGATGTCGATCAGGAAAGCGTCGCGTTTGGTCGTAATGCCCGAGAACGAGACCGGGAACAGGTCGGGTAGCGCGGGCCACTCGAACCAGTCCGGGTTCACCGTCGCGGGCTTGAACGGGAGTCCCAGCCCGAGGTTGGGGCGGATGGACCGATAGGCGGCGTCGGGCTGTGGGGCATCGAGGCTCTCGAGCAGGGAGCGTCGCCTCGCATCGGCTCTCGCGTCATCGAAATCGCGATACCGCACTTCGCCCGAAGCGCCGCTCGCGCCGTCGCCCGAGCAGGTCAGGAGAGCGATGCTGGTCCCGATCTTGATCCCGGGGGACTGGCCCGGGAGCGCGAAGACTGTCTCGCTCGTCTGGCCGTCCGGCGCGTACTCGGAAATGATGCGATCGCCGTGGAGGTTGTCGATCCGGATGGTGTCGAACACTTCCAGGTAGCGCTCCCGCATCCCGGTGAAGGACAACCCGTCCAGCCACGAATAGTTCGAGATGAAGCAGACGACGCCGCGGCCCGTCTTCTCCACGATCCGCCGCTCCGCCATCCGGAAGAACCGCACGTAGAGATCGTTGAGACCGTGCCCCTCGGGGCGCCGCACCCGCTTTGTCGCTCGGTAGGCGGTCGAAAGCTCGCGCTCTTCGTCGACCGCCACTCCGGCGAAGCCGTTGTAGGGCGGGTTCCCGAGGATGACCAGGATCGGCGTCTCCTGCTTCACCCACTCGGCGCGGTCGCGTTCCTCCTGGAGTTCCGGGAAGAGCAGCGGCTGCCGCTCCCTGCCCTCCCAACCGGTGAGGGCGTTCGTCAGGAACACCTGCGGCCTTTCGCCGTCATCGTCCGCGAGCGGAGCGTCGAGATCCGCCATGGTGACCCCGACCTGGAGGTGCGCCACCACAAACGGCGCCGGCATGATCTCGAACCCGAACACCCGCTCGGTCGCCGCCTCGCGCACCCGGGCGCCGACGAGTGCGCCGAGGCCCTTCCCCTCCAGGTTCGAGGCGATCCGGCGCAGCACTTCGGCGAGATAGGCCCCGGTCCCGCAGCAGGGATCGAGCACGTAGACGTTTTCGGCGGCGAGCCCGTCGGCGATGCCGAGGTCGTCCTTCAGCGCCCGGTCCACCCGGGCGACCATGTAGCGGACGATCTCGTTCGGGGTGTACCAGACGCCGAGCTGCTTGCGGAGCGCCGGATCGAAGGCGGCGAGGAACGGCTCGTAGAAGTAGGGAACCGCCTCGCCCTCGCGGAAACGGGCAAAGAACGCCGGCCGGTCCACCCGGTCGAGGGCGGCGGCGGTCCAGTCGAGCACCTCGACCAGCCCGAGCGGCTGGAGGCGCCCGGGGTCGGAAAGCTGCTGGAACAGCGAACGGAGGACCGGCGTGCGGAGATGCCAGACGGCGGTGCGCCAGTCGAAGCCGCCGTCCTTCGCCAACTCCGAACGCGCCCACAGCACCCAGGCGGAGAAGACGCCGTAGAACAGCGTCTGGACCAGCGTGGAGCGGAAGAACCGGCGGCCCCCGTCCCCCTCGAAGCGGATGCCGAGCGCGTCCTCGAGGGCGGAGCGCAGGGCGTCGAACCCGGGCGCCGCGCCGGCGAGCTCCACCCGGGCGAGCCCGTCCCGGGCGTAGGAGGCGAGGAGCCAGGCGAGGTCCTTCGGCTCGACGAGTGCAGCGCGGTGCGAGAGCGCGCGGGCCAGGTACTCGCCGAGGCGCGGCCCCACCTCGCGGGCGAAGGCGCGCGGCTTGCGCAGCTTGCGGCGGAACTCCTCCGGGCTCGCCGCCAGCCGGAACGTCTCGAGCGTCCGGCCGCCGCCTGCCGGATCGAGGCCGACCAGCTGGAACTCGCGCAGGTTCGTCACCAGCGCCAGCCGGTAACGCCCCAGGTAGCGCCGGACCTGCTCCCCAGCGGCGGTGGCGCCGGTGTCGTCGTCCTCCGCCTTCACCTCGACGACCCCGCGCTCGGGGATCTGCCCCGGCCGCGGCCGGCCCCGCTGGACCTGGCGCGCGGAGTAGAGGCCGACGTCGGGGTGTCCCGCCCCCTGGTCGGCGAGCTCGGAGACGCCGAAGACGCGGGGCTTCAGCCTCGCGCCCACCGCGTTCAGCAGGTTCACCAGCGCGACGTAGCTCGACCGCTCGCCGGTCGCTCCCCCGGAGGCGCGCAGGCGCGCCAGATCGGTCAGGTAGTTCTCGACGGCGGCGGTGAGCGAAGGTCTGGGGGACAAGGTCGTTTCGGGGCGGGTAAGGGCGCTCCCTCGGCGGATGCGGGATCCGGCGGGGATTCTGTGGCAGGCGCGGCGGACCTGCCTTCGGCTCGATGCTTCCGCCCGCGGCTCACGGTCTCAGCGGGTGGCGCCACCGGAGTCCCCGGAAGCGGGCGAAGTCGCCGTCGGTGGTGATCCACTCGCACCCGTGCTCGATCGCGAGGGCCGTGAGGAGCGCGTCCGGGACCAGATTGCCTTTCGCGCCAGCCTCGGCGAGCGTAGACGAGCACGTTGACATCGGGCAGGATCACGGCACGCCGTCCATCCGGTCGAGCAACGCGCCGGAGTCGTCGAGGTCCACCCCCGGCTGGAGGCCCCGCCCTCCGTCGGTCGGGAGCCGCGCGCGCTGGCGTCGGCCGCGGCGGTCCGCGCGGCGCGCGAGCCATTCGCGCAGCGGGTCCGCGATCAGACTCGTGAGGGTCGTCCCGGCTCGGGCGCTTCGCGTTTCGCTTCCCGGTGCCGAGCGTCCTCGACGCCGGATCGTCGTGCGCACGCAGGGCAGGATACGAAACGGCATCGCGGTTGGTGACGGCGAAATGTTCCGAAGCGCCGCGTCCAGGAGCCGAGCGCCCGCCCGGCGCCCGCTCTCGAAGCGGACCTTCGACCCAGCCGGGCGGATTCAGTGACGCTTCCTTGGGCTACTGCTTAGCGATTTCTCCGGTGAGGCAGCGCACCACCAGATTCTCGGCTGCCGGGGCCGCGTGATAGTGGTAGCCGAGCCCGTCGCTGTCGTGCCCGCCGCACTGGTCGAGACCGCTCGCGGCCCCGTGCGCGGTGAAAACCGCGTAGCCGTCGAGCGCATAGGCGAAGTGCCGGCCGTGACCATCGACCTCGATGCCGGAGCAGCCCATCGACGCATGCAGGTGATAACCCTCGACGGGGTTGAAGTGCCCGCCGCAGTCGTCGAAAGCGGCGATGGTGTAGGCCCTCAGGATGTCCCGCACCGGCGCACTGCCGTCGATCCGTACCCCGTTGAGCGTGACGCCGAGGAACCGCGCATTGCTCGTCGGCGCAGCTGCGGCCACCGGGCTGGTCGGGATCAGAACCGTCGTGGCGACCGGCTGGCCGCCGGGGAGCCAGGCGAGTCGGCCCTCGACGCAGTGGTTCTGATATTCCGGGGCGACATCGGGCCTTGCCGCGCCTTCGAACGCCTCTCGGGCAGCGGTGACGTTGACATTCCCATCCTCGTCGTAGAGCAGCCAGTTGTCGTCGCCGTAGAGCAACGCGAGCCCCTCGATGAACTCTCCGTCCAGATCGTAGAGGCCGTCGCCGTCGAACCAGATGCCCCCCTCCACTGCCGTCGAGGAAGTGGTCGGCGGGCAGAACGGTCCGACGGGGTGATCGACTGGCAGACCGACGACCGTGATCCGGTAGCAGGTGGTCGCGGCGCCGCCGGACAGGGTGCAGGGTTCGGTGGTGACCTCCCTGGCCAGCGCCCCGGAGAGGAACGAGCTGATGTCGGGGCCGGGCGCCGTGAAACCCGGTGACGCCGCTCTTCCCGTCGGCGCAGCGGGCGTCACTGCGTCGCCAGCGCACGCCGTGATGGATGCGGCCCCACCCAGAGCGAGGATGGCGCAGCGCAGAAATGCGAGCTTCATGGGCCTCCTTCCGCGGTGACTGTTTGCACTCGATCTACGGACTCATGTCCGTCGCAAGACATGTTCCGGGGAACTGCGGGAAAGAGGGCTACGGCGTCGCGGGGTCGAAGTCGGCGAGGAGGGCGGCCAGCTCCGGAAGGCTGATCGCGACGACTCCCGCGCGGATCGGGAAGCGGCGCTCACCCGAGTGGACGACGAAGATGCGTTCCGGGTCGATGTCCCGGCAGGCGATCCGGAATCCGCGGGCCAGCCGGGGGGGGCTTCCGTACTTGATATCGACCGCCCAGGGACGGGGCCGCCCGGGGAGGTCGAGGACGAGGTCCACTTCGGCGCCCTGCGCCGTCCGATAGAAGCTTGCCTGGGTGTTCCAGGGCGCTGCCGCGAGCATCGTCTCGATGGCGAACCCTTCCCAGCTCGGCCCCAGGAACGGGCTCCGGAGGAGCTGGTTCGCGTCGGCGATGCCGAGCAGCGCGTGAAGCAGCCCGCTGTCCCGCAGGTAGATCCGGGGAGCCTTCACGAGGCGCTTCGCGACGTTTGCGCGAAACGGGGGGAGCCTGCGGACGAGCAGGAGGTCCACGAGCAGGTCGAGGTAGCGCCCCAGCGCAGGGGCGCTGACTTCGAGTCCGGCCGCGAGCCGGGCCCGGTTCAGCAGGGTTCCGTGGCTCGCGGCGAGCATCGCCCACAGGCGTTCCATGGTCTCGACCGCAAACCGGGGAGCGAAGTAGGGGATGTCGCGCGCAAGATAGGTCTCGATCAGCGCGCGCCGCAGCCGGAGACTGTCGCGGTCGCTGTCGGCGAGCAGACTGCGAGGCAACCCGCCGCGAAGCCAGAGCGTGGGCAGGGACGCGTGGTCGGTGACCTCGAGCAGGTGGAGGGGCCCGAGCCGCACCGGGAGGATCCGTCCGGCCAGGCTCTCCGACTGCCGAAGGAGGGCCTCGGAGGCGGAACCCAGGATCAGAAACCGACCGGCGCCGCGGCCTCGCCGGCGACCCTCGTCGATGATCCCGCGCAGCTCGGCGAAGAGATCCGGGGTTCGATGCACCTCGTCGAGGACCACCAGCCGGTCTTCGTTTGCCTCCATGAACTGCCTCGGATAGCGGAGCGCGGCGCGGTCCTCGCCCCGCTCCAGGTCGAGATAGACGTGCGGTCGGGAGGCCGCGATCCGGAGAGCGAGCGTCGTCTTGCCCGCTTGCCGGGGCCCGAGGATCGAGACCGCCGCCTCGAGGCGGAGGCCGCTCTCGATCCCGCTCGTGACGCGTCGCGGAATGAACATACCATGTAAATCATACGTCTGTCGTTTGTTTTACATGACTAGAGTCCACGCCGGTCGGTTCCGCAAGTGTGAGACTCCGGCTGTTGGAGCGCCTTCATCAGCCTTCCGACGCGCGGTCCGGAATGCGGGGCCGCCGCGAGGCCCGCCGATGCCGCAGGTCAGGCTCCGGGATGATCCGCCGCTCCTCGCTCCTCGGGGGGAGCGCTGCTGCCGGCGGCTCAGGGCTCGGGAGAATCGAGATAGATGCCGGAGCCGATGACCATGGAGATGGAGCCCACGCTCACCGGCACGGCGTAGGCGAGCTTCGGCGAACCGGTTTCCTCGTCACCCTCGATCGCCGGGTTGTCCCAGAAGTACTCGACGAAGCCCCCGCCGGCCTCGGCGGCGGCGAGGAGCTCCTGAATGATCCTGACCCCGTTCAGATCCTCGGCCTGCGAGCGGTCCACGCCCTCAATCGTCGGGTCGGGCGCCTGGAAGAAGTTGACACCGTCGGCGTCGATGACGAACACGTAGATCTCGCCGAAGCGCCACTCGCCATCCGGGCGGAAGGTCGCATCGAGGAAGGCGTAGGCCGCCTCGAGATCCGAGGCGGCGTCCGCGAGCGTCCCGGCGGCGCGCTCCACGAAGGCCTGAAGCGTGCCGCGATTGCGGACATCCGCCGCCGTGACCGGCGGATAGATCCCGGCCCCGAGCACGAGCTCCAGGTCTCCGATCGTCAGCGGAAGGGCGTAGCTCACCTTGGGGGACCCCCCGTCCTCGTCGCCCTCGAGCGCCGGGTTCTCCCAGCGGTATTCGACGAAGCCTCCGCCGCCTCCCGCCACTTCGAGGATCTCCTCGGTGATTCGCACGCCGTCGGAGTCTTGGAGATCGATCTGCGGCGTCTCCTCGAGGTCGGGGTTCACCGCGTGGAAGAACATGAAGCCGTCGGTGCGGAGCGCGAAGAAGTAGATCTCCTCGTGCCGCCAGGGCCCCTCGGGGCGGAAGTTGCGGTCAAGGAATGCGTAGACCTCGTCGGCGTTGGCGACCTGGAGCGAGACTTCGTTCACCGCCGATTCCACGAAGAGCCGCAGGCTCTCGCGGTCCACGACCTGGTCCGCGAAGGTCGGCGGAGGCGCGCGCTCCTCCATCGGCGGCGGCTCGGGGACCGGAGGGAGCGTGGGCGCGGTGGGAACCGGGTCCTCCGCGCAGCCGGCGCCGAGCCCCGCCAGCGCCAGCACCCCGACCAGGAATCCCGTCCGCCGCGGCCAGTCTGGTGCGTGCCTCATGCCTCCATCGTAGCCGGGTGCGGCGCGCGGGGTCCCGCGCTCGGGCCGGCTAACCGGGAACGACCTATGGGTCGTCGGCCCCATGGAGCGCCGGCGTCCTCGCCGGCCTGCGCCGGACCGTCGGTCCCTGAACCAGTCTCGTGCCGACAGCGCCGCTGTCTTGGGATGATGCCGAACCGTTCGCGAATCGTGACGGCCCCGCCCGCCGCGGTGGAAGACGTGCTGGTGCGGGTCGGAAGGAACCTGCGCGAGCCAGGTCAGCTTCATGCCCCGGTGCGGCGGGTCCAGCGCCCTTCGCGGTGCTGCCCGTCGGCGGTCGTGTAGCGGCGGGAGCGGCGGACCCGGCTCGTCAGGAAAACGAGCCCGGTCTCCTCCCGCTCCAGCATGCGGTGGCCGATCAGCCGGGTGAAGACCTTCTCCTGGATCTCGGCAGCTCCGGCGCTGACCCGCTCGATCCACCAGGTGGTGTCATGCCCGGCGGGGATCTCGATGCGGCTCTCGAGCGCCAGATCGAGGAGCACCGCGCCGGCGAGAGTCGCGCCCAGGTTCCGCCCTTCGATCGAGGACCGGACATGACCGCGGTCCGGATCGAGGCGGCAGCAGGATTTCTTCGCCGAAGCGCAGCATCTGGCGGTCCGTTCTTCGGCGGGCCCCGGCCTCCCGTCCCGGCGACACCATCAGTGGGGCAGGACGGCCCGCAGCGCGCTCGGCGCTGCCCGGACAGGGGTAGGATCGGCGGATGCGGGCGGCGGGTCTTCGGCGCGAAGACGACTGCGAGGAGTCAGCGCTTGCGCCCCCGACGGGTTTCGGGGCGTGACCCCGCGGGAGATCGTGGCGGCGTGGTCCAGCCACACCTGAGTCGCCGCACTTGGCGCCAGCCGGCCGCCAGGCCAGGCCGACAGGCGGGCCGCAACACCAGGTCCACGGTGCTTTCGGCGCTCCTGGGCCTGCTCGCGCTCGGCGGATGCGCCCTGGGATCGGGACGAGGCGCCCCTCTCCCGGCCCTCCCCCCGCCGCCTCCGCAATGCATCTCCACCCACAACGGCGACTGCCTGTCCGCGCCCGCGTTCGCGAGCGCCGCCGAGGAACTGGCCGGGGACTACCGCCAGGACGCGGGCTTCGAGATCCAGTGGGGCCTCGGCGCCATCGGCGCGCACCGCGCCTACGCCCACGTAGACCTGCTGCGCGGCCCCGACGCCGCGCCCGGCGCCGGCGTCACGATCGGGGTGATCGACAGCGGGATCGACCCCGACCATCCGAGCTTCGCGAACAAGACGCTTCATCGCGGCTTCCTCTTCGGCGCCGGCGAGGAGACCGGGGAATCCTGGTCCCACGGCACGGCCGTGGCGAGCATCGCCGCGGGCGCGCGAACCACCGATCCGAACGCCTCCTTCGGGGTCGCGTGGGGCGCGGACCTCGCCGTGTGGGCGATCCCACTCGGCGAGGCCGACCAGGTCTACGACCCGATCCCGCTCGAAGCGCTCGCCCGCGCCGACGCCGGGTTCAGCAGCCTCTTCAGCCAGGTGTTCGCGTGGCGCGACGAGGGCCGGGACCTGGACATCCTGAACCTGAGCTTCGGCTACGACGGCCTCATCGACGGCTACAGCGAGGTGGATCTCCGCGCGAGCTTCAGCGAGACGATCGCGACCCTGGCCCAGACCGGGACGGCCGACAAGACCATCCTGGTCTGGGCGGCGGGCAACGCGAACAACGACGTGTGCCGGGCGGGAGTCCCGAACTGCGTGAACGGCCAGGTGAACGCCGTCTCCGTCGGCGTTCTGCCGGGTCTCGTGGCGCGCATCGAGGAGCTGCAGGGCCACTCGGTCGCCGTGGTGGCGCTCGGCCCCGATGGAAGTGCGATCACCGACTTTTCCAATCGCTGCGGCATCGCCGCCCCGTTCTGCATCGCCGCGCCCGGGGAGGACGTAAGGCTCGCCTGGTTCGGACCGCGCGAAGACGAGATCGGCATCCGGGGCTATGCGGTGGGTCGCGGCACCTCGTTCGCCGCCCCGATGGTCTCCGGGGGACTCGCGGTGATGAAGCAGCTCTTCCGAGGCCAGCTCTCGAACGAGGAGCTGGTGAGCCGGCTGTTCCTGACCGCCGACCGGACGGGCATCTACGCCGACCGGGCGACCTACGGCAACGGCCGCATGGATCTCGGCGCCGCGACCTCACCCGTGGGCGTGCTGGAGGTGCCGCTTGCGACCGGCGCCCTGACGACCGCGAACGCCACGCTGGACTCCACCGGGCTGCATCTTGGGGCGGCCTTCGGAGACGGGCTCTTCGACGCGCTCGGCGACCGCGAGATCATGGCTCTCGACGCCTTCGGGGCGCCCTTCTGGCATGAGCTGGACCGCTTCGCGGCGACCAACGACGGGCCGTCGCTTTCGGCGCGCCTCAGAACCTTCCTCGGCCCGGCCGCCGCAGCGGACTCGGCATCGGGCCCCGGCATCCCGGGGTCGTTCGTGCGCCCCCTCCCGGCCGCCGGCCGCGGCCACCTGGCCCTCGCCGAAGGGGCCGTCGTGCTGACCAGCACCCGGCAGGCCGGAGTCTCGGCGGCCGCTTTCGCCACCGGCGCGCTCCGGCCCGGCATGCGGGCGGCGGGCGCGGCGCTCTCCTGGCGCCCCGGCGATTTTCCGGTGAGTTTCCAGGCCGGCTGGATCTCGGAGCCGGAAACCATGCTGGGAAGCATCGGCCGGGGCGCCTTCGGAGCTCTTTCGGCCGACACGGCGTACGCCGGGTTCGCGGGTGGTCTGGCTGCGGGCGGCTGGCGGCTCGGCGCGAACGGCGAGTTCGGGATGGCGGTTCCGGCGGCGCACGGGGGCATGATCCGGGAAATCTCCTCGCTCGCCACCAGCGCCTTCGCGGTGCACGCCACCCGGGGGTTCGGGAGGGCGGGTTCCCTGAGCCTGTCACTCTCGCAGCCGCTCCGGGTGGAGTCCGGCTGGGCCTCCCTCGCGGCGCCGACTGCCCGCACAAAGCGCGGCGAGGTCCTGCTGCGGCCGCTCCGGACCGGGCTGGCGCCCGACGAACGGCAACTGGACTTCGCAGCCCGGTGGAGCCGGACGCTGCCACTCGGCGAACTGCGGCTGGGCGTTGTCTGGAGCCGGCGGCCGGGCCACCGGGACGGTCTGGGGCCGGACCTCGCCCTTCTCTCCGGCTGGCGCTGGGTGTTCTGAGGGAAGCGCCGCCGGGAGGCCGGGCTGTTCCCATCCCTCAAGCAGAACATGAAGGGCGGGGCGATCCCGGCTTGGCGGTAGCCGATCTTGAGGGAAGTATGTTACTGTTCGGCTATCCGTGCGTCCTGACTGGCGCGCGCAAGTCTCGTCGCAGATACCGACCGGGAGGTTAGGTGACATGAGGTCACTCACTGGCAAGATCGCATCCACCCGAGGATGGGCTCTTCTGTTCATCCTGTTCCTGGGAGCCGGCCTCCTGGTTGCGGCCTGCGGGGATGAGGACTCCGCTCCGCCGACCACGCCGGCACCGCCGCCGCCGCCGCAGCCGGACCCCGAGCCGGACCCCGAGCCGCCGGCCGTGCCGACCGGGCTCAGGATCAACGCCAGCGGAGAGGACTTCATCGAATGGACCTGGACTGCCGTGGCGGAGGTGAGCGGTTACGACGTGCAGTACAGCGCGGACGAAGCCTTCAGCGACGATGACGACGTGATCGCCCGGACGACCGAGCAGACCACCTACCGCCGCGATGGTCTGGCGCCCGGGACGAGCGGGTACCTGCGGGTGCGCTCCGCCGGCGGAACCGGCGAGGACCGGATCACGAGCGACTGGTCCACCCACGTGACGGGGATGACGATGGCGGCGGCGCCCGAGCTGCCGCCCGCGCCTGCGAACCTTCGGGTCAGGGAACGCGGTTCCGACTTCATCGAGTGGGAGTGGGATGCGGTGGCCGGCGCGGATGGCTACGAGAGCGAGTTCAGCACGGACGGCATGGACTTCGTCGCCCTCCAGAGCCACCCGGGCATGAACGCCACCAGCCGCCGTGTGTCGAACCTCGAGCCCGAATCCGAGGGCTACCTGCGGGTCCGCTCCTACACCGGGACAGGCACGGGCGCCGACACCGTGCGCGGTGACTGGTCTGCCTCGAACCGGCAATCCACGGTCGAACCGCAGCCGGCGGTTCCGCTTGACGCGCCGGAGGGTCTGGAGGCGACGGACGAGACCGACGAGTCCATCACGCTCGCATGGGACGACGTGGACAACGCGGAGTCCTACGAGGTCGAGCAGCGCGTGGTCGGCGAGGACTGGGAGGAGGCCAGTTGTGACGGCGGCGGCAACGAGGTGGACGACACGGAATGTGTGGCGGGCGACCTCGCCTCAGGCACCGACTATGACTTCCGGGTCCGGGCCGTTCCGTCCGACACGGTCCGGTACGCGACCAGCGGCTGGAGCGACATCGCCGAGACCCGCACGGAAGGGACCGCCCCAGGGGTTCCGGGCGTCGTTCCCGGCGGCGCCGGCGCTCTGAACGTTACGTGGACGGCTGACGACAGCGAGATCACGTGGAGTTGGGACCCGACGGCGGGCGCGACATACGAGTGGCACGTCCTCACGGCTAATCTGGACTTTGGCGCGGCTGCCCCCTGTGCCAATGTCGAGTTCGCAGCGAAGGACAGCGGCACCCAGTTCAGCGTTTCCAGTTCTTCCGCCGACACGGCGCTGCTGTGTGTCCGCACCAAGACCACGGGAGGCGACGGAGCCGACCTTTCGTGGGCATTCGCGACGCGTGCGCCCGCCAACCAGCCGAGCCCGGGCGACGTAGTACCCGACGCCGGCAGCGGGAGCACGACGAGAGCGCTTCAGTGGACCGGAATCGACGTGCCGGCGGACTTCAGGTATGACATCAACATCGTGGCTGAAGGCGGCGGAGTAAGCACCCCCCCGACCGGGGCTTCCCTCCAGGCCGCCTGTTCCGCAGGGACTCTCCATGAGTCTGACGACTCCGACGTGGATCTCGACGGTCTGACCACCTCGCTTCGAAATGGTCTCCAGCCTTACACGGGATACCTGCTGTGTCTCCGCTACGGCAACCAGACGGGTGCAACGGAGTGGGTGGCGGCGAGCGACAACCACTATACGGCGCCCGACCGGCCCCCCACGCCAACGAAGGACAGCGCCCTTTCGTCCGACGATCGCGACACCAACTCAGAGACGATCGTCTGGCATGTGGCTACCCGGGGCGCTTCCGGAGTGCCCCGAACTCCTGCGGGCTACAACTTCAGGGTGATTTCGCATCCGTCCAGGAACGCGGACAAGGACGACAATGACAATTTGCATAACGACACCGTCACTGTCCCCACGGCCGCCACCTGCGGGGACAGCGACTTCGAGACTGGTGACTACGAAATCGACACTTCGCCGACGACTGCCCTCACCAGTACTGGATTTACCGTGGAGTTCGACGCCAGCCGGCCAGCAACCGAGGTGCAGACGGGGGTCTCCGGCGGGGAACCCGTGATGAGCATTCTGCCGAACATCGTCTCTCTGTGTGTGCAGGCGGAGTACAACGGCGAGCGGCATCTCGGACCTTGGAGCATCAGCGGAAGGGAAACCATCGAACCGGCGAACGAGAAGAACTAGTCGCTGACAGCCGGTTGGACGCGCTCATTGCGCAGTCCTGACCGGCGCAGCAGGGCCGGGGCGGCTGTCTGCCGCCCCGGCCTTTTTCTTCACCGACTACTCACCGCCACCCGGCCTCATGGAGCGGCGGCG
>JAAXGQ010000072.1:21565-33077 GCA_012271265.1 Vicinamibacteraceae bacterium
CGGCGCTCCATGGGGCCGACGCGGTCGGCAGGAGACTGCCTCAGGGGCCGGAGGTGCAGCGTAGGCCGGTGAGGACACCGGCGCTCCATGGGGGCGTAGGCCGGCGAGGACGCCGCCGCTCCATGGGACGCCGCCGCTCCATGGGACGCCGGCGCTCCATGGGGCCGAGACGTCAGGTCTGCTGGGTGGTCGGCCGCAGGACGACGGTGTTGACCGAGACCCGCGCCGGCAGTCCAATCGTGGCGAGCGTCGCCTCCGCCACATCTTCCGAGGTCAGCATCTCCTCGATGGGAATGGGGGGTTTCAGGGCGTCCGGATTGTCCGGGTCGAAGTACGTGGTCAACGTCATTCCGGGATAGATCGCGGTCACCTTGATTCCGTATTCGAGGACCTCGGATCGAAGCGCCTCCGCAAGCGACCGCATCGCGAACTTGGTGGCGGAGTAGATCGCGCCACCCGGGGAAATGCGGATTCCGGCCACCGAGTCCATCATGACGATATGACCGCTCCGCCGCTTGGTCATGCCCGGCAACGCGAACCGGGTGCAGTAGTACGCGCCGAGGAAGTTCGTCCTCACCATCAGGTCCACATCCTGAGGGCGGGTGTCCACGATCTTTCCGCCGATGGCCAACCCCGCGTTGTTCACGAGAACGTCGATGTGACCAAAGCGCCGCTCCGCCCCCCGGATCAGTTCCTGGCAGTCGGCGGGATCGCCGACGTCTCCCGGCACGCCGATGACCTCCTCTCCCGTCGGATCCAGCTCCCGCGCCAGCGCCTCCAAGGCGCCCGCGCTTCGCGCCGACAGCGCCAGCTTCATCCCCTTTCGCCGCCCGACTTCCGCGAGCGCCCGCCCGATTCCCCGCGTGGCTCCGGTGATCACGGCGGCCATTCCCGCCAGCCTGCCCTGCCCGGTCATGCGGTCACGGATTGGGAGCGTCCGGATCCGCCGGTCCGGTACAGCAACGGAATCGCCACCAGCGCGAGCAGAGCCGCCAGGGCGAAGTCTCCGGAGTACCCGATCACTCCGGTCACAAGTCCCAGAGAGAACGTGCCGCTGGTAATCCCGAGATCGATGGCGGATCCGAAGAGCCCGTAGGTCAACCCCCGGTCCTCGCGCCGGGTCATGTCGGCCAGCAGCGCCATGAGCACCGTGAAGATGGCTCCGTGGCCCACCCCGTACATCACGCCGGCCGTCACCAGGAACGGCAAGGACGCGGAGTACGCGAGCACGCCGAACGTGCCGGCGATGATCAGGATCAGCAGCCACGCCGTCCGGACGCGCCCCCAAACGTCGGAAACGCGGCCCATGACGGGGCGGCTGGCGAAACTCAGGATGGAGAAGACCGTGAAGAAGACGCCTGGATTCGCGACGTCCGATGCGCGGGCGTACAGCGGCAGGAAGGTCTGGCACGCCCCGTAGCCGAAACAGATGAAGAGCGTCGCCAGGAGGGGCCGGGCCAGCGGCCGGACGAACCGCGCGGCATCCGTCCAGCGAATCGCGGCAGGCGCCCGCTGCGTCGGGGGTGACAGGAGGAGACTGCAGGCGACGACGCCGCCGGCCAGTCCCGCCGCCCCGAGCAGCAGCCCCTCGCCGCCGAAGGCGTTGAGCAGGTACGACCCGAGCGCCGGGCCGAACGTGAAGCCCAGGCTGTTCACGACGCCGAAGATCCCGAGCCCCATCCCGACCCGATCCTGGGGAACGACTTCGGAGGCGAGGGCGGCGGCGGCCGTCGTCGCCATGGCCCAGCCGATCCCCTGCAGGACGCGCGCGACAAGAACGATCGCCGAACTGTCCGCCACCAGGTAGAGGGGCAGAGGAAGAAGCATCATCATCCCCCCCGCCACCATGATCACCTTGCGTCCGCGACGGTCCGCCTCGCGGCCGACGAAGGGGCGAACGATCAGGCTCGTCAGAAAGTAGGACCCGAGAATCGTCCCGATGGCTCTCGGGTCCCACCCCGCCTCCTCCAGGTAGAGGGGAAGATTCGTCACCAGCATCAGGGACAACGCCAGCGCCAGCATCCCGTAGGCGCTCAACAGGACGAAGTTCCGGTTGAAGACGCCGGCGATCGTGCGGATCATCCCTTCCGCGCCTGGCTGCGCCACGGCGCCCTTGGTCACAGCGAGAGCTGCGCGTGAGCCCTTCGGGTCAGCGCGCTGACCGGGACTCCCTCCGGGCAGGCGCTCAGACACGCCTGGCTCTCGCAGGTCAGGCAAAGGCTCGCCCGGTTCTCCACCGGCAGACTGGCGTATTCCAGACGCGCCTGCCGGTGCAGCCCGTCGTGGTCGTAGTACATGCCGTAGCGCAGCACATCGTCAATCGCCACGTCCGCCGGGCACGCCGTTCGGCAGGGGGCGGAACACGGGATTGGACAGCCGGCGCCGGAGGCGAACCGATGGTAGGCGCGGGCCAGTTCCTGATCGCCGCCGACGTAGGGAGTGGTCCCCGACTCGACGGCGGCGGCGATCGTCCCCGGTCCGGTCATCGTGTACTGGACGACATCCACGTTCGGGTTGTCGAGGACCCAGCGGCTGGCCGCGACACGGGCCCCGAGGTACTTGCCTCGGGCCACGATGTCGTTCGGATCGATCGCGTCGGGGCCGAGTCCCGAGACCGCGTCGGCCGCCACCGCCCCGATCATGATCTTCATCGTGGAAACGGCGATGTTCCTGGCCTTCGCCTCCTCGAGCAGCTTGGGAAGCCTCGGCCAGCCGGGGGACCCGTAGAGGTCGCCCTCCGTCGTCGGGTTGTAGGCAACCAGAATCAGGTCGTAGAGGTTCGTTTCGATGGTCTTCGCGACGATTTCGTGCAGCTTGGGATCGTGCGTGGAGGCGCCCAGAGAGCGGACGCGGCCCTGGATCCGGAGGCGCCGGTACGCCTCCAGCCACGCCGGATTCGTGAGCGCTTCGGGGCGCTGCACGTTGTGGATCAACATGCAGTCGATGTAGTCGGTCCCGAGCCACTCGAGGAAGGTGTGGAAGCGGCGGATGACGTCCTCGGCAGTCGCCGTCAGCTCGTTCTGGAGTCCCGGCTGAAACTTGGCGGAAACGAAGATGTCCTTGCGCGGCCTTCCCGTCAGCGCCGCGCCCACCATCTTGGCGTGTTCGCCGTCGAGGTAGATCTCTGCGGTGTCGAAGTAGTTGATCCCGGCATCCGCCGAGGCGATCAGGGCCTCGGATCCGAGACTCAGGCCCGCCGCAACTCGCGACACCCGCGCGCCCGTCCGGCCGAGAGTGATGTAGTCGGACGGCTCGATCCGCGCCGGGGCGGACGGGAGGACCTGCCCCCCCTCTCCCGGCATCGAGGCCCCGACGGCGGCGCCAAGGCCCGTTCCGATAAATGAGCGCCGGTCTATCTTGTGGGTAGGCATGGGATGGACTCCTGCACCGGTGCGATGAACGTCTCGCAAAGGCGCGTCTGGTAGCTGCGCGGCTCGTAGCGGCGGCCCTGGACGTAGATGGACACCACCGGCGTGCGCACCTGCAGTGGATCGCCCCGGGTGAGAAAGAACGTGGCCTCCTTCCCGACCTCGAGACTGCCCAGCGTGTCCGCTACCCCGAAGATCTGCGCCGGGTAGAGCGTGAACGCCTTCAACGCCTCCTCGTACGGCAGGCCGTAGGCCACCGTCAGACCGGCGTTGGGGATCAACTGCCGCGAGAGCGTCGTCTCGTTGGACTGGAAGGCGAGCCGGACGCCGGCGCGGGCCAGGTGGGCGGCGTTGTCGTAACGCACGCCGGCCGTTTCCATGGTGGCGGGCTGCAAATCGGGCTGGACCAGCACCGGCACGTCCCTGGCGGCCAATTCCGCCGCAACGAGCGGCGCGTCCGCTCCCCCCGCGAGAACCAGCCGGAACCCGAACTCGTCGGAAAGGCTCAGAGCCAGGAGGATGTCGTCGCGCCGGTGGGCACGAACGACCAGGGGGAGCTCGCCGCGCAGGACGCGAACCAGCGGATCGAGCCGGTAGTTCGGGGGCGCGTCCTCCCGCGCGGCGTGATCCCGCGCCTCCTGGAGAATCTGCCGCAACGCCGCGACCGCCCCCATGCGGGTGCGGAAGCCGCCCCCCTTGGAAGGCTCGCCGAGATTGGCGTGAACGGCCGCCACCTCCTTCACCGCGGCCGCGCCGAGCGTCGTTCCGGCCGTGCGCATCAACGCGCTCTGGCCAGCCACCACGTTTCGATCACCCGGAACCGACAGGAGGATCAGCGTCCCGGCGTTGCGGACCAGCGGAATCAGCTCGGAATCCAGGAAGTAGGCGTCCGCCGCGCGCAGCTGCGGCGTCACGCCCCCCGGTTCCTGACTGTCGTTCGAGGCGGGGACTCCGGCAACCTCGATCAGGCCGATGCCGGTATAGGTGTCGAAGAAACCCGGGGCGACGGTGAGCCCCGCGCCTTCGACCACCTCGGCGTCCGGCGGAATCGTGACGTCGGCGCCAACCCCCGCGATGCGGTTCCCTCGGACAAGCAGGACGCCGCTTTCGATCGGGGGTGTCGCCACCGGCAGGATGCGGACGTCCCGGATCGCCACCACGCGCTCGGATCTCTCCTCGTCCCCGCCGCCGGGAAGCTGCGGGCCGGCCGCGGCCAGGACCGACGCAAGAAGCGCGATCACGGCGTCCGCTCCAGCCACGCGCGGTCCCGGACGCGGTCGAAAACGAGCTCGCCATCCACGAACGTCTTCTCGACGCGCGCGAAGGAATCGAACGGATGCCGGTCGTACACCGCGATATCCGCGTGCTTTCCTGCCTCGAGACTCCCGACCCACGCGTCCACGCCGATGAGGCGCGCCGCGCTCAACGTGACCGTCTTCAGCGCATCGCGCTGCGAAATGCCGCCGTAGCGGACGAGCTTGGCCGCTTCGATGTGCAGCCGCTGCGCGAAGAACGGGAAGTCCGAGTGCAGCGTGACCAGGGCACCCAGGGAGCTCAGGTACGCGGCGGTCTGCGGCACCTGCTCCCAGTGCTCGAGCTTTCTTCCGAACGCATCCGCATAGACCGCCACCCCCACGCCCCGGCGGGCGAGTTCCGGGCCGAGCCGGTAGGCGTCCATCGCGTGGTGGAAGGAGCCGAGCTCGAACCCGAATTCGTCAGACAGTTGGAGCAGGGCGAGAAACTCGTCGCGACGGTAGGTGTGCGCGGCCACCTGGATCTCCCCGCGCAGCATGTCGGCCAATGCGTCCAGCTTCGGGTCGAAGCCCGGCGCCGGCCCCCGGTCGGCTGCGGCAGCCGCGTTCCAGGCATCCCAGCGATCCCGGTAGACCTGCGCCTGGCTCAGCGCATCACGCAGGAGGGCGATGACTCCCATCCGCGTCCTGGGCATGCGCCCCCTCGCTCCGTACGTCAACTTGGGGTTTTCGCCGACGGCGATCTTCATGATCCGGGGAGCCCCCTCGAAGAGCATCCCGGCGGCGGATCGGCCCAGCCGCAGCTTCATCACCGCGGCCTGCCCGCCGACGACATTCGCGCTCCCGGGCAGGACCATGATGGTCGTGACGCCCCCGGCGGCCACCCACCGTATCGCCGGATCAGCGGAATCGAAGGCGTCGATCGCCCGCAAATGCGGTGTCAGCGGGTCTCCGCCGTCCTCGTTGACGTCGCTGTTGCCCGGTACCCATGGCCACGGGCTCACCCCCAGGTGGGAGTGCACATCCACGATGCCCGGGAGTACGTAGTGGCCGGTTCCGTCGATCACGACGGCGTCGCGCTCGGCGGTGATGTCCGCGCCGACCGCGGTGATGATGCCGTCTCGGAACGAGACGCTACCCCGGGGCAACGGCGCCGCCGATACGGGCAGAATCGTGGCCTCCCGGATCACCACCTGGCGATCCTGACCCGGGCCGGGCGCAGCGACGAAGATCGCCGCGAGGGCGACCGCGACCCCGGGTGCCAGGGGCGCCCGAACCGGCTTCCGGGGCCGCTTCGTCCTCAAGTCCGCCTCCTACCGCTGGTACGAGAAGTCCTCCGGGATCTCCGAAGTGTGGTCGTGCCAAAGGAACCACTCCCCATCCGGCTGCTTCAGGTAGACCCAGGTGATCCGACCGTGATTCCGCTCGGTGAAGCTTCCCTCGGGACGGCGGATCTCCCGATCGACCGTCACGATGCGCATGTCGTCCCACTCGACTTCCGTGCGGTTGAACTGGTTCAGGTCCAGAAACTGCCGGATCCTCATCATCTGCTCGACCCGGGTGCGCCAGATGTCCTTCTCGTAGACCCACGGCGACGCCGGGTCGTAGACCGAGACATCGTCCACCATCGTCGAGAAGTACGCGTCGATATCGAAGTCGCTGGTGCTGTCGGTGGCTGCCTCCCTGCCCTGTCTCTCGGCGGTCTGCTGAAACTTCAGCATGGGGGGAAGCGCGGAGATGTGCTGCGCAACGACCAGCCAGGTCCCGTCCATCTTGCGGAGGACGTAGGTGCCGCGCTCCTGCTTCTTGAAGACCGTGCTGCCGAACTGGACGTGGCGGGTGACATGGAACGTCGCGAACGCATTGTTGCCCGACAGGTGCAGTTTGCGGTGCCTCGTCCGCCACAGGAGGTGCTGGCTGACCGCGCGCATGTCCTGGAGGTACTGCTGGTATTCCGCCCAACCGGTGATCTTGAAGCCGTCGTCGGGATCGATCACGGTGAGCCGAGGGTCATTCCAGTAGTGCCGGAGAACGCCCTCGATGTCGTTCGCCGCATTTGCCAGGCGCACCTCGCGAAGCACCTGGGCGACCTGCCCCTCGTCGGTGCTGGTGTCGATCTGTGCGGCGAGGGCCGTCGGCGAGAGCACCGCCAACGACAACCCCAAAAGGGCACGTCGGATGGATGTCTTCATTTCGCTGCCTTCCTTGTGTTGCCAATAGAGTGGATCGAAGCCGACTCCGGACTAGAAGTCGAACCGAACTCCGATCTGCGCCTGGAAGGGGTTCAACGCCTGGGTCGCCTGCCGGAACAGGGCGCTCTGCTCGTTCCCGTTGTACCTGTTGAAGTTGACCGAGTTGGTGATGTTGAACCCCTCGAGGATGAGTTGCAGTCGCCGGGACCCGCCCAGCGCGAAAGACCGCGACAGCCGCACGTCCAGGCTGAAGTAGCCGTCCCCGCGAAGGGAGTTGTAGGTGACTCCTGGAGCCCGGTTGTTTGCCGTATTCCCGTCGCCGGTGGTGTCACTCCCGGCGACCTGGTTGTACGGATAGGCGGACCCGTAGTTCAGGACGCCGCCAAGCTCCAGATCGGCAAAGAGCGTGGCGCTCCCACTCAGAACCAGGTGATGACGCACATCGTTCGGCGTCGGCCCGAAGTCCTGGTCCCTCAGGTCGGGCGAGGTGGATGGTCCATCGCCCTGGGCGTTCAGCCACGTGTAGGAAGCGAGAATCCGGCCTCGTGAACCGAGCCGTCCGCGCAGTTGGCCCTGAACAACATCGCTGTTCAGACGTCCGTCGCTCATGTTGAGGACCAGAGGCGAGCAGTTCGCGATGAACGGGCAGGCGCCGCTGGCGTCAGGGTGATTCACGTTGACGTCGCGCGGGTTCTGCCGGCTGCGGAGCGCGGCATAGTCAAGCGACAGCGCCAGATCCGGCGAAAGCTCCCGGTCCAGCCCCACCGTGAGCTGGTGGGCAAACGCCGACTCGATGAACACCCCTGGATCCGCGCTGACGAACGAACTCGGAAAGAACGTGTCCAACAGCGCGTCCGGCGGCTGATCCGGGTAGAAGCTCAGGAGGTCGAACGTGCCGCCCGGCGCAAAGTAGAGCTGCGCGCGGTTGGGCCGCAGGACGCCGGCCACCGAGATCGGATCGTGTCCTCCTTCGTAGAAGATCCCGTAGCCGCCCCGGAGCGACGTGCGCCCGTCTTCGGTCGCCGCCCAGTTGAACCCGACGCGGGGCTGCCATTCGTTCGCGTCGTTTTCCCGCAGCTTGTAGAGCGTCCCCGCGTTTTCGCCGCCCGGGCGGGCGCTGATGACGAAGTGCACCCGGTCCTCGTAGCTGGAGAGCGACGGATACTCGGCTCCTTCGTACGACCCTCGGTTGTAGTCCTCGTAGTCGTAGCGGAGCCCCAGATTCAGGGTCAGGCGGTCGTTGACGCGCCAGTCGTCATGAACGAAGACCCCGTAGAAATTGCTGAACAGGTCGCCGGTGTCGAAGGCGTAGCGCGCTCCCAACCAGAGAACGGGTGGGTTCTCCGGACCCGGAGGAGCGTCCTGGGTGAAGGTGAAGCGTCCGAACTGGAAGAGGTTGAGCCCCGTGGGCACCCGCATGACGTTGACCTCGCCGCCGATCTTCAGGGAGTGCTCCCCTCCTGCCGTGAAGCCGGTCGTGAAGGTGTCGGAAACGATCCAGTTCGTCTGGGTGCGTCCCTGCGGCATGTTGGTCGGAGTCCCGGTGTAGATCCCCGGAAACTGCTGGCCCGCGGTGCCGAACCTGGACGGCCGATCCGTGAAACTGCGCGAGAACGAGGCGCGTAGCTCATTGACCGTGCGCTGCCCCAGCGTGGACGTGAGTCGGGTGACCAGCACGTCGTCCTGCTGGTCCTCGTCGAAGCGTGCGTCCGCGGCGGCATCGGCCGAAGCCGCCTGACCGGTCCTCGCCTGCTGGTCGTGGAGATAGCTGAGATTGAACAGGTGACTGTCGGAGAGGCTGTGCGTCAGCTTCAGGAAGAAGTTGTTCCGGGCGTCGGTCGCCGGGATTTCGGTGCGCGCGTCCGGGAGGAAATTCGCCAGTCCCGGCGGGATCGCGATCGTGGCGACCTGCTCGGCGTCCCAACGCTCGAAGTTGACGAAGAAGTGCGTTTCGTTCCGAACGATGGGTCCCCCGACGTTGGCCCCGAACTGCAGCTGACGGAACGGGAGCTCACCCGTGGCGAAGTGGTTCTTCGCGTCGAGGGAGTCGTCACGCAGGAACCCGAAGACCCGGGCGCGCAGTTCATTCGTTCCGCTGCGGGTGACGATGTTGATGACTCCCGCCTGCTGCCTTCCGACTTCCGCGGTGAACTGGTTTCGGAGGATGTTGATCTCCTCGATGGCTTCCATCGAGAACTGGGCCCTCGGCGCGTCCGTGATCCCCGTCCCTCCCCCGGTCAACTCGTCGTTCAGGTCCACGCCGTCCACATAGATCGACTTGAACCGCTCGTTGAATCCGAAGAACGAGATCGCGTCCGTGCCGCCAGCCTGCGTGGAGCCCCAGTCGATGTGGACACCGGGGGCGAGAGTCGAGAAGTCCTGGAAACGCCGTCCGCTGATGGGGATGTCGTCCAGAACTTCAGAGTCGATCTGGGTGCGAAGCTGCGTCTGGCTCAGGTCCACGAGAGGGGCTTCCGCGACCACTTCGACGGTCTCCGTGGCGCCCGCCACGCTGAGTTCGAAGGTCAGGGTGGCCACCCCGCCCTGCTCCACCCGGATTTCGGCGAATTCCTGCGGATTGAATCCGCTGATCTCGGCGCGCACCGCGTAGACGCCCGGCTCGATGAGCTCCATCCGAAAATCACCCACCGCGCCGGTGACGGTCGAGCGAACGCGACCGTTCGCAAGGCTCGTCGCGGTCACGGTCGCCCCCGGCACGACGGCTCTCGACTGGTCCAGGACCGTCCCCCGCAGGGCGCCCGTCGTCAACTGGGCGGAAGCGGTGACGGGCATGCCGGCCAGCAGCGCAGCGAACAGCGCCGCCACCGGCCTCGACCCGATCCAGCTCGTGATTCTCATTCCCGC
This sequence comes from Vicinamibacteraceae bacterium, assembly GCA_012271265.1. Lineage (GTDB taxonomy): Bacteria > Acidobacteriota > Vicinamibacteria > Marinacidobacterales > Marinacidobacteraceae > JAAXGQ01. The sequence goes on from JAAXGQ010000072.1 coordinate 31,244, forward strand.
CTCCTTCTTCTGGTGTTGTGGGGAACGCGCCTTGGGGAGGCACCTTGGACAGATGCCCCTCGCGCGACCGGTCCGGAGACCCGGCGTGAGGCGGCCCGCGGCGTCGGGAGCCGATCGCCTGGGGTCATGCCGCGGGAAACCGCCTTTCCCGACGCTACCCGACGCGCGTTCGAATTCACAAATCCGACGTGGGTTTGCGGGTGGCGGCAGCCGGGTCTCCGGCCGACGAGGACGTGGCTTCCGGGGAGGCAGGGACCGGGGGTGCGCTTCGTCGCCGTCGCCGGGGCCGCCGGGTACAGTCCTGCCCGGGTGACCCGACTCCGAGTGAAGGATGACCAGCGAAATCAGCGAAACACGCGGCATCCACGCGGGAGTCACGAGCGGCGCGCACGGGGCGTTGGGGCCCTGAACGTCCGCGACATCATCAGCAGGGGACCACACCATGAGCGTCGGCGAACGGTTCGGGACCCGGTTCGGGAGCGCGATGGCCCTCATCGGGGTTGCCGTGGGCCTCGCGAACGTCTGGCGCTTCCCCTACATGGCCGGCCAGTACGGCGGCGGGGCCTTTGTCGCGGTCTACCTGCTCTTCGTGCTGGCGCTTGGCACCCCCGCGGTGATCGCGGAGTGGAGCCTCGGCCGGCTGACCCGCGCCGGTCCGGGCGGCGCTTTCACCAAGATCGGGATGCCGGGCGGGCGGTTCGTCGGCGGCCTGTTGTTCCTGACCGTGTTCATGGCCACGTCGTACTACACGGTGGTGGTGGCTCAGGTCCTCTTCTACGCCGCGATCGGCGGCGTCGTCGCGGAGCCGGAAGCGTTCTATTCCGACAATTTCGGGGGCATGACCCTGCTCAATGTCAGCCTCACCGTGCTGGTGTTCGGCGCGATGGGACTGGTGTCCGCATTCGGCGTGCGGCGCGGCCTGGAGCGGCTCTCGCGGATCGCGATGCCCCTCGTCGCGATCGGACTTGTCGTCGTGGCGATTCGCTCGGTAACCCTCCCGGGCGCCTCCGCGGGGATTCGCTACCTCCTCTGGCCCGACCTCGACAGCGTCAGTGCCGAGACCTTTCTGGCCGCTCTGGGCCAGGCATTCTTCAGCATTTCGCTGGGAGGAACCTTCTTCCTCGCCTACGGCAGTTACCTGCCGTCAACCGCCAACCTCCGCCAGCTCGCCGGCTCGACGATCTTCGGGGATTCGGGCGCGGCCATCCTGGGCGGTCTCGCCGTCCTGCCCGCGGCCTTCGCTCTCGGGGTGGAAGCCGCGTCCGGCCCCCCGCTTCTGTTCTTCACCCTGCCCCGCGCTTTTGCGGCCCTGCCCGGTGGCGAGTTCTTCGGCCCCGTCTTCTTCATCACCCTGTTTCTGGCCGCGTTCCTGTCGGCGCTCGCGGGTCTGGAGGTCGTCGTGAACTCGGCGATTCCGTGGACCGGTTGGAGCCGGCAGCGGGTGGTCGCCGTCGCCGTGGCCGTCCAGATCCCGCTCGCGCTGCCCTCCATGGTGAGTTCGGACTACCTGGCCTGGAGCGACCTGATCTGGGGCTCGACCCTGCAGCCCATCGGTTCCGCGCTCACGCTGATCGCCCTCGGCTTCTTCGTCTCACGAGGCCGGGCGCTCGCCGAAGCGAACCGGGGCGCAACGAAGCCCATCGGGGGGCTCTGGCTGTTCTGGATCCGCTGGGTGATCCCGGTGGCGATCGTGGTGATCCTGTTCTGGGGCTGGAGCGGAACTCTGGCGGACCTTCTCTCCTGAGCGAGCGTCGCCCCACGGAGCGCCGGCGTCCTCGCCGGCCTACCCCGCACCGCCGGCCCCCCACGCAGTCTCGTACTGACAGCGCCGCCC
>JAAXGQ010000073.1:0-26425 GCA_012271265.1 Vicinamibacteraceae bacterium
CGCCGGCCCGCGCCGCACCCTCGGTCCCTTCGCCAGTCTCGTGCCGACCGCGCCGCCGTGCCGATGGACCGTAGGCCGGTGAGGACACCGGCGCTCCAGACGGGCGCGCCCTGACGGTTGGAGCGCCGGCGTCCATGGAGCGCCGGCGTCCATGGAGCGCCGGCGTCCTCGCCGGCCTGCGCCGCACCCTCGGCCCCTCAGCCAGTCTCGATGACGGGGCCCCCAGTCGGCGGAAACCGATCCGCGGACCGCCTGACGGAAGCGCATCCGGGCGCCGGTTGCGGGCCCTTCCGATCGCCACCGAGGGGCGTCTCCCGGAAGCGGGGAGGAGGTCGGCCCTGTGTTACCCTCCCTTGCCGTCGCGGGCGGAGCCCCGCTGCTTTCCGTGCCCGCATCCCCGTCGAACGAGCCTACGCTCGCCGAGTTGCTGGATGCTCTCGACCGGCTCGCCGGCACCGAATTCCACGAAGTGGACATGCGGCTGGGGAGGGTGCGCCTGCGCGTCTCCCGCGGCGCGCCCGCAGTCGCCACGGCGGCCCCCGCCATCGCGTCCGCAGCTCCCTCCGCTCCGCATGCAATGGTCTCCGGGGCGCCGGAGAAGCCGGCGGACGACGCAGATGATGTGGTCGATGTGACGGCTCCGATGGTGGGCACGTTCTACCGCCGGCCCCGCCCTGAGGCCGAGCCCTTCGTCTCGCTCGGCGATCCGGTGGCGAAAGGGCAGCCGCTCTGCATCATCGAGGCGATGAAGCTGATGAACAACATCGAGGCCGACGTCGCGGGGGAGATCGTGGACATCCTGCCGGAGGACGGCGACGCGGTCCAGTTCGGCGACGTTCTCATTCGCATTCGGCCGCGCTGAGGGCGCGCCCGGCATCTGTCCAGGCGGGTCCGGTGTTCCACAAGGTCCTGATCGCGAACCGCGGTGAGATCGCGGTCCGGATTCTCGCGGCCTGCCGCGACCTCGGGCTCCCGACGGTCATTGCCCACTCGGATGCCGATCGCGATTCGCTTCCGGTGCGGCTGGCTGACGAGCGGATCTGCATCGGCCCGGCGAGTCCGGCTGCGAGTTACCTGGACATTCCCCGGATTCTGACGGCCGCGGAAATGGCCGGGGCCGACGCCATCCACCCCGGCTACGGCTTCCTCGCTGAGAGCGCCGCCCTCGCCGAGGTCTGCCAGGAATGCCAGGTCACCTTCATCGGACCCCCTCCCGATGCGATCCGGATCATGGGCGACAAGGCCCTCGCCCGCCGCACCATGGCCGAGGCCGGGGTCCCCATCCTCCCGGGAACCCAGGCGCCGCTGGCAGACGCGAAGGAGGCCACGGCCGTCGCCGGCGAGATCGGGTATCCGGTGCTGCTCAAGGCATCGTTCGGCGGCGGCGGCCGGGGGATGCGCATCGTCCGTGAAGAGGCCGCGATGGAAGCCGCGTTCGACTCCGCCGGAAGCGAGGCCGAAGCCGCCTTTGGCGGCGCCGATGTCTACGTCGAGCGCTACCTCGAGACGGTGCGCCACATCGAGGTCCAGGTGTTCGCCGACGCCCACGGGGGCGCGGTGCACCTCGGTGAGCGGGACTGCTCGGTCCAGCGGCGCCACCAGAAGCTCGTGGAAGAAGCCCCGGCTCCCGGGCTAGGCGACGCCATGCGCCGGGAACTCGGAGAAACCGCCGTCAGGGCTGCCCGGGCCGTGGATTACCGGAACGCGGGGACGGTCGAGTTCCTGATGGATGAAGCGGGCCGCTTCTTTTTCAGTGAGATGAACGTGCGGATCCAGGTCGAGCATCCGGTGACGGAGATGGTCACCGGTCTCGACCTGGTGCGCGAGCAGATCCGCGTCGCGGCCGGAGAACCGCTCTCGTTCACCCAGGAGGATGTCCGCTGGACCGGACACGCCATCGAGTGCCGGATCAACGCCGAGGATCCTGAGAGTTTCCTGCCTTCGCCTGGCAGGATCACCGCGTTTCACAGCCCCGGCGGCCCCGGGGTCCGGGTCGATACCGCCGCGTGGGGCGGTGGAGTGATTCCCCCGTTCTACGACTCGCTCATCGCCAAGCTCATCACCCACGGCGAAGACCGCGCCCATGCGGCGGCCCGGATGCGGCGCGCGCTTCGGGAAATGGTCGTGGAGGGAATTCGCACATCACTCCCGCTTCATCGCGGCATCCTGGAGAATGAGGAATTCCTCGCGGGGGGGTTCGACACAGGGTTCCTGGACCGGTTCCGGTGACGGGGCGAACTTCCGACTCTGGCTCCGCGACCCGGCGTCCGCGACTCTTCGGCCGGGTGTACCCGATCCTGGACGCCGCGGTCTTCGGGACAGAGGATCCGGTCCCGGTGCTGAGCGGGTTGGCCGCGGCTGGCGTGGAGATGGTGCAGCTTCGCGCCAAGGGGCTGGCCGCCGGCCCTTTCCTCGCCTGGGTGCGGGCGGCCATGCGAGGTGCCGCGGCCGTCGGACTCCGCGTCATCGTGAACGACCGCGCCGACGTCGCCCTCCTCGCCGGGGCTGCGGGAGCCCATCTCGGCCAGGACGATCTCTCCCCCGCTCGAGCCCGGGAGTTCCTGGGGAAGGACGCGATTCTCGGCGCTTCGACCCACAATCCGCGCCAGGTCCAGGAGGCCGCGGCCTCCCCGGTGGACTACCTGGCCATCGGGCCGGTGTTCGCCACGACGACGAAGGCCGATGCCGAGCCCGCCGTCGGTCTGGAAGGCGTCCGCGCTGCGCGCGCCGGCTACCGCGGGCCGCTCGTCGCCATCGGGGGCATCTCCGCTGCGCGGATTCCCGAGGTTCTCGCCGCCGGAGCCGTCGCCGTCGCCGTGATCGGCGCCCTGGGCCGGGAAGTGAGCCAGGTGCCGGAACGCGCCGCCCGGCTTCTCCGCCGGGCCGACCCTGGAGCCCGCTGACAGCGGCTCCCCGAGGAAGGAAAAGAGGCCATGGCCGGCAGAGTGCTGGACGGAAAGAAGATCGGCGCCGCGATCCGTCGCGACGCCGCCCGGGAGGCCGGGGTCTTCGCCGAGACGGCCGGCAGACGCCCCGGACTCGCGGTGGTGCTGGTCGGCGACGATCCGGCGTCAGGCATCTATGTCCGCGGCAAGATCCGCGCCTCACGCCGCGCGGGCATCCGCTCGGTGACCCACCGGCTCGGAAAGGAGACCACCGCCTCGGAACTGGGCGCGGTACTGGACGGGCTCAATGCGGATCCCACGGTTGACGGCATCCTCCTCCAGCTCCCGTTGCCCCACGGTCTTCGGGCCTCGGAGTTCCTCGAGCGCATCCGCCCGGACAAGGACGTGGACGGATTCCACCCGGAGAATGTGGGACGCCTCGCGGGGAACACCCCCGGCCCCCGCCCCTGCACCCCGGCCGGCATCCTCGAGATGTTCCGCCGGGAGGAGATTCCCATCTCGGGGAAGAACGCCGTGGTGGTTGGGCGATCGGACATCGTGGGAAAACCGCTGGCGCTCCTGCTGCTGCACGGGAACGCCACGGTTACCGTGTGTCACTCGCGCACGCGCGACCTTGATGCCGTTTGTGCCGGAGCCGACATCCTGCTGACGGCGGTGGGCCGCGCCGGCATCGTCGGGCGGAGGGCCATCCGTCCCGGCGCCGTCGTCGTGGATGTGGGGATGAACCGGATCGATGCGGAAGCGGAGGTCCGCACCCTCTTCGGCGACGACCCCGTCCTCCTCGCCAGGCGGCTGAAGCGACTCCGGAAGAACGGCTACACGCTGACGGGCGACGTGCACCCCATTGCCATGCGGCAACGCGCCTCGGCCTACACCCCGGTGCCAGGCGGAGTCGGTCCGCTCACGATCGCCATGCTGCTCCAGAACACGCTGCAGCTCGCCAACGCGCGCCAGAGCGGCTCCTGAAGGCTCTGTGCTCACGATCGGGTTGACCGGCGGCATCGCCTCCGGCAAGACGACGGTCCGCCGGGTCTTCGAGGAGAGCGGGATCCCCATGCTGGACGCGGACGCCCTCGCCCATGCGCTGATCGGCCCCGGGGGCGACCTGGTGGAAGCGATTGCCGCCCGGTTCGGCGCGGAAGTGCTCGCTGCCGACGGCGGTGTTCACCGCCAGGCGCTGGGCGCGCGGGTGTTCCGCGACGACGCGGAGCGGCGTTGGCTGAACCGCCTCATGCATCCGGTGATCCGGCGGGGGATCGAAGCCTTCCTGGACGCGCGCGAAGCAGCCGGATGCGCGGTGGCCGGCGTGGAGGCGGCGCTCATGATCGAGACGGGAAGCGCTGCCCGGTATGACCGGGTGGTGGTCGTCCACTGCCGCCCGGAGCAGCAGTTCGAGCGTCTCTGTGGCCGGCCGGGAATGACGCCCGAGGAAGCCCGCCTCCGCCTCGCCGCCCAGATGCCGCCCGACGAGAAGGCCGCCCGAGGAACGGACGTCCTCGACGCGGCGACAACGCTGGAAGCGACCAGGAAGAACGCCGCAGCCCTCGCCAGGACCCTTCTTCGCGCGCCATCCGGGTGATCCCTCTCCGGCGGGACGTCGGGCGTCCCCGGTCAACGGATCGGGCTCCAGGCAGCGCCGGCGCCACCGGGCTGTCGAACGGACGCCGCGCGCCGCCTGGCCGGCGCGGACCCAGGCGCTCCGTCTGGCCTCGGCGGGATCCGGCTGCCGTCCAGGATGAGGTGGATCCTTCCTACCGGAAATCGGCGGGGCCGGACGGAGCGCCGCTCGCGCGTCAGCTCCAGAGTTCGTGGAGCGCTTCGTGGAGGCGGCCCTGGGCATGCAGGATGTGCTCCACAACCTCGCGGACGGCGCCGCGGCCACCGGGAGCGTTGGCCACGAAGTGGACGCGGGCCAGGACAGCCGGATGGGCATCCCGAGGCGCGGCGGCGAAACCCGCCCGGGAGAGGGCAGGGAGGTCCTGGACGTCGTCGCCGACAAAGGCGACCTGCTTCGCCGCGAAGCCCAGCTTGCGGCAGGCCTCTTCGAAGACCGGTCCCTTGTCCAGGCAGTCGTCCCGATAGAAGGCAACGGAAAGCTCCGCCGCCCGCTCGCGCACGATCTCCGAGCGACGGCCGGTGATGATCCCCAACTCCAGGCCGAGTCGGCGCGCCATCTGGAGCCCGAGCCCGTCGCGGGCGTGAAAGCGCTTGCGTTCCGGGGTCCCGGAGGCTCTGTGCCCCGGTTCGAAAGTGCCGTCGGTGAGGACGCCGTCCACGTCCAGCAGGATCGCCCGAATCCGCCCGGCGCGGCGAGCGGCGTCCGCGCCAAACGCTCCCGGCGCTGCGGGGGCCTCAGCCAGGGGATGCGGCCCTGGAACGATGGCCGCTCGACGCCGGCCCCTGATGTGCGACCGGGTCAGCCGCTCCTGCCTTTCGGGCATCCCGATGGGCCAGGGCTGCGCCGATGAAGTCCCGGAACAGCGGGTGCGGGCGGCGCGGGTTGGACTGGAACTCGGGGTGGAACTGCACGGCAACGAACCACGGGTGGTCGGGGATCTCCGCCACCTCGAAGAAGCCGTCCTCGGTCGATCCGGAGAACACCATGCCGCGTGACTCGACGAGCTGCCGGTAGCGCTTCATGAACTCGTAGCGGTGGCGATGACGCTCCTCGATCCGGGTCGTTCCATAGCTCGCGAACGCCACGGAACCCTCCTCGAGGAGGCAGGGGACGGCTCCCACGCGCATCGTGCCACCCATGCGTTCCACGCCTTCGAGCCCGCGCACCTTCGCGAAGATGTGGTGATCGGCCTCGGGATCGATTTCTTCGGTGCTCGCCCCGTCGAGGCCGCACCGGGAGCGGGCAAACTCCACGATGGCCCACTGGAACCCGTAGCAGATCCCGAAGAACGGCACGCGCTCCCGCCGCGCCCGCCCCGCGGCGGCCGCCATGCCCTCGGTGCCCCGGGACCCGAATCCGCCGGGGACGAGGATGCCGTCGCACCCGTCGAGCGGAGAGAGATCCCCGTTCTCGAGGCTCTCCGCCTCGATCCACCGGATCCTGACGCGTGCGTCATGGGCGAAGCCGCCGTGAGTCAGCGCTTCCCCGAGGCTCTTGTACGCGTCGCGGAGCTCGACGTACTTCCCTACCACGCCGATCCGCACATCGGTGGCCGGTGTCTGGAGCCGCTCGACCAGGCGCTCCCATTCCTCGATCCGCCGCTCGCGCGCGGGCAGATCGAGGTGCTCCAGAATGCGGGTGTCGACGCCCTCCCTCGCCAGGTTGAGCGGCACCTCGTACACCGAGCGCGCGTCCACGGCGGCGAAGACCGCACGCGCCGGAACCGACGTGTGCAGCCCGATCTTCCGCTTCAACTCCGCAGGCAGGCCAGTCTCGGCCCGGCAGAGAAGGACGTCGGGCTGGATGCCGATGGCGCGGAGTTCTCGCACGCTGTGCTGGGTGGGCTTCGTCTTGAACTCCCCCGCGGTCTTGATGAACGGCACAAGCGTCAGGTGCACGAAGCACACCCGTCGCTCGCCGGCGTCGATCCGGAACTGGCGGGCCGCCTCGAGGAACGGCTGACCTTCGATGTCCCCGATCGTGCCCCCGATCTCGGCGATGACCACGTCGGCACGCTCGGCCGCTGCCAGGCGGCGGAGCCGCGCCTTGATTTCGTTCGTGACGTGGGGAACGACCTGGACCGTGGCCCCCAGATAGCCGCCCTGACGCTCCCGCTCGATGACCGCTTCGTAGATCCGCCCGCTGGTCACGTTTGAGAGCGAAGTCAGCACGCTCCCGCCAAACCGCTCGTAGTGCCCCATGTCGAGGTCGGTCTCGGCCCCGTCGTGGGTCACGAAGACTTCCCCGTGCTGGTACGGGTTCATCGTCCCGGGGTCCACGTTCAGATAGGGGTCGAACTTGAGGAACGAGACGGCGTAACCCTGAGACTTCAGCAGGAGTCCGATGGAGGCCGAGGCGATGCCCTTGCCGAGCGCGGAGATCACGCCTCCGGTGACGAAGACGAACCGCGTGTGTTCCGGGATGGGAGGGCCGGAGAGGCCGGTGCTCAAGGCCTCATCCTCCGACGCGGTTCGGGGTCGGCTGTTTCTGCCATCCGCGCGCAATCGTAACAGCCGTCCGCGGCGCCCGGCCGCGCCCCGAAACCCGGCGCGGCAAGCAAGGCGCGGGCCAGCTGGACTCCACGTCCCGGGACACCCGCGAAGTTCCTCAACTTTGGCAAGGATCCTGTCCGTCCCGCGTCAGGGATGGGTGATGGGGGAAGACACGCAGCACGCGCCGTCCGCCGGGCCGGCAGCCGCTCTTGCCGAACTCCTCGCCGAACTTGTTCGGGTGGGGGGAAGCGACCTGCACCTGAGCCCCGACCGGAGTCCACGGTTTCGGGTCGACGGCCTGCTGCAGTCTGCTTCGCCTGAACCGCTGCCGGCGGATCAGGTCCGGGCGATGGTCGGCGCAGCGCTCCCCGAACGGCATGAGGGCCTGCTCGACGGGGCCGGGGAGGCGGACTTCGCGTTCACGATTCCCGGGATCAGCCGATTTCGGGCCAGCGTGTTCCGCCGGCGTGGGGGCCTCGGTGCGGTGTACCGGGTCGTGCGGAAGGAGGTTCCGTCGCTGGCAAGGCTGGGCCTGCCGCCCAACGCCTCCGCGCTCTCCCGCTTCGGTTCCGGTCTGGTTCTGATCTCCGGACCCGTGGGGTCGGGCAAGTCCACCACGCTGGCGGCGCTCGTCGACGAGATCAACCGCAAGCGGGCGGTGCACGTGGTCACCGTGGAGGATCCCATCGAAATTCTGCATCCCAACCGGCGCGCGCTGGTCACGCAGCGGCAGGTCGGAAGCGACACGGCTTCGTTTCGCACGGCTCTCCGCTCCGTGCTCCGCTCGGATCCGGACGTGGTCGTCATCGGCGAAATCCGGGACCGAGACACGGTGGACGCCGCCCTTCGCGTGAGTGAGACGGGGCATCTCGCGATCGCGACGATCCACGCCCGCTCCGTCCTCGACGCGCTCACCCGGATCCTGGAAATGTTCAGCGCTGCCCGGCACCGCCAGACCCGTAGCCGCCTGGCCGCGTCGCTCGAGGCGGTCTACTGCCAGCGGCTCCTCCCTCGGGCGGCCGGGCCGGGCCGGGTCGTTGCCGTGGAGCAACTGATTCCGTCAACGGCGGCCCGCAACCTCATTCGTGAGGACCGCCTCCACCAGCTGTTTGCGGTCATGGACGCCGGCGCTGGCCGAGGCGCGGCGATCAGCCTGAACGCCGCGCTCGCCTCCCTTTGCCGCCAGGGCCGGATCACCCTGGATGATGCGGTCGCCGCCTCGAACGAGCCCGGGCAACTCCGCAAGATGGTCGGGAGCGCCACCAATGGCCGGGGCTGACCGCCCGGGAGCGCGGACGATGTCTCCGCCTCGGACCCCGTTCTGGCATCGGCGGATCGGCGGGGGTTCCATCCGCCTCGCCCGGCTTCTCCCGGTGCCGCGCCGGGACATCGCCGTCATGATGCGGCAGCTCGCCATCATGGTCGGAGCGGGACTGCCGCTCGCCGAGAGCCTCTCCGTTCTGCGTCGTCAGCAACACAACGGCCGGCTGCGGGCCGCCGCCGCCGCGGTCTCCCGGGACGTCGAGTCGGGCAGCTCCCTCGCCCAGGCGATGAGCCGACATCCGCGCATCTTCTCCCGGCTGGTGGTGGCGATGACCGCGATCGGCGAGGCGGGCGGCCGCCTCGACTCCGCTTTGCTGCGGCTCTCGGGGGAATTGGAGAAGAACGCGCGGCTCGCGGCGCAGGTGCGCGGCGCCTTCTCCTATCCGCTGGTTGTGGCAGCGATCGGCGCGCTCGTCGTCGCGGTCATTCTCTGGAAGGTCGTGCCGGTGTTTTCCGAGCTCTACGAAGGCCTCGATGCCGAATTGCCGCTCGCGACGCGCGTCGTGGTCGGCATCTCCGAGGACTTCACCGCGTGGTCGGCGGCTGTCGCGGGCGTCGTGGTCGTCGGCGCGTTCGCTCTGGCGCGCATCCGCCAGACCGAGGCGGGCGCGGTCGCAACAGACCGCGTGACGCTCGCGCTCCCGCTCTTCGGACGCGTGGTGCATCGGGCGGCCGTCTCCCGCTTCTGCCGCACGCTCGCGGTCCTCACCGCGGCGGGGGTTCCGGTCCTCGAGGGCCTCGACATCGCCACCCGCGCTGTCGGGAACCGCCACCTCGAGCGGGCCGTCGAGAGGGTGCGGGCGCGGGTGGAAACCGGCTCCTCCCTGTCGCGGCCGCTGGGCCGGAGCGAGCTCTTCCCACCTATGGTCGTCCAGATGGTGTCCGTGGGCGAGCGGACCGGCGAGCTCGATGGAGCGCTCGAGAAAGTCGCCGACTTCTACGAGGAAGAGGTCCAGCGCTCGACGGCGGCCATGGTGCCGCTTCTCGAGCCGCTTCTGATCCTTGCCCTCGGCGCGGTGGTGGGAGGCATCGTGATCGCCATGTACATGCCGATCTGGACTCTCGTGGGCCGACTCGGCTGATCTGCGTGTCCGGTCCGGGTCCTTCCCGTCCCCGCCCGGCTTCGCCCTATCCTTAGGAACCCCTCCCTCCCCGCCTCCGCTCCATGTCGTACTTCCATTCCTCTCGCACCATGCCGCAGTCTGGCTTCACCCTGATCGAACTGCTCATCGTGATCGCGATCATCGGAGTCATCGCCGGAATCGCCGTTCCCCAGCTGCTGCGCGCCCGGCTCTCGGCCAACGAGGCGCAGGCGATCGGGGATTCACGCGCGGTAACGGCCGCCCAGCAGACCTACGCCGCCTCGAACTGCGGCTTCTTCGCGGATCTCACGAACCTGTGCCGAGATGGCGCGGACTGCGGGATCGGCATCCCGAATTACCCGGCGAACGCGCCGGAGTTCATCGGGGGCGATCTTGGGCGCACCAGTCCGTACGTCAAGTCGGGTTACAACCGCACGCTGACCGGAAACGGCGCCCCGACCACGGTGCCGCCGCACTGCGACCCGGACAGCCTTCTCGACTACTGCTACCACTCCGAACCGGCCGACGTGGGACGGACCGGGGTCCGTTCCTTTTCCGCAACGAGCGCCGGCGCGATGTACAACGACCCTTCCGGTACTGCGATCGCGTGTCCGGTGCCGGCGGGAACCGCGTTCCTCGAATAGCCGGCGCATGAAGGCTCCGGCCGGCCAGCCGCCCCGCGCAGCGCGCGACTGAGCGGCGGGTGGAGATTCGTGCGCGGTCGCTGACCCGCGCCTTCCCGGCGCCGGGCTGGTTCCCACGCCGCCGTCGTCATCCGGCGGTCCGCGGGGTCAGCTTTCGGGTGCGCGATGGGGAGATCACCGCCCTTGCCGGAGAGAACGGCTCGGGGAAGACCACGACCCTGCGGCTTCTGGCCGGGCTCCTGACTCCGGACGCCGGGGAGGCGCTGCTCGGCGGGGCGCCGGTCGTCTCGGCCCGCGCGCGGCGGGGCCTCGGCTACGTGGCCGAGGCGGACCAGTTCCCGCCCTCGCTCGAGGTTGGCGAAGCGCTTCGGCTCGGCGCGGCGCTCGCCGGGCTCGCCCGGGAACCTGGCGCCAGGGCGTCGCAGCAGGTCGCGGCCCGGCTCGATCTCGAGCCCTGGCTCCGCACGAGGACCGAGCGGTGTTCCCGGGGCATCCGGCGTCGGCTCTCGCTGGCGCTGGCGCTTCTCGACCGCCCGACGGCCCTCCTCCTCGACGAGCCGTTCACCGGCCTCGATCCGGTCGCGAGGGCAAGCTCGCTCGCCGCGGTGCGGGACGCGGCGAGCGAGGGCGCCGCCGTGGTGGTCAGCCTGCACGAGCCCGCTTCCATCGCAGCCCTCGCGCACCGTCTGGTGGTTCTGCACCAGGGACGCGTCGTCGCAGCGGGTCCGGTGGCCGACTTCCACCCGGGCGGCGAGCAAGCGGAGGGGGTTTGGTTGCGCCGGGCGCTCGAGTCGCACCGCGCGGAAACGCGGTGAACCCGAACGGATCCATGGTCTTCCAGTTCCTTGCCGCGGCGTCGGCGACGCGGCGCGGCTTTCTCCGGGACCGGACCCTGATCGCCGCTGTCGGCCTCGTCGCAGCGGCGCTTGGGATCGGCGCCGGTCTCGCGGCGGTCACGCTGGAGGGGGCGCCGCGGCTCGCCGCGGATCTGGGCTGGACCGCGGCAGGGCTCTTCGGCTGGCTCCTCGCCCTGGGGCACGGAGCCGGATGGATGGATCGAGGCGGGATCCTGTGCCCGCCCCTACTGGCTCGCCCGGTCCCTTTCGGACTGCTGCTCGTCGCCCGCTTCGTGGGCCTTGCATCGGGGTTGGCGCTCTACGGCGTCGTCGTGACCGTTCTGCTTGGGGTGTGGGCGTCGTGGGAGGGCGGCGCGTCCACCGCCGGGGTCATGGCGGCAGGGTGGCTCCTGGTCCTGCGCCTCGTCGTGCTCCTCGCCCTGGCGCTGACGTTGTCTGTTCTCGTGCGGCCGGTCGCCGCCCCGCTGGCCGCCGCCGCAGGGCTTGCCGGCTGGCTCGTCGACATCCTGCCGCCGGCATCCGCCCCGGGTGCTGTGAGCCCGCTGGTTCGCTTTGCGACCGGGCTGCTCCCGAACATGCGCCTCCTGGCGCCAACGCCCGAGGGGCTCCCGCAAACGATGGCCGAAGCATTTCCCGGGCTCCTCGTTTCCACGGCCTACGCGCTCCTCTACGGCGGCGCCCTTCTCGTCGTCGGGTTCGCTGTGGGTCCCGTGCTCTGGCGCCGTTCCGGCGGGACGCGGCGGTGACCGTGGCGCGAAGCTCCGGCGGACGACGAGCCTCCGCCGCCGGGCTGTTGCTCGCCGCCGGACTCTTCGGCGCCGCCCGCCTGCCGCTGTTCTCGGTTCCGCCACTGACCCCGGCGACTCTTCCGGAGCCTCCCGGGGCCGCTCTTTCCCGAGCGGGCGTCGCCGCCCTGCCACCGGTGGCGCGCCGCCTGATGGCGGACTTCGCCTGGCTCGCGGCGGTTCAGTACTACGGTTTGGCGCGCTGGTCCGACGCCACGGATTTCTCTCGGCTGGGGCCGCTCATCGAGCTGGCCCGGCGCCTCGACCCCGCGTTTCGCGCGCCCGCGGTCTCCGGAGCGATGCTCCTCGCCGAGCAGCCTCCGCTGGGACCGGGGGAAGGAGCCCGCGCCGACGCTCTCCTCGCCGCCTGGTCCGCCACGAATCCCGATGACTGGCCCGCGCTGCTGACCTGGGGGCTGACCCGTCACTGGCACCTCCAGGACCCCGCCGGCGCCGCACGCATCTTTGCGGCGGCCGCCGCCCGTCCGGACGCCCCCGATTGGTTCACGGTTCTGGCGGCCCGATCGTTCACCGAGGCCGGGGCGCGGGAGACGGCGCGCTCGCTCTGGCTCGCCCTTGCCGACCAGGCTCCGGGTCCGCGCGAAAGAGCCAATGCGCGCACCCACCTCGCGCAGCTTCGGGCCCTGGACCGGCTCGACGATCTGAGGGAGCGGATCCGCGAGTTCCAGGGGCGCACGGGGCGTCCACCCCGGAGCTTCGAGGAGCTTGCCGAGGCGGGCCTCCTCACCGAGGTTCCGCCTCGGGATCCGTCCGGGGCGCCGTTCGTGCTCCAGGCGGACGGCACGCCCCGTATCTCGCGCGGGTCGCCGCTCGCCGGGATCCCCGGCCACTGAGATCCCATGGCGGTTCCGGAGGGGTACGCCGGCATCCTGCCGCTCTTCCTGTTCCTCGCCGGCCTGGCCGTCGGAAGCTTCCTGAACGTCGTCGTCCAGCGGCTGCCTCGTGGTGAATCCGTGCTGGCGCCCCGGTCGCGCTGCCCAGTCTGCGCCGCGCCGATCCGCCCCGGGGACAACCTGCCCGTCGTCTCCTTCGTGGTGCTCGGGGGACGGTGCCGGGCGTGCCGGACGCGCATCCCGCTCCGTTATCCGGTGATGGAGCTTCTCACCGGCGTGCTCTTCGCGACGGCGCCGACGGGCGAAGGCTGGACCTCCCTTCTCACCTGGATCCTCTTCGGGTCGCTGGTCCTGACGCTTGCCGCCACCGACCTGGAACGGTTCATACTGCCCGATGCGCTGACTCTGCCGGGGGCGCTGGCCGGCCTCGCGCTGGCCGGGCCGCGCCCCGACCTGGATCTGGCCGCCTCCGCCCTCGGCGCGCTGCTCGGCGCGGGGCTGCTGCTCTTCGTGCGCTGGGTCTGGCTCCGGGTCCGGCGGGTGGAGGCGCTGGGGCAGGGGGACATCAAGATGATGCTTCTGATCGGCGCCTTTCTCGGACCGGCCGCCACGCTGCACGCCGTCGTGCTCGCGTCCGCCGCGGGTCTGTTGATCGCCGGGCCACTTCTCCTCTGGGAACGCATCTCCCGCTCGACCCCGCTTCCCTTCGGAACCCTGCTCGCGGTCGGGGCGGCGATCCGGTTCGTCCTGCCCCCTGGCCTTCTTCCCGGATCGGGATAACTCCCCGGCGAGGGCGGAACCGGGGTCCGAGTCGGGTCCACAAGTCCGGATTCGTTGAACTGATAGGGAACTTCGGGGAATTCGACAAAGTTTTCCCCGGCGGTTAGTCCCCGTGCGGTCAGGACGGCGCGAAAGGGCGCCTGGCCGCGTCCCCGGTCTTGAAGAGGAGGGAATCCCGTGATCGCCGCTGCCCGCACTCCACGTTCCCCCGCGCGACGCGGCGCCCCCGGGTTTTCCCTGATCGAGGGGCTGCTCGCGGCGCTCCTCCTGGCTGCCGCCGCCGGCAGCCTGGTGCGCTCCGTCGCCGCGCTCTCCCGCGCCGGTCGCGACTCCGCGCGGCTCGCTGTGGCTACCCGGCTGGCCCGGGGGCAACTCGACCGGCTCCACGCGGCTCCCCTCACGCGTGGCTGGCTCTTTCCCGGACCCCACCCCGCGGTGCGCCCGGGCGGCAACGTGAATCCGGACGCGGCCCCCGCTTCGGGCTACGTGGCGTGGTTCGACAGAGAGGGGGCGGCCGCCTCCCGCGCTGCCGCCTCGTGGCAGGTTCGCTGGAGAATCGGGGACGGCGCCCCGGCCGGCGCCGACCGTCTCTCCACCCTCCGGTTCGACGTGCTGGCCTTCCCGGCCGGCGGCGCGCCGGGGCCGGTGGTCCGGCTCAACTCCCTTCGGTCCTCGAATGGCGAATCTCCGTAACCGCGCGGGCGAGCGGGGAGCGGCGCTCGTGATCGTGATGCTCCTCGTGCTCATGCTCTCCGGGGTAGGGGCGGTTGTACTGCTCTCCGCCGGCGTGGACACCGCCGTCGCGCGCAACGAACTCTGGGCGGAGCGGGCGGCGGGCCATGCCGAAGCCGGGCTCGAGCTCGGCAAGGCGCTCCTCGCCGCGCACGTGGCGGATGGGGACACCTTCGAGCCGGCGCTGCCGCCGACCCGCACAAGCATCCGGGTCCGGGGCACCGATCCGTGGGGCGCGGCCCGGCCGGCCGATCCCGTCGCCTGCACCGACCCCGGCCGGGCCCCCTGCCGCGATTACCAGTTCTTCGTCGATGAGCGGATCGCCGGCGCCCTTTCCCGCGTCTATGTCGGCCGGGTGCTGCGCGACGTCTCCGGCCGGGCGTTTGTGTTCGACCCCCGGTCCCCCCAGGCGGGCTGGGCGCCCGACCTGGACCACGACGGCGCTCCCGACGTTGTCGGGGTCACGGTCTGGGTCCGGCGTCCGGTGGTGGGAGACGCAGATGCCGGCGCTCCGGACCGGGTGGTGCTCACCTCGGAGGCCCGCTTTCCGACTCCGGCCGAGGCGGAGGGGCCCCATGCGGTGAGCCGGCTCGAGATGACGCTGCGGCTCGCCCGACGTCCCGAAGCCGACGACGGGGAGGACGACGACTACGACGACACCCTGACGAACTGGCGCCGCATCGGGGGCAGCCTCCGGTGACAGCGGCCGAGAGGTGGCTTGTGCGACAAGAACGAATCCCTCGGATCGCGCTTCCGGGCGCCGCGCTCCTGCTGGGTCTCCTTGCGCCGGCTCCCGCGCGGGCCCCCGCTCCGAGCCCCGCGCCAGCCCCCGCTCCGGGCCCCGACCTCCACGCGCCGGTCGAGCGGGGCCGCGATCCGCTGGGACTTGTCCGGACCACGATCCGCCCGCGCGTCTGGCTCCTTCTGGACACGTCGATCTCGATGAACGAGCCCTTCGGAGACTCCACCCGATTCGGGACGGCGCTCGAAGTGATCCGGCGGCTCGTGGACGGTTTCGTGTCGCCGACCGGCGAACCGGTGGTGCATTGGCGTCTCGCCACGTTCCGCTACCTGGAGGCGCACCCCGACCTCAGCGGCTGGAGGCGCCGGACGTGCTCCGACCCCACTTTTGGGGCCGGCCTCCCTATCGGGTCACCGCCGGGGCCACCGGTGACTTCCGCCGTCGAGTGCGGAGGACTGCGGGTTGTCACCGCGACCGCGCCCGACGCCTGCGACGCCCGCGAGGCGCGGGACGCCGTACTGGCCCGGCTCCCCCGGAAGACGAATTCCGACCACACGCCCAATGGAATTGCGCTGTATCAGCTCGCCGCCCGGATCCGTCACACCACGCCGCCCGACCGCGCTGGACGGGACGTGATCCTGCTGATCACCGACGGGATCGACAGTTGCGAATGCCGGCTCCATCCCTGGCTCGACTTCAACGAGGGACCCCGGGGTCAGCGAGCGCCTGAGGACCTGCCGCTGCGGCCCGGAGGCGTCACCCCGATGATCACCCCTGTGGCCCAACCGGAATCCGGGGACATACTGACCTACAACGCCGGCCTCAAGGCGAAGGCGGCCTTTCTCACCCTGAACGGGGGCGACCCGGACGGAGGCCTCAACGACATCCGCGTCGTCGGGGTCGACATGGTGAACGAAGAGCTCCGGGCCTCGACCCATCACCTTGCGTGGAGCGCCTCGAATCTGCGCCATCCGGCGATTCACGCCGACCGACCCGAGGATCTCGTCGAGGCCCTCGACCAGGTGATGAACCAGGTCACCCTCCCGTCGGGGGAGGTGCGCCTTACCGAACCGCGCTTCGCTTCGGTCAAGGAACTGGCCGCGGCGTGGCCGGCGCCCGGCGTCCCCGAAGCAGACCGCCCCGACCGGGCCGAAGCCCTGGTCGTCCCTCCGGGCGCCTCAGCCACGGAACTCGCGGCGATCCTCGGCCTGCGAGCCCGACACGCCGACAACCTGCTCATCGCCAGCGGCGCCGATCTCGAGGGCCTGGTCGGACACCTGCGCGCATTTCCCACCCCGGCGTCCGGAGCGGTGGAGCGGCCCGATTCGCCGATCTGGGACGCCGGCGCCCTTCTCGCTCGCCGCGCCCCGGACGACCGCGCCATCCTCTACAACCGTCCGGGGGAAACGCGCCTCCGCACGTTCGCCGTGGGATCGGTGACGGCTGCCGATCTGGGTGTCGGGCCCGGCTACCTTGCCGACCTCGACGGCGTCGGGGCCCGGACCGGGGCCGATGCGGCAGAGATCGTGGTGCGTCTGGTTCGCGGCGAAACGCTGTCCCTGGCCGGGGACACCGGGACGATCTATCGAACGGACGGCACGCTCAACTTCTCCGGGGGGGTGGGAACCTGGAAGTTGCGGGAGGGGCTGGGCGCCCCCGTCGTGGTCACGAATCCCCGTCGTCGTCCCGAGCACGTACCCCGGAACCGGGACGCCTACGAGACGTTCTTCCGCGAGCACCTGAACCGTCGGACGATGGTCTACCTGCCAACGAGCGGCGGCCTCCTCCACGCCTTCGCCGGGGACACCGGCGAAGAGGTGTTCGCCTACATCCCCGACGATGTCCTGGGACCGCCTCCCGGCGGCGGAAACGCGTCGGGACGCTTCGTTCTGCGGGATCTGGCAACCGCCGGGATCGTGGATGCTCCGGGGTTCCGCGATCGGCTCGCGGGCCGGTTCACCCTGGCGGGTTCTCCGGTGATCCGCGATGTCTACGATCCGGCGGCGGGCGCCTGGCGCTCGGTGCTTGCCTTCGGCCGCTCGGTGGGAGGACGCTTCGTCACGGCGCTTGACGTCTCTCGGGTAGGAGATGGCTGGGACGGGTCCACCCGCACACCTCAGGCCAGCGTCTCGGACCGGGGAGCGCCGCGGCTTCTGTTCAACCGGGGCCCGGGCAGCTCCGACAAGCTGCTGGCCGGACTGGGGGAGACCCCCGAACCCCTGCTGGTGGAAATCCCGGGTCCAGGGCAGGGAGCGTGGGTCACCGTGCTGCCGGCGGGCGCGGGAGCCCCGGGCACGAACATGGGGGAGTGGCTCTACCTGCTCGGGGCGATGGACGGCCGGGTCCTCGGTCGGCTGGCGCTGCCTGCCGGAAGCGATCCGGTCATCGGGAAGAACGGCGTGGTCGTCCCGGCGGCGCCGTGGCAGCCGGACTGGGCCACGCTCGGCGCGGGGGACCTGGTGACCGCGATCTACGTCGGGGATCTTCACGGGCAAATCCACCGGCTCGATGTCTCCACGCCCTCGGCCTGGGATTTCGAGGTGGTCCACCGCCTTGGCGGGGACCACCCGATTGTGACCCCGCTCGTCGTGTTTCCGTTCCCCGACCGGGCCGAGCCGCACATTCTGGTGGTTACCGGCGGTGACGGCCGGGTGCCCGGCGGCGCCTCCCACATCGCTCTGCTCCGGGATACCGGGGACCGCCTGGAAGAAGTGTGGCGGCGCGCCCTGGACCCCGGAGAGACACCTCAGGGAAAGCCGGTCGTGCGGCTGGACGCGGACTCGGTGAGCTTGGTGCTGGCAACCCGCACCGCCGCCACCGAGACCGTGACCTGCGATGCCGTGGAACGGGTCGGGGGCGAATCCCGGCTTCGGGCCTTCAACGGCCTGACCGGCGCCGCCGCGGTCGGAGTGATCGACCCCGGGGCGGCCATCCTCGAATTCGGGCCGGGGCGCGTGCTGGGCGTCAGCCTCTCGGCCGGCGGCAACATGGCGGTGAGCATCACCTCCGATCCCGGCGACGTGATCGACGCCGTGATCGGCGACTTCAAATTCAAGGTGAGAGACAGTGCGCTCGAAGCAATCATGCTGTTCGTGGAAGGGTTTCGCCGCTCCCCGTTCTGAGCCGTCCGGCCGTGCGGAGCCGCAAGTCGGCTTCACCCTGGCCGAGGCCCTCGTCGCGCTGGGCCTGACGCTGGTCCTGAGCGCGCTGTTCCTGGCCCTTTTCCGTGCCGGACAGGGAGCGTTCCGGCTGGAGCCGGAGCTGTCGGCGATGCGCCTCGACGCGCGGGTCGCGCTCGACCACATCACGGCCGATCTCCTCAGGGCCGGCTCCGGCCTGCCGGTGGAGATCCCGGTGTTCAGCGACCTCGGTCCGGCGGGTGACGGGGACCCGGATGGCCTCGACTTCCTCGCGGCTCCGGAGCGGATGGCGGCGGCCGCGTTCGAGCCGGTGATGGGATTCGACGGAGCCGAAGTCACGCTGGTGGAGTCCGCTTCCCGCTTCAGCCGGCCGGCCGGGTCGGCGCGGAACACCTGGGCGGTGGTCTTCAACGACGACGAAATGCTGCCTCGATGGGTGTTCGGCCGCGTCACCGGGGTGTCGGGCGGCGGACTGCTGGATCCCGCCGCGGGCGGGGCGCGGGTCAGGCTGGCTGCCTCGTCGAACGCATGGCACGTCCACTTCAATCCGCTGGTGGACGCGGACACGTTCGCGCCGGGGGGTGGGGGCGGCCTGGTGGAACGGGGGCTGGACAGCCTGTTCGGAGGGCTGCTCTCGTCTCTCCTTCCGGGCTCGACGCCGCCGCTGGTCACGGAGCTGACCAGTCAGGTCGTCGGAGCGGTGTTGGAGCGGCTGGCGGCAGGGCGGAAGCTCCCGGCGAAGGGAGTGGGAGATCCCGCGGACGAAGGGGAGAATGCCGACGACGGTTACGGCCTCTTCGGGCTCGGCCAGCCCGGGCTGGCGCCGGTGGAGCGCATCCGCTACCGGGTCGCGCCGCCGTCCACCGACGCCGTGGATCAGCGAAGCGTGCTCATGCGCCGGGTGAACGAGGCCGCCCCGCAGCCGGTCGGCTTCGTCGAGGACCTCCAGGTCCAGTACCTCACCGGGACGGCCGGAGACACAGCGCAGGATGATCCCCCCGGGTTCATCGGGGATTTCCGCCCGGCCGCAGACCTTGGCCGCCACATCGTGCGCGGAATCGAGATCGCAATCCAGGTTCGCTCCCCCGGGCCCGTCACCGGGGGCGGTGAACCGCTGACGCGCACCTGGCGGCGACGGGTGGGTCTCCGGGTCGCGGCGGCCGGCGTCGATCGGCGGGAATGGGAGGAGATGATGCAGCTCAAGGCGCTCCCGACGGACATTCCCCGGATCGGTCCTCTCCGTTACATCCCGCTCCCGTGGTGAGCGGCCACGCCGACTGCCTTGGGTTTCCCGGGATTGCGAGCGGTGTGCACCGCCACCGCTCCGAGCGACAGGGCCCGCCAGCGTACGGAGTCGAAGCCGCAGGCGACGAGGTGGTCGCGCAGGGTTTCCGGCGCCGGGAACTCCAGAATCGAGTCGCTCAGGTAGCCGTACGCTTCGGTTCCTGACCAAGAGAGCCGGGCCAGTGCCGGGACCGCGAACCGGAGAAAGAGCCGGTGCCCCATCCTGGCCGCGGCCCCGCGGGGCCTGGAGAATTCCAGCACGCCGAGTTGCCCCCCCGGCGCCAGGACGCGGCGGATCTCCCGCCCCGCCACGTGGAGATCCGGCAGGTTGCGGACTCCGAAGCCGACCACCACGGCGTCAAACACGCCGGACCGGAGCGGAAGCCGCATCGCGTCACCCGCGAGAAGCGGTAACGGCCGCCCTGCGGCCCGGCCCTTGGCGCGGGCGATCCCGAGCATCGCCGGAGTGAAGTCGCATCCCACGGTTCGCAGAGTCTCCGGAGTCAGCAGGGCCAGGTCTCCGGTACCGCAGCAGAGATCGAGCATCCGGGCGCGGGCGGGGAGATCCAGCGCAGCGAGGGTCTGCCGCCGCCAGCCCTGGTCGAGCCCCAGGCTCAGAATGCGGTTCATCCGGTCGTAGCCCGGGGCCACGGCCTCGAACATCCTTCGGATGGCCCCCGGAGTCCGGCGGCGCGCCTCCGGGGTGGGTGAAGGGGCCATGGGGGTGCGGGGGAGTCTCTGGTGGCGAAGGGCGGTCCGGACGCAGCAGTCCGGCGGAAGTCTGCCGCGTTCCGAACGACGCAGGCCTTCTAGAATCCTCGCGTCCCGTGCCTCTCGCCCCCCTCCTTCTGCTGTTCATAGGTCCGATCGGCATGCAGGAGATGCTGATCATCATGGTGCTGGCGCTGATCGTCTTCGGACCGCGCAAGCTGCCAAAGATCGGGAAGACGCTGGGCCGGAGCCTTGCCGAGTTCCGCCGCACCAGCACCGACCTGCGCAACACGCTCGAGCGGGAAGTGCAGCTGGAGGAATTCCGGGAAGCCCGGAAGACCGCGGCCGGGGTCGGGCGCGACGTCAAGAGCGCCTTCACCGGGGGGCTCGATCCGGATGGCGGTCGCCCGGGTGGCTTCACGCCGCCCACGCCGGTGAAGCCGCCGGAGCGCGACGCGACGTCCTCCGCGGCGTCCGGGCCTTCGGCGACGGCTCCGGACGAGGGCGCCGGGGCCGCGACGGAGGAAGGAGAGCCAGCCGGGGGAGCACCGCCGGAGACACCCGGTGAAGAGGCTGACGCCTCCGCCGATGCCGGGGAAGACACGCGGTCGTGATCCGCTGCCCCTCGGAAGATCGGCGGCGCGGGCGATGACGCGAAAGCCGCGCTCCCGGTCGCCGCACCTCCGGCCTTTCCCCGGATGAACGCGCAGGAGGCCGGAGGCGGCGAACGCGCGGGAGCGCATCCCGACCGGATGACGTTTCTGGAGCATCTGGACGAGCTCCGGCGGCGGCTCGTGTTCTCGGTCATCTGCGTCCTTGTCGCCTTCGTCGGCGCGTTCTACTTCAACGAGCCGATCTTCGACTTCCTGATGAAGCCGCTCCGGGCGGCGATCGAGCCGCTGGGCGGGATGATGATCGCGACGACCCTGACCGAGAACTTCGTCCTGCGGCTCAAGATGAGCCTGCTCGTTGCGGTCGTGGGTTCCACCCCTCTGTGGCTGGGGCAGGTCTGGGGGTTCGTGGCGCCGGGCCTGTACCAGAACGAACGACGGCTCGCCCTTCCCTTCGTCCTGGTGGGGTCCGTTTTCTTCGTCTCCGGCGCGGTCTTCTGCCATTACGTGCTCTTCCCCGCGGCTGCGCAGTTCCTCGGCGGTTTCGGCGGGGGCGGGGAGGACTTCGAGCTCCGGTACACGATTTCGGCGGCCTTCAGCTTCTATGCCCGCCTCATCCTGGGGACGGCGATCGTCTTCCAGATCCCCTCGCTGGCGTTGCTGCTGTCCCGGATCGGGCTGATCACCCCGCGCTTTCTGGTGCGCTACTTCAAGTACGCGCTGCTCGGCATCTTCGTCCTTGCCGCGCTGCTGACGCCTCCCGATCCGACCACCCAGATTCTCCTGGCCGGGCCGATGATCGCGCTCTACGCCCTTTCCATCGGGATTGCGTGGGTCGGGAACCTGATGCGCCGGCGGAGCCGCGAACGCGAGGAGCCCGGCGACTGACCGCTGCGGGCAACCTGTGGACACCGGGCGCTTTCGGCGACAACGCCACCTGATCCACAGACTGCTAGGATGCGAGCGCCCATGAGATTTGCGGACCGCGCGGCGATTTCCTTCCCCTGCATCATGTTCGGGGGTCTCATCCTCCTGTCGCTCGTCGTGGTGCGACCGGCGGGGGGCCGGTCGGTCTGGACGGACTCCCGCGGTCTGCTCCAGCGGCACATGAACGTGATCCGGCTGATCGAGACCTCCTACGTGCGGGAGGTCGAGCCGGAAGTCCTGGCGCGGGCCAGCGTCTCCGGGATGCTCGGGCGGCTCGATCCCCACTCGAACCTCTTCGTCCCCCGCAACTACCGTCAGATGCGGGAGCGGCAGCAGGGCGGTTACGTCGGCCTGGGAATCCGGGTCCAGGAGCGGGGAGGATTGCTGACGGTGGTCACGCCGTTCGAGGGCACGCCGGCCTACCGGCTCGGGATTCGGGCGGGGGACGTCATCTCCCGCATCGAGGGAGAAGACGCCACCCGGTACTCGATGGACGAGGCGGTGAACCTGCTGCGCGGACCCCGGGGCACTTCGGTGAACATCACGATCACCCGCCCCGGCTACGACGCACCGCTCGATTTCACCGTCGTGAGGGATCAGATCCCGCTGAAGAGCGTCCCCTACTTCTTCGTGCTGGACGATCTCGGGAGCGAGCGCAAGACCGGATACGTGCGGATCTCGGACTTCAACGAGAACACGGAGACCGAACTGAACGAGGCCATCGTCGAATTGCGGCTCGAGGGCGCCGAACAACTTCTGGTGGACCTGCGGCACAACCCGGGAGGATTGCTCAGCCAGGCGGTGGCCGTCTCGAACGTCTTCCTCAAGCAGCAGTCCGAAATCGTTTCGATCCGCGGACGCCATTCGGAGAACGACCAGGTCTTTCACGCGTCGAAACCCGGCGCGCACGCGGATATTCCGCTCATCATCCTGGTTTCGCGGGAGAGCGCCTCGGCGTCGGAGATCGTTGCCGGGGCGGTGCAGGACCATGATCGCGGCCTGATCCTTGGCGAGACCACCTACGGCAAGGGCCTCGTCCAGTCTGTCTATCAGTTGCCCCACGGATATGCCCTCGGGCTCACCTCGGCGGAGTACTTCACCCCCAGCGGGCGCCGGCTCCAGCGCGACTACGGCTCCGGGGACTTCCTGGAGTACTACGAGGGGCGCGGCGAGCACGATTCGAACGACGAGGCCGGGACGATTGTCCGCACGATGCTGGGTCGGGAGATCCTCGGAGGCGGCGGGATTGCGCCCGATATCGAGGCGGGTGCGATCGAACTGGCCGCTCCGGTCCGGCGTCTGGACCAACGCGGCGCATTCTTCCGCTTCGCGACGCGTTTCGTTCCCGCCGACGGGCGAGGGGACGTGGACGGCGCCGGCCGGCGTCCCGACGAGATCCAGGCCCGCGGCGATCGGATTCGTGCGGTGGACCGCTCCTTCCGGGTCGACGCTGCGACGCTCTCCGAGTTCTTCGGATTCCTCGAAGAAGAAGAGATCCCGCACAGCCAGGAGGAGCTCCAGCCGCACGCCGACCAGATTGCGCTGCGCATCGAGGGGGAGGTCTTCAGCCTGCTCTGGGGGCCGGGAGCTTCCCGCCACGCGACGATGGACCGTGATCCGCAGATCGCCGCGGCCCTTGCCGCCATGCCTCACGCCGCCCTGCTGCTGGAGGATCCCCAGACGTACCTCGAGACCGAAGTGGCTGGTGGGGAGCGCTGAGGAGCCGCGTCGTTCCTGTCCCCACCTCCTTCGCTTCGGTTCCGCCGTCTTCGGAGGCCCGCCAGGTGAATCATTCCGGCAAGCGCAAGCCGCGCGCTTTCTCCTGCCCCGCCCTGCTCGCGCTCGTCGTCGGCCTTCTTGCGCCGCCGCCCGGGGACGCGGCCCAGCGCGCCCTGGAAGACCTGGCCGCCCGGCTCGAAGGCAACGACGCGCGCATGCGCCGGGACGCTGTGGAGGCATTGCGCGAGGATGGTTCCGACGAAGCCGTCCTCATCCTGAACAGCGCGGCAGCCGATCCCGACACCCGCGTCCGCCGGGACGTGCTCGAGGCGTTGTTGTCGTTCCGACGACCCGCGACCAGCCCCGGGCTCATCACATTTCTTGCCGACGAGGAACGGGACCACCGGCGGGAGGCGGTGCGGGGCCTGGTCGCCGCGCACGCCATCGAACCGTCTCCGGGAAGGGGGACGCGGGCGGTGAACTGGCTGATGCGCCGCGACGAGGACTTCGTGCTGGATCCGCTCCGTCCCGTCGGGAGCGCGACGACGGAGGCGCTCGCCGGGCGGCTTCAGGATGAAGACGACGAGGTCCGGGAGCTCGCGGCGGGCGCCCTCGGGGCCCTGGAAGCGGCAGCCGAGGCGCCGGCGCTGGCCCGGTCGGCCGCCTCCGACACGGATGGCGGCGTGCAGCGGGCGGCGATCGCGTCCCTGGGAGAGATCGGCACGGACACTGCCGGGGACTTCCTGGTCGGCCTCCTCGAGACCAGCGGACGCGAGCGCGAAATCATCGAAGCGCTCGGGACCATGGCCTATCGCCCGGGAGGCGCCGCCATCCTCGCCGCCTACGACGAGGACCCGGGCAGCGACCGCGGCCGGACGGCTCTGCTCGCGCTCGCCCGGATGGGGCACGCCGGCGCCCGGGGCGCCTTCTACCACGAGCTGCGGAGCCGCGACGGGCGGCGTCGGGCGCATGCGGCGGAGGGGCTCGGGCGTCTCGACGACAGGGCGCTCGTGGACGGATTGATCCGGGATCTGCTGCGGGAGGACGACGACCGGGTCGAGCTGGCCTTCTGCTTTGCCCTGGCCCGCCTCGGCCAGACGCCCTTCGTGGACAAGGTGGTTTTGTCGCTCGCCGACGGGAGGCTTCGATCGTTTGCCCGCAGCTATGCGCTGGAGCTCGGATCCTCCTACCTGAACGAGTTCATCGCGTATCTCGATGACCCGGAACGGGACGTGCGGCTCGAGCTGATCGGGATCCTGGAACGAATCGGCGATTCCGCCGCCGTGCCCGCCCTCACCCGCCTCGGCACGGATGCTGACGAAGCTCTGGCCGTCCGTGCCCGCGCCGCGGTGCGCCGGCTCGCTCCCTCGGACCCCGGCGAGGGCGCTGGCGGCCGGTGAGCCCCGCCTCCGCGCTCCCCTTCTCGGTCGCATCCGTCCTGAATTTGAACCGGCCGGGAATTGGTGAGACGATTTTGCTCGTGAGATCTGTCCTTTCCCGTCGTTCCCCCGGCTGGCGGCGTTCGCTGCCCGCAGCCGCCAGCCTGGGCGCCACCCTCGCTCTGGTCTTCTTCGCTTCTTCGGCAAGTGCGGAACTGCCGCGCCGTTCCGCCGTCTGGTCCGACATACAGGACGACGGCATGTCCCTGGTGATCGGGCGCTTTGTCGGGAAATTCGAGAGTCCCGATTTTCGCTCCCGACGCGTTGTCCTCCGGCATCGCGACAGCGGGCGTCGGCAGACCCTTTCCATCGACGATGGCCTCGGTCTGATCACCGAGACGGTGCCCCCGGGGGTGTACGACGTCGAAGCGATCGAAGCCGTCTACTTTCCCAACATCCGTCCGATGAATCTGCGCCGGATGCGGCCGATTCGTCAGCGGTATTCGGTTTCGCCCCGGGCTCACGAGAGCGGCGAGCCGCTGATCTCGGTTCCTCCCGACCGCCCCGTCTACATCGGCACGATCCGCGCCGGGGCCGAGCGGCAAGGGATGGTCTACGAGGGCCAGAAGCTCCGCATCCTGGACGATTTCGACGTGGCCATGGAACGTCTTTCGGTGACTTACCCAGCGCTTCACGCCAGCCTCGGCGAGGAGGCGATCGTCCCGCAGCGCCATTTCATGCTGCGGCCGACCCGACCGGATCCCCCGCTGGAGATGGTCGTCGGGATGGACGACCCGATCACCCAGGCGCGGCGCTACATCGAGGACGGCAAGTTCGAGCAGGCCATCAACTGGCTGTCGACCTTCATGCCGGTTTCGGATTCGCAGCGGAGCACGGTGCGGCTGCTCGTCGGCGAGGCGCACCTGGGGTCCCGCGATCTGGACAGCGCCATCGAGGAGCTCGGCGAGGTGCTGCTGCAGCAGCCGACGAACCTCCGGGCGCTTCGCCTGCTGGCCAGGTCCCATTCCCTGAACGGCAACCTCGACGACGCCGAGAGCCTCTACCGGGCGCTTCTCGATCTCCGCCCCCGCGATGCAGAGGCGCATCTCCAACTCGGGTTCGTCCACGCTCTCCGGGCCGAGGTGACGCTCTCGGAGGAGTCGTTCGGCGTGGCGTTCGAGGCGGACTTCGACTACCTCATGCATGACCTCGCGCCGTTCCTCATTGCGGTGCGCAGCAGCGCGAACTCGGAGGTGGAGTACGTGCCGCCGGTCATGCGGAGCACGCCGGTGCCGCTCGGTGGTCGGGGGGGCTCGCGCCGCTCGTCGCAGAACGATGGCCTGCTCGTGCTGATCGACCACCGCGGCCAGGTCAAGTCCGCGCAGTTCCGGCCGGAGAGTTCCAACCGGATCCATCAGACGATGATGTCCGTGGTCCGGGCCCGGTTTGCCCCCGCCACGCTGAACGGCGTCGCCGTCCCGTCCATCATGGCCCTCGGTCAGTTCGGCGGCGAACGCTAGGCCAGAAGCGAGACAGCCCCGCACCACCAGACGCCGCCCGACCCGGAGCCGGGTGAGCCTCTCCCCACCAGCCGGGCGCCGGATCTGGATGGAGCGCCGGTGTCCTCACCGGCCAGGGTCCTCGGCACGGCGGCGCGATCGGTGCGAGACTGGCGAAGGGGCCGAGGGTGCGGCGCGGGCCGGCGAGGACGCCGGCGCTCCATGGTGCCGGCGCTCCAACCGTCAGGGGGCGGCAGTTCCTGGAGCGCCGGTGTCCTCACCGGCCAACGCCCCATGGAGCGCCGGCGTCCTCGCCGGCCAACGCCGCAGGCGGGCATGG
>JAAXGQ010000073.1:26457-29466 GCA_012271265.1 Vicinamibacteraceae bacterium
GGCGGGCATGGTCCGTGGGCCTCCCGCCCCTCGGTGCATCGGTACGGCGGCGCGGTCCGCACGAGACTGCGTGAGGGGCCGAGGGTGCGGCGCAGGCCGGCGAGGACGCCGGCGCTCCATGGTGCCGGCGCTGCATGGTGCCGACGCTCCATCCGTCAGGGCGCGCCAATCCTGGAGCGCCGGTGTCCTCACCGGCCAACGCCCCATGGAGCGCCGGCGTCCTCGCCGGCCACCGCCGCAGGCGGGCGTGGTCCGTGGGCCTCGCGGCCCTCGGTGCGTCGGTACGGCGGCGCGGTCGGCGGGAGACTGCCTGGGGGAGGGAGGGTGCGGCGCGGGCCGGCGAGGACGCCGGCGCTCCATGGGGCCGGCGCTCTCACCGGCCAGCGTGCGCATGGGGCCGACGCTCCATCCGTCAGGGGGCGGCAGTCCTGGGGCGGAGGTGGAGGCCGAGGTCACATGGTCGATGTCCGTACCATTGGTGACGGTCGTATCGGAGAGTCGCCATGGATCTGAACGTCGCACGCCATCTCGCCGCCGTGGAGCGTTCGGTCTCGTATCGCGAGCGCGACGGGGAGGCCGCGAGCGCCATCACGCTCGCGCGGAGTTACGCGACCTCCATCGAGAACCTGTGGGACGCCCTGACGCGACGCGAGCGCCTGCCACGCTGGTTCCTGCCAGTGAGCGGCGAGCTGAAGCTCGGCGGCCGCTTCGATTTCGAGGGCAACGCCGGCGGCACGATCACGGCTTGCGAGGCGCCGTCGCGCCTCTCTGTCACGTGGGAATTCGGGGGCGACGTCAGTTGGGTTGACGTGGAGGTCTCGCCCGACGGTGACGGGCGGGCGCGGCTCGCGCTGACGCACACCGCGCTGCTGTCGCCGTTTTGGGAGCGCTACGGGCCGGGGGCGACCGGCGTCGGCTGGGAATGCGGTCTGCTGGGACTCGCCCTGCATTTCGCATGTCCCGATGCGCCCAGGGTGGACGAGGAGCAATTCGCCGCCTCGAGCGACGGGAAGGCCTTCCTTGGCGGCAGCAGCGAAGCCTGGGGAGGCGCGTCCATCGCCGCCGGAACCGAGGCAGAGGCTGCGCTCGCCGCGGCAAGGCAGACCACGGCGTTCTACACCGGCCAGCCCGTCCCGCCGGACTGAGCGCTCCCACGGGAGCCTGGGCCGAGGCCGGTGGCATCGGCCCCTTTCGAAGGTCCGGCGCTCCCGATTCAGGGGCTGGCCGGCGCCGGGGCGGCGAGCATCCGGTCGACGGCGGCTTCCAGAGCGCTGAAGGGCTGCTCGGTGCTGGGGGCGGGATGCAGGAGCCCGTCGCGGTCGATCAGGAAGTTGGCCGGCCAGCGGGCCGTCTCGACATAGATGTCCGCCATCGGGCCATCGCTGGTCTGCGGCAGCAGGAGCGGGTAGTCCACCGACAGCACCGTTTCGCGAAAGTCCTGCTGCGTGGCCTCGTCCTCGGTCGAGATCCCGAACACGGCGAATCCCTGGTCCGCCCGCTCCCGCGCGAGTTCGTCGAGCAGAGGCATCTCGGCCCGGCAGGGAGGACACCAGGTGGCCCAGATGTTGACCAGCACCACCGAGCCTCGGTGCTCCGAGAGCCGGTGCTCGTTCCCGTCGAGGTCCGCCGCGCGGAATTCCGGGGCCGGAACCCCGGCGAGCGCGAGGTTCGCCGCCTGCCGCGCGCGGCGGACCGCCCCGTCCACCGGGACCCAGAGCAGGCCGAGAGCCAGAAGCGCGATGCCGCCTCCAGTCCAGTCCTTCCACGAGGCTGTCCGGGCCCGGAACACTCGCACCGCCATCCACAGGGCGATCCCGGGCGGGATGGCCATGGCGACCGCGACCGCCGTGAGCCGGAACAGAAAATCGGCGTCGGGATTTGCGCTCATCCGGGTGAGCGTGACGTAGCAGGCGGCGCCGGCCGCGGCCGCGAGACCCGGAGACAACAGGCCCAACCAGAAGGGAGATCGCGGCGGATGGCTCATCGGGAGAGTCTACGGCGGCGTTCGGGCGCGATCGCTATCGGGCATAGCGGCGGCGTATCCCCGGAATGAGGTAGCGCGAGAAGAGAGTCTCCCGGTCGTGGACCGGGGCGTGGCCGAAATCGCGGCGCGCCCGCCGGTCGTCCACCGCCGCCGGCCAACTGGCGACGATCCGGTCGCGGGTCCGGTCGAGCCGGTCGACGACTCTCGCATCGGCGAAATCCTGGCGGACCCGGGCGATGACCTCCGAGGCGGAATAGGGGTGCCCGCCCAGGTTGTAGGAGTTGCGGGTCAGGCGCCCTTTTGCGGCGGCAGCCAGCCTCCAGATGCCGTCCACGGCGTCCGGCATCGCGCAAAACGGCAGCCGCGCCTCCCGCCGTACGAAACAGGCGTAGGTCGCGCCCTGAGCCGCGGCGTGGATGAGCTCGGGGGCCCAGTCGCTCGTCCCTCCCTGGGGCAGCGTCTCGCAGGAGATGAGCCCCGGCAGCCGCACCGAGCGAAAGTCCAGGCCGCGTCCACGCCGTTCCAGGGCAACGCCGAGGCGCTCGATGTACAGCTTCTGGGCGCCGTAGAGAGTGAAGGGGGCGAGCTGTTCCTCTTCGCGGACCGGCGGGGCCGCTTCCTTCGCGGCAGCGGTCGGGAAGCCATAGACCGCAATGGAACTGGGAAAGATGAAGCGCACCGGGCGCCCCGGTCTGGCCGCCTTTTCCGCCAGGTCGAGGAGCCGTGCCGTCCCGTCCACGTTCACCCGCTGCCCGAGGAGGGGAGCCTCCTCCACCCGGGTCGAAAGGACCGCGGCAAGATGGAAGATGGCCACCGGCCGGTAACGCCCCGAGAACGCTCTCCAGAGATCCTCGTCCAGGATGTCCCCGGCGAAGTGCTCCCGGTGGCCGGCGCGGCGCGTGTCCCCCGGGAGCGGCTGGAGGTCGACCGTCACCACCTCCTGTCCGCCGATCCGTTCGAGCCGCTCGAGCAGCGAGGTCCCGATTTCTCCGGCCGCGCCGGTGACGAGCGTGACCGGCGTCCGT
>JAAXGQ010000074.1 GCA_012271265.1 Vicinamibacteraceae bacterium
GTCCCGCGGCGCAGGCTCCTAGGCTGCCACCACAACGGCGAACGCGGAGCCCCGCGCGTCTCCTGTCTCAGCCCACCAGGTGCGCGATCGAGTTGGCGTAGTACTCGAGGAGCGGCCGGCGGGCGTCGAGGATCCGCAAGCGGCCGTCCGCCGCCCCGACCATCCGCCGCTGCATCAGCAGCCGCACCCCGAACTCCACCGCCTCGCCCCAGTCGGCCCGGGGAATGTCCGGAGCCCCCCGTCGCGCCGTCAGCTTCTCCAGCACCCGGAAGGCGGCGGCCCGGGCTTCCTGCGCGGTGATGCCCGGCGACGGGGCGTCGCGCACCACGGAAGCCATGAGCGGGACCGGGAGCACCGGCATCAGGTCGGCGATCTCTCCCATCAGCTGGTCGGCGAGCTGGCGCACCGCGTCAAAGCGCTTCCCGCGCGTCACCTCCGGGGAATCGATGCCCTGGGCCGCAAGCCACGCACGCAAACCGATCGGCTTGCCGAGCACCAGGGTGGCGCCCCCGAACGGGCGCCAGCGCCGGCTCAGCCGCAGCCAGAGCTGGTGGACCAGAAAGGAGGACGACGCGCGCCACGACCGGAACCGGGTCGGCGTCCACCCCCGCGCCTTGAAGAACTGCAGGTTCTTGTCCTCGATCACGCGGTCGTAGTTCAACGCCGCCGGGATGAAGGCGATGTCCCTCGGCTCGTCGGGAGTGAGGGCCCGCACGGCGTAGTCGAGGAGGCCCAGCCGGGGCTTCCCCATCGTCCCGTTGCTGGACAGCCGGCCCTCCACGAAGAACGCCTGGGGAACGCGGAGACGGGTGGCATGACCCACGTAACTGGCGAGCACCGCGCGGTAGAGGGGGTTGTTCGAGTTGCGGCGCACGAAGTAACCCCCCAGCGCCCGCAGAAACGGCTCGAGCGGCCAATAGCGGGCCCATTCCCCCACCGCGAACGAAGGGATCACCCGGTGACGCAAGGCGACCGCCGCGATGACGTAGTCGAAGTTGCTGCGGTGGTTCATCACGAAGACCGGCGTCGTTCCCACTGACAGCGCCGGCAACGCACTCTCGTCCGTGTGGCGCACCTGCACCCGGAACAGGCGGAAGAGGATCTCCCGGATCGGTCCCTGGACCATGCGGGAATAGAAACCGGCGCGGAGCGCGGGGACGATCTCGCGGGCGTAGCGCCGCGCCTCGGCCGCTGCCGCGGACCGGCCTGTTGCGGTTTCCGCCGCCCGCGCCGCGACCGCCTCCTGGACCTTCCGGTCGGCCATGAGCAGCGACACCGCCGCGGCGGGGCGGAGCAGCTGAAAGGGCCGAAGCCGGATCGCGAGGTTCGCCGGCCCCACGTCGAACGCCTCGCGCTCCCGCCGCTCGCGGCGGCGCCGCCAGTACGGACGGAGCACCAGCAGGAAGCCGCAGGCCACGACGAGCGCGACGAAAACCAGAAACGGAACGGCGACCGGCTCAAGCATCCCGATCCCCCCGACCTTCCCGGTCCTCTCCGACCCGTCCGGTCAGCCCTTCGTCAGCGTCGGCCCGCTCCCGCGAACCCGCTGCCCATCAGCGAAACGACGGAACCACCACGCTCCGTTCAATCTCATCAAGCAGCGCCGCCCGCCGGCGCGTCAGCGCCTCGGCGAGCCCCTCGAGCGGAAGCATCGCGGTCGTGCCCGACTGCCGCATCTTCAGCTCGATCCCGCCCTGGTTCAACGAACGCGCCGACACCACGACCCGCATCGGAATCCCGATGAGGTCGGCGTCAGCGAACTTGACCCCGGCCCGCTCGTCCCGATCGTCGAGAAGCACTTCGAGCCCGGCTTCACGCAACTCCCGATAGAGGACGTCGGCCGCCTCCGCCGCCCTCCGCTGCGCGGCCGAGCGGCCGGAGAGCGGAAGGAGGTGCACGTCGAACGGGGCCACGCTCGCCGGCCACGCCAGCCCGGCCTCGTCGTGGTGCTCTTCCGCGATGCAGGCCAGGAGCCGCCCGGAGCCGATCCCGTAGGAACCCATCCAGATCGGGCGTTCCTCGCCGTTGTTGTCGAGGAAGCGGGCGCCGGCGGCGTCGCCGTAGCGGGTGCCGAGCTGGAAGATGTTTCCCACTTCGACCCCGCGCGACGTGCGGAGCGGCGCCCCGCAGTCGGTACAGGGACAGCCGCTCCCGGCGACGGCGATATCCGTCACCACATCGGGCTCGTAATCGCGGCCGGCGTTGGTGTGGAGCAGGTGGAACCCCGGCTCGTTCGCGCCGGCGACCAGGTTCGTCTCCTCGGGAACGAGGTCGTCCACCACCACGGTTCCGCCCCGGAAGCCGATCGGCGACGCATACCCGGGCGCCGCGCCGGCGGCCCGGATCGCGTCGTCCCCGGCGGGGCGCAGCCAGGCGGCGCCCACCGCGTTCGCCAGTTTCGTCTCGTTGACCTCCATGTCGCCCCGGATGACCGCGAGGACGAGTTCCTCCCGCGAACCGCCGTCGAGCCCGGCGGTGAGGAAGAGCGCCTTGGCGGTCCGCGATTCCGGGATCCCCAGGAAGGCCGCCAGGTCCCGGATCGTGCTCGCGCCCGGCGTGGCCACCCGCTCCGGCGGCCGGGGCTCCTCCGCCGGGCCGGCGTCCTTGCGGAAACGGGCCACCTGGCGGTTCGCGGCGTAGCCGCAGGCATCGTCGTCGCACAGCACCAGGGTGTCCTCGCCGATGGCGGTCAGGTACATGTATTCGTGGGCCTGGCTGCCCCCCATCATCCCCACGTCGGACCCGACCGCAATGGTCGGCAGCAGGCAGCGCCCGAAGATGCGAAAGTAGGCCCCGTAGTGGGCGCGGTACTGACGTTCGAGCCCGGCGGCGTCGCGGTCGAGCGTGTAGGAGTCCTTCATCGTGAACTCCCGAACCCGGATGAGCCCGGCGCGCGGCCGGGGGTCGTCGCGGAACTTGGTCTGGATGTGGTAGACGACCTGCGGCAACTGGCGGTGCGACCGGATCTCCGTCCGGCAGAGGTCGGCAACGACCTCCTCGTGGGTCATCGCCAGGACCAGATCGCTGTTCTTTCGGTCCTTGAAGCGCGCCATCTCCGGCCCGACCGCGTCGTAGCGCCCGGAACGCTGCCAGATGGCCGCCGGATGGACGACCGGCATGGTCATTTCCTGCCCGCCGATCCGGTTCATTTCCTCGCGGAGGATGTCTTCGATCCGGGTGATCGAACGGTGGGCGAGCGGCAGACAGGAATAGAGCCCCTGCCCGAGCTGGCGCACGAAGCCGGCGCGAAGAAGCAGGCGGTGGCTGGCTGCCTCGAGCCCCGAGGGGGCCTGCCGGAGGGTGAGGCCGAAATGTCGCTGGAACCGCATGGGGGAGGCGTCGAGGAAGTTCGGGTGAGTCTAAGGCGGGAAACCGGCGCGGCTCACGGCCGCAGGCGCCCTCCGGCCCCTCCCGTCGGCGCCGCCGCCGTCCCCGCGCCGAGGGGCATGGGCTCCGCCTCGTCGGGAGGGTGGCCGGGGCGCCCCTGCGACGCGCGCGGAAGACCCGGGACACCTGCCGCGAGGCGCGCCAGCACATCCCCGAGCAGGTAGATCGAGCCCGCGATGACGATCTCCCCTCGGGTGCCGGCGCGTTCTGCCACCCTCCGGAGCGCGGCGCGAAGGTCGGGCTCGGCCTCCGCCGCGGCCTCGCCGTGTTCGCCGTTCCGCGACGCCGGCGGCACAGCCAGCGCGAGAAGTTCGGCCGAGGACCGCGCCCGCCGGCTCGCGGCCTCGGCAAAGACCACGCCGTCGAAGTGCGGCAGCAGCGAAGCGAGCATCTGCTCTGCCGGCTTGTCGCGGGTCACCCCGAAGAGGAGCACCCGAGGCCGCCGCTCGCGGCCGAGGCCGGCGAGATAGGCGGCAAGGCGGTCGGCGCCGCTCGCGTTGTGCGCCGCGTCGAGCAGCACCCGAGGACAGCCCGGAGCCTCGCGCAGCCACTCGAGCCGGCCCGGCCAACGCACCGAGGCCACGCCTTCCCGTAGCCGCGCCGGGTCCGGAGGGCCGCCGCCGAAGCGGGCGGCGAACCGCTCCACAGCGCGGACAGCGAGCGTCAGGTTCTCCACCTGGTGGCTTCCGGGCAGGGGCAGCCACAGGTCGTCGTAGCCCGCTTCCGGCGTGTCCAGCCGGCCGCCGGAGCCGCTCCGGCCGATCGCAAACCGGGCTTCGCACTCGCCCCCGACATCGAAGAACCGGGCTCCCGCGGAGCGGGCGCTCTCGCGAAGCACCTCCACCACCGACGGAACCTGGACCCCGGCGAGCAGCTCCCCTCCCGGGCGCGCGACGGCCCCCTTCTCGGCGGCGATCGCCTCGACGGTCGGCCCCAGGTAGCGCTGGTGGTCCAGCGCGATCCGGGTGACGAGGCCGAGGGGGGAGTCCGTCGCGGTGGTGGCGTCCCAGCGGCCGCCCATCCCCACCTCGAAGACCGCCGCATCAACCCGCGCCTCGGCGAAGGCCGTGAACGCCGTCGCGGTGATCGTCTCGAAGAAAGACGGCTGATGCTCGGCGGGGAGAGAGGCGGCGGCGCGGGCCACCGCGGCCACGTGCCCGGCGAAGACCTCGGGCGCAAGTTCGCGACCGCCGATCCGGATCCGCTCCCGCACCGAGACCAGGTGCGGCGAGGTGAACCGTCCCACCCGAAGTCCGAGCGCCGCGAGGACGGACTCCACGATGGCGACGGTGGATCCCTTCCCGTTGGTGCCGGCCACGATGACGCGCGGGAACCGCCTTTCCGGGCGGCCGAGGGCCGCCGCCACCGCGCGGATGTTCCGGGTCCCCACCTTGACATGAAAGCCCTGGCGGGTGCGCAGGTAGACGCGGGCCTCTTCGAAGGTCATCGTTCGATCCGAGGCCGTCGCGAGGCGCCGGCAGGACGAAGCCGGCGGAGGCGGGGGTTCGGGAGCGCCCCGGGGGTCAGCCCCCGACGAGCACCGGCTCCCGTTGGCGCGCGGCGGCCCTCTGCCGCGCTCTGGAGCTGTCGGGAGCGCCGTGGCAGAAGAAACGCAGCAGGTTTCCGAGGACGCGGCGGAGGTCCCGCCGGTGGGTCACCCGATCCAGCATCCCGTGTTCGAGCAGGAACTCCGACCGCTGGAAGCCCTCCGGCAGTTCCCCCCGGATCGTCTGCTGGATCACCCGAGGGCCCGCGAATCCGATCAGCGCGCCGGGCTCGGCCACGTTCAGGTCACCGAGCATCGCGTAACTCGCCGTCACGCCCCCGGTGGTGGGATGGGTCAGGACCGAAATGTAGGGCAGCCCTTCCTCGTCGAGGAGGCCGAGAGCGGCGGAGATCTTCGCCATCTGCATGAGCGAGAGGGCGCCCTCCTGCATCCGGGCGCCGCCGGAGCACGACACCACGATGAGCGGCAGCCGCTCCATCACCGCGGTCTCGACTGCCCGGGTGATCTGTTCGCCGACGACGACCCCCATGCTGCCGCCGATGAACCCGTACTCCATGGCCGCCACGATGACCGGCGTGCGCTCGAGTTCCCCCCGGACCACCAGAACCGCGTCTTCGAGCCCGGTCTTCCGGGCGCTCTTCCGGAGGCGCGACGAATAGTCCACCCGGTCCCGGAACCCCAGCGGATCGTTCGACCGGATCCCGCCCGCGATCTCCTCCGAGACCCCGTCGTCGAGCAGCATGCCCACCCGGTCCCGGGCCGAAAGCCGCATGTGGAAGTCGCACCGCGGGCAGACCTGCAGGTTCTCCCGAAGCGCCCGCCCGTAGATGATCTCGGAGCACCCGTCGCAGCGGACGAAGAGCCCCGCCGGAACCTGCGGCCCGCGAGGCGACCGCCCCGCTCCCGTGGATCGGGGTCCCCCCCCGGCAGGCGCCACAGACATGGAAACCGCGCAATTTATCACCGGACCACCCCGTGGAGCACCACCATCCCCCCATGGACCACCGCCCCCATGGAGCGCCGGCGTCCTCGCCGGCCTGCGCCGCACCCTCGGCCCCTCAGGCAGTCTCCTGCCGACCGCGCCGCCGTGCCGACGAACCGTGGGCCGGTGAGGACACCGGCGCTCCATGCGGGCGGTGGCCGGTGAGGACACCGGCGCTCCAGAACTGGCGCCCCCTGACCTATGCAGCGCCGGCCCCATGGAGCGCCGCCCCATGGAGCGCCGGCGTCCTCGCCGGCCTACGCCGCACCGCCGGTCCCTCACGCAGTCTCTTGGTGACCGCGCCGGCGTGCCGAAGGACCGTGGGCCGGTGAGGACACCGGCGCTCCAGAACTGCCTCCCCCTGACCTATGGAGCGCCGGCCCCATGGAGCGCCGCCCCATGGAGCGCCGGCGTCCTCGCCGGCCTACGCCGCACCGCCGGTCCCTCACGCAGTCGCCGGCCGACCGCGCCGCCACGCCGACGAACCGTGGGCCGGGACGCCAACGGACCATGCCCGCCTGCGGCGGTCGGCCGGTGAGGACACCGGCGCTCCCGGTGCAGTGGCCGGTGAGGACACCGGCGCTCCATGCGCGCAGTGCCCGGTGAGAGCGCCAGCGCTTCAGGCACACCGGCGCTCCAGGACGCAGGCGCTCCAGGGGTGGTGGCGGGTGAGGACGGGACCCCGGCGTTCCGTAGAATGGGCCGCCTCGAAGGAGACGGAAACGACATGGCAGCCAAGACACTGAACCAACTGTTCGCCGCCGCCTGCGCCACGCATCAGAAGAAGGACGCACTGGTCCACAAGACCGGAGGGGCCTGGACCGAGGTCTCGTCCGCGGAGTGGCTCGACGCCGCCCGCGACGCCGCGATGGGGCTCGCCGCCCGGGGCGTGAAGAAGGGGGACCGCGTCGTCCTCCTCGCGGAGAATCGCCTGGAGTGGTTCACCATCGAGGCCGGCATCCAGATCCTCGGCGCCGTGACCGTCCCGATCTACCCCTCGCTGACCGCCGAGACCGTCGGCTACATCATCGAAAACTCAGGCGCCCGCGCTGCGATTGCGTCCACCGCCGACCAGCAGCAGAAGATCGTCGACGCCGGGGCGGCCGGGGCGACCGTCGAGATGTTCTTCAGCCTCGACACCCCGATCGAAGGCTCCGGCGCCGAACTGTGGTCCGCCGCGGTGGAAGCCGGTCAGGCGGCGCGCAGGAACGACCCCGAAGGCCCCGAGCGGCTCGCGGCCGGTGTGAGCGAGGACGACCTCGCCACGATCATCTACACCTCGGGAACCACCGGAGACCCGAAGGGCGTGATGCTCTCCCAGAGCAACTTCGTCAGGAACATCCTCGCCTCGCACGACGCCCTGCGGCTCAGCACGACGGACCGGGCCATGTCCGTCCTGCCCTACAGCCACGTCTTCGCCCGGATGGTCGAGCACAACCTCTACCCCCACGCCGGGGTCTCGATCGCGATCGCCGAAAGCATGGACACCCTGGTGGCGGACATTGGCGAGACCCATCCCACGGTCATGGCCTGCGTTCCCCGCTTCTACGAGAAGATGCGTGACCGGGTGCTCGAAAGCGCCGCCGCCGGCAGTCCGCTGAAGCAGAAGATCTTCAACTGGGCGTTCCGGGTGGGGCACGAGATGGGCTCGTGCCGCCACGACCGCACCACTCCCGGCACCGGCCTTCGCTTCCGCTACGCCGTAGCGACGAAGCTGGTGTTCAGCAAGCTCCACGCCCGCCTCGGCGGCCGGATGCGCCTCTTCGTCTCCGGCGGCGCGGCGCTCCCGCGCGAGGTTGCCGAGTTCTTCCTCGCCGCCGGCTGGCCGATCATCGAGGGCTACGGCCTGACCGAGACCTCCCCGGTCATCACCGTGAACCGCGAGAAGCGCTTCCGCTTCGGGACGGTGGGTCTCCCGATCGAAGGCATCGAGGTGAAGATCGCGGATGACGGAGAGATCCTCTGCCGGGGCCACAACGTGATGCGCGGCTACTACGGAAACCCCGAGGCCACCAGGGAAGCGATCGTGGACGGCTGGTTCCACACCGGCGACATCGGCGAGTTCGACGATGACGGCTTCCTCAGGATCACCGACCGGAAGAAGGACATCCTGGTCACCGCCGGCGGCAAGAACGTGGCGCCGCAGCCGATCGAGGGCATGCTGAAGTCGAGCCCCTACATCGCCGAGCTGGTCATGGTGGGCGACGGCAAGCCGTACCTCGCCGCGCTGGTGACGCCCGACTTCGACCAGCTCAAGGTCTGGGCCGCCGGCGAGGGCCTCTCCGATCAGGGCCCCGAAGAACTCGCCGCCGATGACCGGGTGCGCGCCCTGCTCCAGGCCGAGATCGAGAGCCGCAGCGAGAACCTCGCCTCCTTCGAGACGGTCAAGAAAATCGCAGTGCTCCCCACGGCCTTCTCGATCGAGGGCGGGGAGCTCACGCCCACCCTGAAGGTGAAGCGGAAGGTCATCTTCGACCGCTACCGGGCCGAGATCGAATCGCTCTACGCGGCGTGACGCGCGCACCGCGGATCTGACGGTCCAGACAGACCGTGGCGGACCCCTACGAGACCGTCATCGGTCTCGAGATCCACGTCCAGCTCGGAACCCGGACCAAGCTGTTCTGCGGCTGCCCCAACACCTTCGGGGCACCCCCTAACACCAACGTCTGTCCGGTCTGCTACGCCCTCCCCGGGGCGCTCCCGGTCCCGAACCAGCGGGCGCTGCGGCTCGCGGTCCGCGCCGGACTGGCGCTCGACTGCACAGTTCCCCCGGAATCCGTCTTCGAGCGCAAGAACTACTTCTACCCGGACCTCCCCAAGGGCTACCAGATCACCCAGTTCGAGCATCCCGTCGCCCGTCGGGGCGGGCTCACCATCCCGGCCGCCGGCGGCGGGGAGCGCCGGGTGCGGATCCACCGGATCCAGCTCGAGGAGGACGCCGGCAAGCTGGTGCACGAGGGATTCCCCGGCGCGGACCGGCACAGCGGGGTGGACTTCAACCGCGCCGGCGTCCCCCTGATCGAGATCGTGAGCGAGCCCGACATGCGCTCGCCGGAAGAAGCCTCCGCCTATGCGCGGACGCTCCGCGAGCGCGTCGTCGCGTGCGGCATCTCCGACGCCGACATGGAAAAGGGCAACCTGCGGATGGACGGCAACATCTCGGTGCGCCGCCGGGGGGAGGAGGGCCTCGGCGTCAAGGTGGAGCTGAAGAACCTCAACTCCTTCCGCTTCCTCCGCCGGGCGCTGGCGTTCGAGGCGGGCCGGCAGCGCGAAGCCCTCTCCGAGGGGCGCAGGGTAATGCAGGAGACGCGCCTCTTCGACGAGGCGAACGGCGAAACCCGGGCCATGCGGAGCAAGGAGGAAGCCGCGGACTACCGCTACTTCCCCGACCCGGACATCCCGCCAATCCGGGTCCCCGGGGGCCTCGTCGCCGAAGAGCGCGCCGCCCTTCCCGAGTTTCCCGACCAGCGGGCGGCCCGGTTCCGGGAGAGCGACGGCCTCCGGCCGGATCTCGCCAGGACGATCGCGGCGCGCGACCACCTCGCCGCCTACTACGAAACGGTCGTCGCCGCCGCGCAGGCCGCCGGATCGCCGAGGAAGCAGGCGGCCGCCGCGGCCGCGGCGTGGATCACCACCGAGGTCCTCGCCTTCGAGAAGGAAGAGGGCCGCCTCGCCGCCCCCGCGGAGCACCTCGGCGGGCTGATCCACCTCCTCGCCGCAGGGAAGCTTCCCCGGAACGCCGTGCGTGAGGTGTTCCTCGCGATGTGCCGCACCGGGCGCGACGCCCCCACCCTGGTGGCCGAGCTCGGTCTCTCGGACCTCGCCGGCGGCGACCGCCTTCGGGAAGCCGCGGAGGCGATCGTGGCCCGTCATCCCGCCGAGCGGGACGCCTGGCGGGCCGGCCGCCGGCAGGTCGTCGGCTTCTTCATGGGACGCCTCATGCGTGAACTGCGCGGCAAGGCCGATCCCAGGGAGGCGCGCCGGGCGCTGGAACAAGCGCTCGACGACGCCCCGTCCGCCTGAAACCCCGTCCCCGGTGCGGGTCAGGACGGCGGCCATCGCCGGCTGGACCTGTTCCGGCAAGACCCTCTTCTCCCGCGCCGTCGCCGCCCGGCTGACGGCGGAACGGGCAGTGGTCCTGTCCCTCGACAACTACTACCGGGACACCTCTGCCGCCCCCCGCGCCATCCGCGCCGCCGCGAACTACGACGAACCCGACGCTCTCGACTGGCGCCTCTTCGCGGAGCACTTCGATGCCCTGCGGCGGGGCGGATCCGTGCCCCGCCTCCACTACGACTTCGGAACCAAGCGGCGGACCGAGGCCGGGACGATCGGACCCGCCGGGATTGTCATCGCCGAAGGCGTCCTCGCCTTCTGGATCCAGCCTGTCTGGCAGGCCGCCGACCTTCGGATCCACCTCGACGGCGACCCCGACCGCCTCTTCGCCCGCCGCCTCGCCCGCGACTCCGCCGAGCGCGGCTACACCGCCGGGGAAATCCGCCGGCGCTTCTTCGAGATGGCCCTCCCCGCCCAGCGCCGCCTCCTCGATGGCGCCCGGGAATCCGCCGACCTCGTCATTCCCATGACCTGGACCCCCACCGAGGTCCGAACTATCGCCGCCCTCCTCGCTGCGGCAAGCCCTGCCTCCTGACTCCGCAGCAGCCTCTCCGGGCGAGGAGACGGCGCGGCAGGGCCGACTCAGGTCAGAGGTCGATGACCTGGCCGAGACCCAGGTCGGCGGCGCGAGCCAGCGCTCTCGCCCCCACCGCGGCGTCCTGAACCGCCGTGCCGACGGTCTTGAACAGCGTGGGCCGCCCAGGTCCGGGCTTCGGCGCCACCCCGCCGGCGATTTCCCCGAGTTCGGCCAGCACGTGATCCTCGTCGATGACCCCCCGATCCCGAGGCTGGATGAGGTCCCCCGCCTCTTCCCAGCACGACTCCCGGTGATCCACCACGACCGCCGACCGCACGACCGTGGCCTCCGGGATGATCTGCATCTGCGGGGTGAACGACCCCACCGCATTCACGTGGGCGTCGTCGCGAAGCGCCGCATCCGAGAACACCGGCCGGGTCGCCGTGGTCGCTTCGGCAATCACCTCCGAAGCCTCCACCAACGCATCGGCGCTCTTCAGGACGCGCACCGGAAGCGCGAGCCGCTCCTCCATCTCGCGGGCGAACGCCTCCGCCGCATCCGTCCGGGGGTCATAGACCGAAGCGCTCCGGATCGAAGGCCGGGCCGTGGTCATGGCCTCGAGCTGGGTGCGCGCCTGCACCCCTGCCCCCAGCACCCCGGCGGTCACCACATCCTCCCGCGCCAGCTCCACCGTCGCCGCGCCCGAAGCGGCTCCGGTGCGAATCGCCGTGAGCGTGCCCCCGTGGAGGATGCCGGCGGGGAGGCCGGTGTCCGGATGGAACACCACGACGACCGCGTTGATCGTCGGAATCGCCGGTTCCCGCCCGAGATTCTCCGGAAAGACCGAAACGATCTTCGTCGCCAGCTGCCGGCCCTCGGGCAGATAGGCGGGCATGGTCAGGGAGATGCCGGAAACATGCGGCACGTCGATCCGGGCCCGGATCGGCATCGCCGCGCGACCGGCGGAGAGCTCGATGAACGCCTCGCGGACGGCGCGGATCGCCTCCGCCATGGGCATGGCGGCGCGAACATCGGAGGCGGACAGACAGCGGATCTTCATGGCGCGGCAGGCAACAACATGTCGATCAGCGGATCAGGGTGAAGTCCGGCGCCTTCTCCACGACCCCGGCCCGCTCGGCCATGGCGAAGAGCGCCCGAAGCGCGGCCTCGCCCGCGGCTCCCATGTCGCGGGTTACCCCCGAGACGTACATCCTGACGAACCGGCGCCCCAGTTCGCGCTCGATCCCCCGCCCGAACCGGAGGGCGTAGTCGAGCGCTTCCTCCTCGTTCGCGTAGGCCCAGTCGATGCTCTCCCGCATCGCCCGGTTGATTTCCAGCGCCAACTCGCGGCCGAGGTCCTTCCGCACCACGTCGAGCCCCAGCGGAAGCGGCAGCCCGGTCTCCTCCCCGAAGCGGATCCCGAAGTCGGAGAGCAGGTTGTACCCCCGGGAGGCGTAGGTGAGCTGCCCTTCGTGGATGAGCACCCCCGCCACCGCCTCCCCCGCGTCCACCGTTTCGAAGATCCGGTCGAAAGGAACGGTCACCGGCTCGAACGCGCCGATGTAGCAGCGCGCGAGCAGCGCCGCGGTGGTCTTCGGGCCGGGGATGGCCACCCGCTGCCCCGCGAGTTCCTCGAGCGTCTCCACCTCCCGGCTGATCACCACCGGCCCGTAGCCCTCCCCCATGCTCGCGCCCGAAGCCATGATCCAGTAACGGTCAGCGACGGAAAGCCAGGCGTGGGCCGAGATGGCGGTGACCGGCAGCTCGCTCCGGAGCGCCCGGTCGTTCAGGCTCTCGATGTCTTCGAGGACGTGCTCCACTTCGTAGTCCCGGATGCGCACCGCCCCGTGGGCGAGAGCGCAGAACATGAAGGCGTCGTCGGGGTCGGGACTGTGCCCGATGCGCAG
The DNA here is from genome assembly GCA_012271265.1 of Vicinamibacteraceae bacterium. Classification (GTDB taxonomy): domain Bacteria; phylum Acidobacteriota; class Vicinamibacteria; order Marinacidobacterales; family Marinacidobacteraceae; genus JAAXGQ01. The sequence goes on from JAAXGQ010000074.1 coordinate 12,417, forward strand.
GATGGGGGCGGTGGTCACCAGCGGGAGTCCTTTCGTGCACCCCGGACGGCAGGCTCAGCCCGCCCGGGAACGGCCGGAAGAATAAGCCGCGCGGCGCCCGCGCCCGGGCTCACCCGCCGGCGGAGGGAGGGGGATTCGAACCCCCGGACCCTCTCGGGTCAGTGGTTTTCAAGACCACCGCCTTCGGCCGCTCGGCCATCCCTCCAACGTCCGGCGGGCGGACGCCGCGGCCGCGGCGGGAGTCGCGGAACGCGGGAGTCGGCTACGGCTGCGGCAGCGCGTCGAGCATCGCCTGCGCCTGCGCCGCCGCGGCGCTGTCCGGCTCCGCCTCGATCGCCATGTTCAGGTGCTCCGCCGCCATGGCGAAGTCGCCCTTGTTGAGGTGGCAGATGGCGATCTGCACATGGGGCTCGGCCCAATCGATCTTCCGCTCCGCGGCGAGCGCGTAGAACTCGATCGCCTCGTCGACGCGGCCGTTCTGGAAGTAGATCTGGCCCACATTGAAGGGGATGATCTCGTCATCGGTGGCGTCGATCGCGGCCTCGAAGTGCATCACCGCCGTGTCCAGGTCACCCTCGGCCACCGCGAGTTCCGCCAGCGAGACGATGGCGCCGGCGTTGTTCGGCTCCTGCTCCAGCACGACCTCGAAGGCGGCCCTTGCTTCGTCCGGCCGGTTGAGCTCCCGCAGGACCGCGCCGATGTTCAGGTTCACCTGGTAGACGGTCGGGTCGCTGGACAGGACCTCTTCGTACACACCGAGCGCTTCCTCGAAACGGCCGGCCCGGTGCAGCTCCTGCGCCTCGGCCAGAAGGCCGCCGCCCGTGCCCGCCGACTGCCCCATCTGCGCCCGCTCCAGCACGAGGTCCATGTCCGGGTTCTTGCCGGCCTGGCTCATCGGCGCCTGGTAGTTGTAGGGCATGTAGCCGGTAGCGGTGACCGAGAAGTCGTACGCCCGGCTGCGGAATCCGAGGATCGCCCAGCGGCCCCGGTCATCCGAAGTCGCTTCCAGCACCCGGGACGAGTCCCCGGCCCGGGCGGTGATCAGCGCGCCGGCGATCGGATTGCCCTCAGGGTCGGAGACGGTCCCCGACACCCGGCCCGTTCCCATCTGGGCGAACGCCGGCGCGGCCAGCGAAAGCAGCACGGCGGAAACGAGCGCCGCGGGCTGGCGGCCCATCATGCGACTCATCACGCGACTCCTCATGGCGGTCTCCTTCAAGCGGCCCGATCGGCAGCCGGCGCTCCCCGGGCGCCGAGCCGGCCGACTGGCTGGGAAGCAGGGACTCGAACCCCGATTCCACGGTCCAGAGCCGTGTGTCCTGCCATTGGACGACTTCCCAGTTTTTCGCAGGCTATTGGGAGGATACAGCAAGAATGGACCGCTCTCGGGCGCCGGCGCCGTCCGGCGTGTACCATGCCGTTCCCGGGGCGCCGCGTTCCCGCGCTGGAACCGGAGAGGTGCTGGAGTGGCTGAACAGGGCTGCCTGCTAAGCAGTTGCGCGGAACACCGCGCCGAGGGTTCGAATCCCTCCCTCTCCGCCGGCGCGGCCCGGATCGGCCGGGGCCGGATGAGCCCGATCGGCCTCGTCGTCGCGCTCCCGGCGGCGTTCGCTGCCGTGTTCGTCGCCGTGTTCGTCGCCGCGTTCGCCGCCGCGCCCGCCGCGGCGTCGACCATCCAGCCGACCGGTGGCGTGGACGGCGTCGTGCTCGACGCCACGGGGGCCGTCCTGCCGGGCGCCCGGGTGGGGATCGAGCACCCCGGCCGGGGGCTCTTCCGCACCCAGGCCGCCGGGGCGACGGGACGGTTCGGCTTCTCCGGCCTTCCGCCGGGGGTCTACCGGATCTCCGCCTCCCACCCCGGCTTCCAGGACGCCGCTCCCGAGGACGTCGTGGTGGAGGCCGGCGCCGTCGTCGAAGTCCGCTTCACCCTTGTGCTCTCCGGCATCACCGAGGAGGTCTCGGCCGTGGCGCGGCTGCTCGACCGCCGGGGCAGCGGCGTCCGGGAGACGGTGGACCGCCCGGTCCTCGAGGACCTCCCCAACGCGCGGGACATCTGGACCGTGCTCGAGCAGACCCCCGGCATCCTCATGTCGAAGGTCAATGTGGGCGGCGCCGAGAGCGGCCAGCAGTCCCTGCTCTCGGCCGCCGGGTCCGCCTGGACGCAGAACCAGTACCACCTGAACGGCGTCAACCTCACCGATCCCTCCGCACTCGGCGCCTCGATCGCTTACTACGCCTTCGACAGCTTCGAGGAGGTCGAAGTCTCGACGGCGGGCCACCGGGCCGAGATCCAGACGCCGGGCGTCTTCATGAACATCGTGACCCGCCGGGGCACGAACCGCTTCGCCGGGGGCGCCGCCGCCTTCTACGAGCACGAGCGCTTCCAGGCGGAGAACCTCGACGACGCCCTTCGGGCCCGGGGCGTCGGCCAGGCGAACCGGATGAAGCAGCTCTATGACGGGAGCGTCGATCTCGGGGGTCCCATCTGGCGCAATCGGGCCTGGTTCTACCTGAACGTCTCGCGCTACCGGGTCGAGCCCTTCCTTCCCGGTTTCTTCTTCGCGGACGGCGAGCCGGGGGTGGACCTCACCCAGCTCGACAACTTCCTCGGCCGCGCCACCGTCGAGGTGGCCGAAGGCCACGAGATCGGTCTCTTCGCCTACCGCAACGAGAAATACCGCCCCTACCGGAACGCGAGCCTCTTCCGGCCGACGCCCGAAACCACCCACTACCAGGATTCGGTGACCTCCGTCAGCCAGGTCTCGTGGCAGGGGGTCTTCGACGAATCGCTCCTTCTCGAAGCCCGCCTCAGCCGGGTGGACCTCCATTTCCCCTACGGCCAGCAGCCGGACATCGAGCCAGACGTCTCCCGCTGGGAGCTGAACACCGGAATCTGGTACGGAGGGTCGGGCACGAACACCATCTACGAGCGCGACCGCTGGCAGGCCGGGTTCTCCGCGACCTGGTTCCGGGACGGGCTCTTCGGCGGGACGAACGAGTTCAAGGCCGGGTTCGAGGCGAATCGCAGTCCGGCGCGGACGACCTGGGACCTCCACGGCGGGATCATCTACGTCCACGACCGGATCGAGCCCATCGAGGTGATCCTCTACAACGATCCGGTGATCGCCGAGAGCGCCACGCGGAACATCGGCTTCTACCTGCAGGACACCCTGGTCCGCGGTCGCCTCGCGATCGAGGCCGGGGCGCGGTTCGACTGGTGGGGCGCCGGCTACCCGGCGCAGGAGAACGCCCCCGGCGCCTGGGGCGAGGTCTTCGAATCGCTGGGAAGCCGACGGACCACGGCGGGGGACCCGGGGCTCGTCTCCTGGCTCGGCGTCGCGCCGAGGCTCGGAGCGAGCTTCCAGCTCACCGAAGACGGCCGCACCACCGCGCGGATCAGCGCCGGCCGCTACCTCCACCAGCTGGGCACGTCCGTCCCCTCCTACGGCAACCCGAACGCCCGAGCCTCGGCGCGGTTCCGCTTCAAGGACCGGAACTTCAACCGGCTCGTCGATCCCGGCGAAGTCGACTTCGGCTCCCCGCTCAGCGTCTTCCTCCCGGTGCGGAACCAGGTGGATCCGGGGCTGAGGCAGCCGCTCACGGATGAGTTCACGCTCGGGATCCAGCGGGAGATCCCCGCCGGCGTCACCCTCGGCCTGACCGCCATCCTCCGCTCCGAACGCAACCTGATCGAGGACACCGACGTCGGCGTCCCCGACGAAGCCTGGATTCCCACCCCCCACACCGATCCCGGCCGGGACTTCGTCACCGGCACGGAAGACGATGTCCCCATCACCCTGTGGCTCCAGGATCCGGCCACCCTGGGCCAGAGCGAGTTCCTGCTGTTCAACCCCGGCCTGGAAGCCAGCTACCGGGGCCTCATCCTCGAAGCCCGGCGGCGCTACGCGAACGGCTGGCAGCTCCTGGCCTCGGTCACTGCCAGCCGCTCCATCGGCTGGCTGCCGGGCCCGGGCGACCAGGTCGACGAGGGAACGGGTTTCCCCGGGCCACTCCTCAACAACCCCAACCACGGCGATCTGCACGAGGGGCCGACCTTCTGGGACCGCCCCTTCATCGCGCGGCTCTCCGGGAGCGCCAGGCTGCCGTGGGGATTCCAGGCGGCGGGCTCGGCCCGCGCCCACTCCGGGTGGCCGAACTACCGCTCGGTGATCTTCACCTCGACCCCCGACGGCGACCCCCTGCCCCAGGGCAGCACCGAAGTCGTCGTCGAGCCGCCCGGCGCGGCGCGCTCCCCCATCGTGCCCCTCCTCGACGCCCGCCTCGCCTGGGAGCGCACCTTCTCCGGTGGCGTGCGCCTGACGGCGAGCTTCGATGTCTTCAACGTCCTCAACCTCAACCAGGTCATCGGAGAAGGCTCCCGCGACGACTCCTTCGGCGCCATTGTCGGCATCCTACCCCCCCGCATCGCCCGAGCCGGCCTCCGCCTCCGCTTCTGACTCCCCGTCGCCCAGCAGCACCCCCGCGCAGCCGGGCCGGCCCCATGGAGCGCCGGCCTCATGGAGCGCCGGCGTCCTCGCCGGCCTGCGCCACACCTTCGCCCCCTCAGCCAGTCTCCTGCGACCGCGCCGCCGTGCCGACCGACCGTGGGCCGGGAGGCACACGGTCCATGCCCGCCTCCGCCGATGGCCGGCGAGGACGCCGGCGCTCCGGTGTGTTGGCCGGCGAGGACGCCGGCGCTCCCGGTGTGTTGGCCGGCGAGGAC
>JAAXGQ010000075.1 GCA_012271265.1 Vicinamibacteraceae bacterium
ACGTAGCTGCCCTCGTCGGCCACGATCAGGGTGCGTTCGAACTGCCCGGTCTCCGAAGCGTTGATGCGGAAGTAGGTCGAGAGTTCCATCGGGCACCGCACGCCCTTCGGGACATACACGAAGGACCCGTCGGAGAAGACCGCTGCGTTCAAGCAGGCGAAGAAGTTGTCGGAGTGGGGCACGACGGTGCCCAGGTACTTGCGGACGAGGTCCGGATGCTCCTTCACCGCTTCGGAAAAACTGCAGAAGATGACCCCGAGATCGGCCAGCTTCTCCTTGAATGTCGTCGCGACGGAAACGCTGTCGAACACGGCGTCCACCGCCACGCCGGCGAGCCGCTGCTGTTCCGCGAGCGGGATTCCCAGCTTTTCGTAGGTGGCGCGGATCTCCGGATCGATGTCGTCGAGGCTCTTCGGTCCCTCCACGGCGCTCTTCGGCGCGGCGTAGTAGCTGATCGCGTCGTAGTCGATCGGGTCGTAGTCCACCTTCGCCCAGGTGGGCTCCCGCATCTTCTGCCAGGCGGCATAGGCCCTGAGGCGCCAGTCGAGCAGCCAGGAGGGCTCCTCCTTCTTCTGCGAGATGAGGCGGATGACGTCGTCGGACAATCCCGGCGGGACGCGTTCGGTCTCGATCTCGGTGACGAAGCCGTAGGCGTACTCCCGTTCGACGAGCTGTTCGACTTCGGCGGCGCCGAGAGTGCGTTGCGGCTCAGGCATGGGTCGGATCGGTGGGTCTCCTGTCTGGAGGAAAGGGGAACGATTGTTCGGATCGTCGGCTATTGCAGGACGGGCAGCTCGGGGCCGGACCCGATCGCCGGCGCCCCGAAGTCCTCGAGGGTCTGGGCCAGGGTGAGTTCGGAGAGCGCCGCGAGCAACCACTCGTGAAGTCGGGTCAGCGGCGTCCGCACGCTGCAGGTGGCGATGAGGCAGCAGCCATGGTCGTCGAGAACGCACTCGACGAGCGCGAGCGGCCCCTCGATGGCCTCGATGACATCGGTGATGCGGATCTCGTGCGCCGGGCGGGCGAGACGGTAACCGCCGCGAATCCCCTGCCGGGTCTCGACCAGCCCCGACTTCCGGAGTTCCTGCAGCACCTTCGCGGCGAGCTGCGGGGGGAGCCCGTGGTTCTCCGCCAGCCTGCGGGCGCTGAGCAGCTTCCGCTCGGGGAGGAGGGCGAGGTCCGCCAGCGCCATCAGGGCGTAGTCGGTGCTCTTCGAAAGTCGGATCATGCTGCGACTCTGGAGGTTCCGCGGACGTGTCCGTCACGCGCGACCGCTTCGGGTCTCCACCGCGCATCGGAGGCGGTGTTCGTCGGATGCGCCAGGCAGGGCCAGTCGGATGCGCCCGGGTACGGGAGTAAATCCGACCGATGTTGTCCTATATTCTACCACGCCACGCAGGGGGAACGACGGATTCCTAAACTCCCCCGAGATGGAGTCTCCCGCCGAGGGCCCCTGGGCCGCCGCGCCGGTTCCAGCGGGAACGCCGGACTGGTCTCGGGCGGTCCACCGCCTTGCCGGCCGGGATCCAACGCTCGGCGCCCTGATCCGACGCGTCGGGCCGTGCACCCTGGCCGCCCGTTCCAACTCGTTCGCCACCCTGGCAGGGGCCATCGTGGCGCAGCAGATCTCCGCGGCCGCAGCCCGCACGGTGCACCGGCGCCTGTGGGCGCTCGCCGCCGGCGAGGCCCCGACGGCGGAGGAGGTCCTGGAGCTCCCGGACCGGGCGCTCCGGGGGGCCGGGCTCTCGCGGCAGAAGGTCGCCTATCTACGAGATCTGGCCTCGCGGATCGTGGACGGCCGGCTCGATCTGGCGGCGTTGGCCTCGCTCGATGACGATCAGGTCCGCGCCTCGCTGACCTCGGTGAAGGGCATCGGCGCGTGGACCGCCGACATGCATCTCATCTTCACCCTCCACCGTCCCGATGTCTTCGCTGGCGGCGACGCCGCGGTCCTGGCTGCGATGCGCGATCTCTACGAAATCCCGCCTGGCGCTCCCGCCGCCGACTACGCCCGCATCAGCGACCGCTGGCGCCCCTTCCGCAGCGTCGGCGTCTGGTACATGTACGAGCACATCCGCGCCCTCCGCCGTACTACTCGGAGCGCTCGAAGAAGCGGTAGGCGCGTTCGACGGCCACCTGGGGGGCGCCGGGGCCTTCGATGAGGCCCGGGAAGTTCGGTGCGTGGGCCGTGAGATCCATCGTGCGGGCGGCGTCCTCGGCGCTGGTTCCCGCAGCGTGGAGGCCCCGGGCCTGCTCCCAGAAGTCATCGAGGTAGTCGGCCAGGTTCAGGAGCTTCTGCCGGTCCTCGAACGGGGGCCCGTGACCGGGAAGAACGAGCTCGAAGTCGAGTTCGGCAAAGCGCCGCACCGTGTCGCCCCATTCCGGAAACGCGTCGCCCATGAACGGCAGACCGAACACGACGAGGTCCCCGGTGATGAGCACCCGTCGCTCGGGCAGATAGACCACCACGTCGCCGGGCGTGTGGCCGCGGCCCTTCCACAGCAGCTGGATCTCGTGACCGCCCCGGTAGATGGCGAGCTTTCCGTCCAGCGTGATCGTCGGCGCGATCGGCTCGATCGCCGCGGTCGCTTCCTGGTAAGCCCGCATCCGCGCGAGCCGCGCCGCGACCTCTTCGCGTTCGCCTTCCGGCGCGGCCTGCAGCTCGGCCTCGATCGCGGCGATCTGATTCGGGAGCGTCGCGACGAACCCGTCCCAGGCCGTCCCGGAAACGGACCCGCCGGACGAGACGATGTCGTAGGTCGTCTGGTGGCCGAGGATCTCCACTTCGTCGCCGAAGACCTGGTTCCCGTGGATGTGGTCGAAGTGGAAGTGGGTGTTCACCACGTAGCGGATCGGCTTCGGCGTCAACGGCGCCAGCTCCTCCAGGAGAACCCACGCCGCGGCCGGGGTGATGTGCGAGTCCACGAGGAGGAGCGACGCCCCGAGGTCCACGATGGCGGCGTTCGCCCCGACGTTCATGGCCCCGGTCCCGACCGCGTGCCAGATGCCGGGACGCACCTCGGTGATCTCGTAGGCGGCTCCCTCGTGGGCGTCGGCGCCGGGAGGCGGCGGCTCGGCGGGCGGGGACGGGGGCGCACAAGCCATCCACAGAACCGGAAATGCGGGCAGCAGGCCCTGCCGCAGGGACGTCGCCATCGTTGTCATCGCGGAACCTCCTCGCGTTGCGTTCCTCTTCGCACCGCCCGTTCCTGGCTGGACGCGGAGCCGAGCGGGGCCGATTGTCCCGCAGGGCCGGGGGGGATCGGAAACGGCAGTCGGGACGGGGGCGGGAGAGCGGCTTCGAGCGCGTGGGCGAGCTGCAGGACCGCGAAGTCGGCGCGGGCGCGGCCGACGACCTGAAGACCGACCGGCAGGCCGTCGTCGGTCATCCCCACGGGAACCGAAGCCGCCGGCAGCCCGAGCAGCGAAACGAGGGCGCAGGAGCCCATCCACTCCGTGTAGGTCCGCATCCGGACGCCTTCGATCGCTTCGAGGTACTCCTGTCCCAGGTCGAAGGGGGGCGCCTGCACCGTGGGCAACACGAAGAACTCGAAACGGGCCATGAACGCGGTGGCGCGCGCGAGGAGCGCGGTCCAGCGGCGGGTCGCCCCGGCGAGGTCGGAAGCGGTGAGAGCCTGACCGCGCTCGATGTTCCAGATCACCGTTTCCTTCATGCGGGCGCGGTGCCGTTCGAGCAGCGGGCCGTAACAGAGATCGAAGTACCAGGCGCGCAGCCGGTCGAACACGCCGGTCGCCCCGGCCATGTCGGGGTCTTCATCCGCGACTTCGCAACCGATCGACTCCAGCGCGGCGCGCGCGGGCGCGACGGCGCGCACGACGCGGCGGTCGAAGGGAAGGCCCGCGAAGCCGGCGCTCCACGCCACCCGGGTCCCGTGGAAGTCGCGGTCCAGCGGTTCGTGGAAGGCAGCGCCGGGATCCGGCAGCGAGAGCGGCGCCCGGGCATCGGGGCCGGCAATCGCGCCGAGCAGCAGCGCGGCGTCGGCGGCGCTTCTCGCCATGGGGCCCGACACCGGGACCGGGAACCACGGGGCTTCGTCCGGCCAGTCGGGCACCCGGCCGGGGGAGGGGCGCAGGCCGACCACCCCGCAGAAGCTGGCGGGGTTCCGCAGCGAGCCGCCATAGTCGCTGCCCTCCGCCAGCGGGACCATGCCGGTTGCGAGGGCGACCGCGGCGCCTCCACTGCTGCCGCCGCAGGTGCGGGTGGGGTCCCAGGGGTTTCGCGTGGCGCCGAACACCGGGTTGAAGGTCTGCGAGCCGGCTCCAAACTCCGGCGTGTTCGTCTTGCCGATCGCGATGGCTCCGGCGCGCCGGATCCGCGCCACGATCAGCGCCTCCTCCCGGGGAACGAAGTCGGCGAAGATCGGCGAGCCGAAGGTCGTGCGGATGCCGCGAGTCAGATGAAGGTCCTTGTGGGCCACCGGCAACCCGTGGAGGGGCCCGGAGACGTCCCCCCGCCGGAGCGAGTCGTCCTTCGCCCGCGCCGCAGCCAGCAGGTCGGGCTCCGGAAGCAGGGTGACGATGGCGTTCAACTCCGGATTCAGGGCGCGGATCCGATCGAGATGAGCCCGCATCACCTCCTCGGCGGAGACCTCGCGGCGCGCCAGGCGCCGCGCCAGGGTCCGCGCGCTCAGCGACGGGAGTTCGTTCCTCACAGGAGACGCCGGAGGCGGGCGAGTAGCGCATCAAGCCCGCGGTTCCCGCTCGCGGGCTCGTCGAGCCGCAGCACCTGGCGGCCCCGCCGCGCCAGCTCGCGGGCATCCGCCATCGCCTGGAGGCGAACGAAGGCCGCCGTGCCGAGCCCGGCCACCGCCTCGGGGAGCGCCGGGGAGGGCGGGATCGGGATATCCCCCTCCGGGGGCGGCCCCCACGACAGGATGAGCACCGCGAGTCCCGGAGGGCCGCCCTTTTCCAGTTGTCCCAGGGAGTGCAGGAGGGCCGACCCGAAGCCGATGGCCGGGGGCGACCCCAGCCGGCCCGCCAGGTCCTGCTGCAGGCGGGCGAACGCCCGTTCCGCAAACGAATTCCGATGGCCAAAGGCGTTCACCGCGAGACCCCCGGTCCGCGCCGCGCGGAAGAAGCCCGCGGCGTCGCTCTCCCGAACGCCGACCCGATGGTCCGGCGGCCTCTCCATGAACTGCCGCGCCTCCCGCTTCGCGCCCTCCACGTCGGGTTGGTCGAAGGGATTGACGCCGAGACCCATGGCCGCGGCGGCAATCGCCACCTGCCAACGGAAGATCTCGCCGGTGGCCCCGGCCGCTCCGGCGGTGCTGCAGATGGCCGGAGCCCCCGCGGCGTGGGCCCGCGCCGCGGCGGTGTCCTCCTCCCCGGCGTCACCGAAGTGGATGAGGAAGTCCCGCTCCGACACCCGGGCGGGTGGATCGCCTCCGCGCAGGAGCACGGGCAGGATCCCTCGGCCGTCCTTCCCGGTGCTTTCCGCCAGCATCTGCTCCACCCAGGGGAGGATGGACGACCAGGCCGGAGACGCCGTGATCAGGGCGCGGGTCCGGCCGGCGCGCGCCAGCGCGACGAGCAGTCCGCCGAGGTCGAACCCGGGGTCCCCGGCCCCTTCCGCCGCCCCCCGCCGCAGACGCTCGGAGAGGGCGCGAGCCGGTTTGAGGACGGAAGCCATGTCCCGGCCGCCGAGCACCGCCGGCGCGGCGCCGTAGGGTCCCAGCGCCGAAAAACGCCCGCCGACGTCGGGGTGCCCGGGAAGGACCGCGCGCCACCCCTCGGCCGTCGCCCGCTCGAACAGGGGAGAGCCGGGGTCGCTCACCGCCAGGAGCCGCCGCTGCAGGCCGTCGGGATCGGGCGCCGCAGAGCGCAACACGGCCTCCATCACCATGGACTCGGCCGTGGCGCCGGACTTGGACGCCACCAGGACGGCCGTCCGGCGGAGTCGGGCGGGATCCCTCTCGACCCGGATCGCTTCCGGCTCGAGCGAGTCGAGGTGACGGACAGCCATCCCCTCCTCCGAACGGGGAAGGAGACCGACCAGCGACCGGGACGCAATGCCGGATCCACCCATGCCCACGACGAGCAGCCGTTCGCAACCTTCGGCCCGGAGCTCCCCGCCAAGGGCCCGCCACCCCGCAAGACGCGGCAGGGTGCGTCGCGGCAACTCGATCCACCCCAGCCGATCCGCCCACCGCGCGGCGCGGAACCCTTCCCGGCGCAGGTCAGCGCCGATCCGGGCGCCGGCGCGGAGAACGGCGGGGTCAGCGAGGGCGCGCCAGCTCATGAAGGCGGCATGGGGAGCACGGACGGCATACCATTCGGATGGCGCCGGGCGGGGAGCCCACGCGGCGCCGGGAGGGTAACAATGAGCCTCATCAGGACATCGAAGGGTCGGGAATTCGAGGCGAGCCCGGTTGGCGGAGGGGTGACCGACCCGAGGACCTTCTTCAACCGCCGTCAGGTGATCCGCAGCCTCGGCAGCGCCGCGGCCATCGGCCCCATCGCCGCCGCATGCAGCTCCTCCGCGGCCGGGGCCAGCGACGTGGGGATGCTCGACGTCCCGTACACGCGGCCCGACATCTTCCCGGCTGCGAAGAACGAGACCTACCAGGTGCCGGCGTCCGTCGAGCGCAAGGAACTCACGCCTCGGGAGGTCGCGGGCGCCCACAACAACTTCTACGAGTTTCTCGCCGGGCGCGGTGGCCCGGTCTGGCAACTCTCGGGCGATTACAAGCCGGTCCCGTGGGAGGTCGAGGTCACCGGCGCGTGCCACAGACCGCGCAGGTTCGATCTCGACGACCTGCTGGCGTTCCAGCAGGAGGAACGGATCTATCACTTCCGCTGCGTCGAGCGGTGGGCGATGAACGTGCCCTGGACGGGATTCCCGCTGGCGGACCTCATCTCCGCCGCGGAGCCCACCAGCGAAGCCCGCTTCGTGGCGTTCACTTCGCTGAACCGGCCGAGCGAGATGCCCGGGCTGGCCAGCAGCAACTGGTATCCGTGGCCGTATCACGAGGGGTTGCGCATGGACGAGGCCATGCATCCCCTGGCCTTCGTCGTGACCGGGGTGTACGGCGAACCGCTGGTGCGCCAGCACGGCGCCCCGATCCGGCTGGCCCTGCCCTGGAAGTACGGCTACAAGGGCCCCAAGGCCGTGGTCAAGGTCGAGCTGACCCGCCGCCAGCCCCCGTTCTTCTGGGAGATGCAGCGGCACGAGTACGGCTTCCTTTCCAACATCAACCCGAACATCCCGCATCCCCGCTGGAGTCAGGAGCAGTCGTTCTGGCTCGACTCGGAGGAACGGTTCCCGACTCCGATGTTCAACGGTTACGAGGAGCAAGTGGCGGCGCTGTACCCGGACGAGCCCCGGACCCCGCAGCGCCCCCTGCGCATGGGGCAGACCGCTCGCTGACGTTGGCGCCCGGCGGCCCGGCGACGATCTTGTGACCTGGCTTCGCCTCGGCGCCGCCGCGCTGATGATCTCGGTCGTCCTCGGGGCCTTCGCCGCCCACGCTCTCGGGGCGCGCCTGAGCCCGAGGTCCCTTTCGGCCTTCGAGACCGCCGTGCGCTACCTCGCGACGCACGGCCTCGGCCTCCTGGCGATCGGCCTCCTCGCCCGCTCCGGAATCGGCGCCGCCGCCCCCCTCGGCTGGGCCGGCGCGCTGATGACGGCGGGGATGATGCTGTTCTGCGGCAGCCTGGTCTGGCTGGCGCTTTCCGGCCCGGCCTGGCTCGGACCGGTGACGCCGGTCGGGGGGACGCTCCTCGTGGCCGCGTGGGGCGTGTTGCTCTTCGCGCTCCTGCGCGCCGGCTGATGAGAGCCATCCAGGACTTCTATCCCAACTCCACCCGGACCTGCTACGGCTGCGGCCCGAAGAACCGCGACGGGTACCGGATCCGCAGCTTTCGGGAGGGAGAGGAGACGGTCTGCCGGTTCACGCCGGAGGATGTGCACACCGCCGTCCCGGGGGTGGTCTACGGGGGTCTCCTCGCCTGCCTCGTGGACTGCCACGGGACCGCCGCCGCGGCGGAAGCGGCGTACCGGGCGGAGGGCCGTCCGATGGACAGCCTCCCGGCCCGGCGCTTTGTCACCGGCAGGCTGACCGTGAACTACCGCCGCCCGACGCCGCTCGGGGTGGAACTCGTGCTCCGCGCCCGCGCCGTCGAGATCGGCGCGCGGAAGGTGCGGGTGGCCGTCAAGGTCGAAGCCGGAAGCGTGCTCACGGTGGAGGGGGAAGTCCTCGCCGTCCGCATCCCGGAACGGTGGCTTGCGCGGCTGGACGGCGGCAATGCGGCGGGCGCCAATGTAGCCTCGTGAGGCTACAATCGCCTCCATGACGACCGTCGGAATCCGTGTCCTGAAGAACCGGCTCAGCGAGTACGCGCGCCGGGTGAGCGACGGCGAGCGGATTGTGGTGACGAACCGGGGCACACCGGTCATGGACCTCGTTCCCCACACGCCTGCCGGCGAGGAACCGGAGGATCCCTTCGTCCGGATGGCCCGCGCGGGAGAGGTGATCCTCGGAAAACCGAACGACGCGGCAATCTACGACCGCCCCCGTCCCTGGACGAAGCTGTCCCCGAGCGAGATCGCCGATCTGCTCGACTGGGTGCGGGGCGAGCGGTGATGGCGGTCCTGTACGCGGAAAGCTCGGCGGTCCTTGCCTGGATTCTGGGAGAGGAACGCGGCGGGATCGTGGAACGGCTGTTGGCTCGTGCTCCCCGGGTGGTCTGCTCGGAGTTGACCCTCGTCGAATGCGATCGCAGTCTGCATCGGTGCGCTGCGACCGGGAGGCACCCCGAAGGGGAGACCGCGGCCATGCGCGCCGTCCTCGTCACGGCGGTGGTCCACTGGAGCCGGGTGCGCATCGGCGGGCACGTCCTTGCGCGCGCCCGGCGAAGATTCCCCTACGAGCCCGTCCGCTCGCTCGACGCTCTCCACCTGGCGACCGCCGCTCACCTCCGCGACCTCGGGGCCGATCTGCAGGTCCTCTCCCTGGACCACCGGGTACGAGAGAACGCCGAGGCGCTCGGCTTCGACGTGCTGCCGGGCGGCCGTTGAGCGGATCCCAGCCGCCGGTTGCCTCGGCGCCCCGGTGAACGCGGACACTCACTCCCCGGGCCTCCGGTACGGAGACGGGGGCTCGGGGCACGCAGAGGGCGCGCCAGTGAGGCGATGGCGCCGGAGGCGGGCTGGTTCTAGTCGGCGAGGACTCTCAGGGGCTTCTTTCTGAGGACATCGGCGGCGGCGCCGGCTCCCACGAGGGCGGCGCCGAGGGCCGGGAGGACGATGGCCAGCCCGGTCAGGAGAGGGTCCGTCTGGAAGGGCATCCGCATGACCTCCCGGACCACGAAGAAGACCGTGGCCCCGCCGCCGATCGCGGCGGCGGCCCCGGCGATGGCGCCCATCGCGCCGTGCTCGAGGAGGGTGAGGGCCACGACCCGGTTGCGGCCGGCGCCGAACACCCGCAGCACCGCGGTCTCGCGGCGGCGGGCGCCCATGTGAACCGCCACCGTGCCAATCAGGATCAGAAGGCCTCCGGCCACGGCGATGAAGCCGACGATCCGGATGGCCAGCGCGACGCTGTCCGCGACCTGCTGCATCATGTCGAGCACGTCGCGCAGATCGACGATGCTGATGTTGGGGAACGCCCCGGCCACCGCGCCCTGGAAGCGGGCCCGCTCCGCCAGCCCCGTCGGCCCCCGGACGAAGCCGGCGTAGGTCATCGGGAAATCGCGCAGGTTGTCCGGGTGGAAGAGGAACATGAACCCGCCGTTGCGGGCGTTCCGCCACTCCACGTCACGGAAGGAAGTCACCCGCGCATCCAGGGTCTCGCCCAGGATCTGGAAGCGGATCGTGTCACCCAGCACGAGACCGTCTTCGCGCATCAGGTCGATCTCCGCCGACACCTCGATGCCGTCGGCGGGGCGATCGCCCCAGAACGTCCCGGCGACGAGCTCCTCGTTCTCCTCCAGGTAGGACCGCGAGCTCACCGTGTACTCCCGCGAGAGCCCGCCGCGCCGCCGGACGGATTCCCGGTCGGGCAGGTGCACCCGCTCGCCGAAGATGCCGTGGATCCGCGCCTGGAGCACCGGAATCAGGGTGATGTCCGGGGCGCCGGAAGCCTCTGCGTTCGAACGCACGGTCTCGAGCTGGTCCTCCTGGATGTCGAGCAGGAACAGGTCGGGGGCTTCGGCTTCCTCCTGGAAGGCGAACTCGCGCCGCAGATTCCGCTCGATCCCCACCGTGGCCAGCACCAGGAACACCCCCACGCCGAGCGCCACGAGCACCACCCGCACCTGTCCGGCGCCCCGGAGCACCGTGCGCACGGCGTGGCGGACGGCGAAGGTTCGTGCGGCGGCGAGCGGCGCCAGCGCGCGGAGCAGCAGCCCGCCCAGCACCCACAGCACGACGGCGACGAGCAGGAGGCCTCCGGTGACGGCGGCGGTGATCGGCAGCGACCCGGATTGCCAGGCCGCGATGCCGAAGAACATCACCGCGAGGCACGCCGCGATCGACCCTTCCACCCGTCGGGCGCGGCGGGAGCCTTCCTCGTCCAGCAGATCGCCGCTCCGCAGCAGGCCCAGCGGGCGGACCCGCCGCAGCGGCAGGAGGGGGAAAACGCCGGCGAACAGCGCGACCACGCTGCCGACCAGCGCCCCCTGGAACGCGGCCACCGGGGTGAGCGATGCCGTGACCGCGACGCCTCCGATCTCGACCACGGGCACGAAGATCGCGAGCGCCGCGGCGCCCGCCGCGATCCCGAAGGCGCTGGCAAGGCCGGCGAGCACGAACACCTGCAGGAGGGCGATGAGCAGGATCGTCAGCGAAGGCACGCCCAGGCAGCGTTCGATCGCCGCCGTGAGCAGGTTCTGCCGCCCGAAGGTGCGGGCCGCGCTGAACACTCCCACGCCCCCGAGCACCAGGATGACGAACCCGGCGAGGCTCAGGTAGTCCTCCGCCCGCTGGATGCGCCGCGCCATGCGCTCCCCGGTCTGCCGGTGGGTGCGCACGCGGACAGGCGTGTCTTCGAGCGCCGCCCGCAGCGCGACCGCCAGCTCCTCCACCGCTTCCTCGCCGTGGACCGAGAACAGGAGCTCCCGCCGGCCTCGGGCGGGATCGCTGAGAAGGCCGGTCCCGGCAAGGTCGTCGAGACCTGTGAGGACGCGGGGGCCGCGGGCAAAGAAGTCGATCCCCGCTCCCGCTTCCCGGATCAGGTCGCCCCGGACCTCGAACGCCTCTCCACCCAGCATGACCAGGTCCCCGATCTCCAGCCCGAGCCGGGCGCGAAGCTCGGGCCGGACCAGGGCGCCGCGCCCGGCAAGGAGGTCGGGGCCGTACTCCACTCCGGTCACGTCCATGGCGCCGTGGAGCGGAAACGCCTCGTCCACGCCCTTGGCTTCCACCATGGCCGCGCGCAGCGGATCCGCCGCCGATCGCGCCAGGGTGGCGACCTGGGAGGCCCGGGCGACACCGGCGAGCGGGTGGGAGCTGACCACCTCCTCGATCCGTGCTTCGAGTTCGGGAGTGAAGCCGTCCGGGGCCCGCACCGTCACGTCCGCGCCGAGCAGAAACCGGGACTCGTTGAGGAGCGCCGTGCGGAGGCTGTCGGCGGAGGAGCGCAGCACCACGATCGCAGCAACGCCGATGGCGACGGCCAGGAAGAAGAGGGAGAGCCGACGGGCCGAGGCGCGGAGCTCCCGGGCCGCCATCCGGAGGGCGAAGGCCAACACGGTGATCGAGGATGCGGGAAAGGCGCGAGATCGGAGTACTGACCCTCGGGCGGCTCAGGCTTCGGTGAGCTTGACCTCGAACCGCCGCGGATCGCTGCGGGTTGGCGGCGGCGCTTCGTGGAGCCGCCCGCCCTGCAGAATGAGCCGTCGGTCGGCGCGCGCCGCGAGGGCCGCGTCGTGGGTCGCCACGATCACGGTGGCGCCGGTGCGCTTGCGGATTCCGGCCAGGAGGTCCGCGATCCGAACGCCGGTGTCTTCGTCGAGGTTCCCGGTGGGCTCGTCGGCCAGCACCACCCGGGGCTCGTTCGCGATCGCCCGGGCGATGGCGACCCGCTGCTGCTCGCCGCCGGAGAGCTTCGAGGGAAAGTGGTGGGTGCGCTCGGCGAGCCCGAAGGACTCCAGGATCAGGCGCGCCCGGTCGTGCGCGTCGCGCACGCCGCCAATCTCCAGCGGCACCCCCACGTTCTCGAGGGCCGTCAGGTTCGGCAGGAGATGAAAGGACTGGAACACGAACCCGAGGTTTGCGGCGCGAAACTGCGCGAGCCCCTCTTCGTCCAGACCAGCGAGATCGATGCCCGCCACTTCGACCGTGCCCCGGGTCGGCGCGTCGAGCCCGGCGAGGAGACCGAGCAGCGTGGACTTGCCGCTGCCGGACGGGCCCCGGATGCAGACGAACTCGCCGGCTTCCACCGCGAGATCGAGGCCGCTCAGGATCACCAGATCACGGTCGCCGCTCTTGACGACCTTCTCGAGCGCTTGTGCCCGCACCATCGTGGTCATTCCTCCCGATCGGTCCCGGTCCCCTTCCGGGCTTCTCCAGGAGGAACGGCCCGGGACCAGTCTTGTTCCGCGAGCAGCGGCTCCATGGCGCCGAGGACATTCTCGGCGAGCCGGCGCGCCCCCTCGGCGTTCGGGTGGATGCGGTCCCCCTGGTTCAGTTCCCGGACGCCGGCGACGCCTTCGAGAAGACTGGGGAGAAGCGGCACCCCCGTCTCGCCGGCAACCTGGCGGAAGGCCTCGGTGAAAGCCGCCTGGTAGTCCTCGCCGAGCTCCGGGGGCGAGGGAACGCCAGAGAGAAGGACGGCGAGACCGCGGCCTTGCGCCTCGTGCACCATCGCGGCGAGGTTTTGCGCCATCGAGTCGGGGGGAATTCCGCGCAGGCCGTCGTTTCCACCGAGGGCAATCACGATCGCCGCGGCCGCGGGCTGGCGGTCGAGCACCCACGGCAGCCGGCGGAGGCCCCCGGCGCTGGTCTCCCCGGAGACCCCGGCATTCACCACCCGCACCGCGTGCCCCCCGGCATCGAGCAGCTCCTGGAAGCGCTCCGGCCACGCCTCGGTGAGGTCCACGCCGTACCCCGCAGTCAGGCTGTCACCGAAAGCGACCAGCACCGGGCGGGTGTCCCGGGGGTCCGGGACGGGCGGCGGGGGCGGAGCGGGGCGGAGCGATCCGGCCTCGGCAGCGGCGGCGGAGGCGGGAGGCGCTTCCGGCGGGGGCTCCGAGCATGCCGCGGCGACGACGAGCACCGCACCTGTCAGACCGCGGCGGGACCGACGCCAGCGGGCCAGCCTGCCGCAGAGGGAGCGCCGCAGCAGGGTGACGGCGCGGCCGGACGAGGCGCTCAGAAACAAACCGGCCGTCAGGAACCCATGGAGAAACGCGGCGCCGATCCGGGCCGGGGCGGGAATCGTAGCGCTTAGAATTCGTGGGTCTTTCCCATGAACCGGGCGGGCGGGCCGGGCCCGCGCACCATCGTGTTTCTCTGCGTCGCCAACTCGGCGCGGAGCCAGATGGCCGAAGCCATCGCCCGGCAGATCGCGCCCCCGGGCGCCCGGGTGCTCAGCGCCGGATCGAACCCGTGGCGGGTCCACCCGATGGCGGTTCGGGTGCTTGCCGAAGAAGGGCTCGACATCGCCGGGGCCCGATCGAAGAGCGTGGACGAGATTCCGTTCGCGACGGCCGATCTCGTTGTCACCCTCTGCGCCGACGAGGTCTGTCCGGTCACGCCACCGGGCGTGCGACGCCTGCACTGGCCGATTCCCGATCCGGCGAAGGCGTGGGGCAAGGAGGAGCTGCTCCGGCGGTTCCGGAAGACGCGCGATCTCCTGCGGAGCAGGATCCCGGACCTGTTCGCCTCACTGGAACACCCGCCGTCGGCCTGACCCGACGCGGCGGAAGTCATCCAACGCCCAGCGCTTCGAGCCGGCGGGCTTCGGCAAGGGCGATCGACCGGGCCTGTTCCAGGGACACCACCTCGAAGCGGACCCCGGTTCCGGGCAGCGCCTGCGCCAGGGCGCCCAGATCCGGACCCACGACGCTGCCGAGTTTCGGGTAGCCGCCGGTCGTGCCGCGGTCGGGACCCAGCACGATGGGACGGCCGGCGGGCGGCGTCTGGATCGTGCCCGGGGGATTCGCGTCGGACACGATCTCGCTGCGTCCGGGACGATGCTCCAGTCTCGGCCCCGCGAGCCGGAAGCCCATGCGGTTCGCATCGTTCGAGACGGTCCAGCGGCCGGCTTCGAGGCCCTCGAGGCAGTCGGCGGTGAAACAGTCCTCCTGAGGTCCGAGGCTGATCCTGAGGCGCAGATCCCCCTCGACCGGGGGGCGCCGCGCTTCCCGCAGATAGCGGCTCTCGCGGGCATTCGCGGGCGCCTCGCCGAGGGAGAT
Organism: Vicinamibacteraceae bacterium; assembly: GCA_012271265.1. Classification (GTDB taxonomy): domain Bacteria; phylum Acidobacteriota; class Vicinamibacteria; order Marinacidobacterales; family Marinacidobacteraceae; genus JAAXGQ01. The sequence goes on from JAAXGQ010000075.1 coordinate 14,377, forward strand.
CCGGTCGCCGGAGCGGAGCGCCCGTCCCCGGTAGCCGCCGAAGCCGGCGGTCAGATAGGTCGAGCGGGAGCCGAGCACCTCGGGCGCCTCCACGCCGCCGGCGCAGGCGAGATAGACGCGCATCCCGGTCGGCGGGCCGGTGAAGCGGAGGACGGCGCGCCGGGGGGCGAGGAACGAGAGCCCGACGGGTATCGGCCACGCCGGTCGGCCCGGACGGTGGAGCGTGGCCCGGTGATCCGCTCCGCCCAGGGCGCATAGGACCGGGCGGCGGAAGGAGAGCACCGGTCCGGGAAGAAGGCACTCGAGCCCGGCAGCCCGATCGGGGTTTCCGACGAGCCGGTTGGCGAGAATGAGCGAGCGTGGATCGGCCGCGCCGGAGGGAGGAACCCCGTAGCGCTGGTGACCGGGCCGGCCGAGGTCCTGGACCGTGGTCTGGAGCCCGCCGCGCTCGACCTCGAAGGCCGCCTCCCCGACGGCTTCGGCCGGGACCGGCCCGGACCCGGTCCGGGGAGCAGGCGGCGGAAGCTCCGCGACCGGCTGAAAGCGGACCTCGTCCCCGGGGAGGCAGGTGCTCGGCGGATCACGGTGGAGGTCGAAGAGCAAGCCGGGATCGGTGCGTCCGATGAGGTGCCAGCCACCGGGGGTGACCCAGGGATAGATGCCGGTCTGGGCGCGCGCCATCGCCACCGATCCCGCCGGGACCCGCAGCCGGGGCGTGGCCCGGCGGGGGATGTCCAGCCTCGGATCGCCGATCCCGAGATAGGGGAACCCGGGCGTGAAGCCCACGATGAAGACCCGCCAGTCGTGCCCCGCGTGCAGCCGGACGAGCTCGGCTTGCGTCATTCCGGCGGCGCGCGCGACATCGGGCAGGTCCTCGCCGTCGTACACGCACGGAATGCTGACCCGGCGCGGCGGCGCCTCGGGTTCGTCGGCGAGGCGTTCGGTCAGGTCCAGGACGTGGGCCCGGGCGGCGCTGCTTTCGCACTGCGGGTCATGGAAGACCAGAAGCGATCGAAACGTGGGGATGGACTCCTGGTAGCCGGGAAAGGGCCGCCGGTCGAGGAGGGCGGCCAGGTTCGTGGCCTGGGCGTTCAATTCCCTGGAGATCGCATTTCCGAGTTCGACGACGAACGACGCTTCGCCCGCGTTCCGGATCCGTGGCGGCGATCCGGGGGCGAGGTTGGGCGCGGCGCGCCTCAGGCGGTCAGCCGAGGGGGCGAATGTCGACGCCAGCGTCCTCCAGGCGGCGGCGGACCGTCCTGGCGTTGCCGAGCGCGGCTGGATTGTCGCCATGGAGACAGAGCGTTTCGGCCGCCACCGGAACCTCGCTCCCGTCGTGGGCGATCACCGTGCCGGAAGCGATTTGCACCGCCTGCGCGGCCGCCTTCTCCGGGTCGTGGATCACCGAGCCGGCGATCAGCCGCGACTGCAGCGTGCCGTCCGGGTTGTAGACCCGGTCGGCGAAGGCCTCGCCGGCGAAACGCAGGCCCTCGGCCTCGGCCGCTTCCCGCATCGCGGTCGAGGTGGCGAGGCCTACAAAGACGAGATCCCTGTCGGCGCGGGCCACCGCGCGCGCCAGCGCCGCGGCGAGCTCGGGATTGCCCACGGCCTGGTTGTAGAGCGCGCCGTGGGGCTTCACGTGCGCCATGCGCGCCCCCCGGGCCCGCACGAAGGCTGTCAGCGCCCCCACCTGGTAGAGGACATCCGCCTCGACTTCGGACGGCGGCGCCTGAATCGGCCGCCGGCCAAAGCCGCGCAGGTCGTGGTGGCCCGGGTGGGCGCCGACGGCGACGCCTCGGTCGAGCGCCATGCCGACAGTCTTCTCCATCGTCATCGGGTCCCCGGCGTGAAACCCGCAGGCCACGTTCGCCGAGGTCACGATCTCCAGGATCTCCTCGTCGCACCCGAGCGCGTAGTTGCCGTAGCTTTCGCCCATGTCGCAGTTCAGATCGATACGCATGCCGGCCATTGTAGGGAACTGCGGGCGGCCGGGGACAGGGTCGCGCCCGGCTAGAATCCGGACGATCATGGGAAAAGGCGATCGGCGCACGAAACGCGGCAAGATCTTCCAGGGCACCAGCGGGAAGAGCCGGCCGAAGAAGCGCCGCAAGAAATAGCGGCTTCCTCGGCCCCGCCCGGCCTGTCCCCGCTGCGCGGTTTCGAGCGGTACCTCTCTGCCAAGGCCTCGGTCGACCGCCGCGCCCGCCATCCGGGGGTGTTCGCAGCCGTCGCCGCTCGAGTCAGCGTTCGCGCTGCGGCCGGCGGTGCGGTCCGTGCGGTCGAGTTCGGCGGCGGGAGCGGGGGCGGGTTCCGTCACTGGATGCGGCTCATGGCGCCCGTCGAACGGGTGGACCTCACGGTCGTGGACCAGAACCCGAGGTTGCTCGTCGGCTACCGCGAGACGGCCCGGCGGTGGGGGGTCGCCCGGGAGATGGAAGCGGTGCGGAGCAGCCGGGAGCGGCTGTTGCTGCGGAGCCGCAAGCTGGCCGTGGCGATCCGTTTCGTGCCGGCGCGGATTCCCGAGGGTCTGGCGGCGGTGATCCGATCGCCGTTCGAGCTCGCGGTGGCGCAGTCGTTCTGGGACCTGGTTCGGCCCGGCGCCGCGGTTCCGCTGGCGCGGGCAGTGCTGCGTCCCGGCGGCGTCTTCTACGCCACGCTCACTTTTGCCGGCAGGACGGTCTTCTCGCCGCCGCACGAGGACGACCGGGAGGTGGTGGAGGCCTATCACGCCAGCATGACCAACCCTCGGGCGGGGCCCCGGCTCGCCTCGGGATTCGCCGCCGGGAACTCGGGGTTCGAGGTGCTTGGGTCGGGGAGGTCGGACTGGCGCGTCGAACCACACCGCGGCAGCTACGCGGCGGACGAGGCGTTGTTTCTCCAGACAATCCTGGGCTTCTTCGAGAAGGAGCTCTCACGGCCTGATGGCAGGCTCGACCACCACGCCCGGAACTGGCTCGAGGCACGCCGCCGGCAACTCCACCGCCGCGAGCTCCGCTTCACCGCTTTCCAGATGGACCTCGCCGCAGAGCGCAATCCGGCATGACGCCGGTTCGAGCAGCCTGCGGACAAGGTGACCCGGCATTCGAGCGGCGAACCATCGCGGCTGAACCAGGCCGCAAAGCGGCCTTCTGCATTGTGTTCCGCCTTGTCAGCGACGCACGAGTGCGGCAGGCAGCCCGATGGCCGTCGGATGGAGGCCGATCTCCGGCGCCGACGGTGCGGCGCAGGCCGGCGAGGACGCCGGCGCTCCATGGGGCCGGCGCTCCATGGGGCCGGCGCTGCGTACGTCAGGGCGCGAGTGTTCTGGAGCGCCGGTGTCCTCATCGGCCTGCGCCGCAGGCGGGCATGCTCCGTGGGCCTCCCCGCCCACGGTCCATCGGTACGCGGCGCCGCTGTCGACACAAGATTCGAATGAGGGGCCGAGGGTGCGGCGCAGGCCGGCGAGGACGCCGGCGCTCCATGGGGCCGGCGCTCCATACGTCAGGGGGCGACTGTTCTGGAGCGCCGGTGTCCTCACCGGCCTCCGCCGCAGGCGGGCATGCTCCGTGGGCCTCCCCGCCCACGCTCCATCGGTACGCGGCGCCGCTGTCGACACGAGACTCGAATGAGGGACCGACGGTGCAGCGCAGGCCGGCGAGGACGCCGGCGCTCCATGGGGCCGGCGCTACGTACGTCAGGGCGCGAGTGTTCTGGAGCGCCGGTGTCCTCATCGGCCTCCGCCGCAGGCGGGCATGCTCCGTGGGCCTCCCCGCCCACGGTCCATCGGTACGCGGCGCCGCTGTCGACACGAGACTCGAATGAGGGACCGACGGTGCGGCGCAGGGGCCGGATGGCCCCGGGGTTCCCGCCTGATCGGGGATCAGACGATTGCAGGCCGGCGAGGACGCCGGCGCTCCATGGGGCCGGCGCTCCATGGGGCCGGCGCTGCGTACGTCAGGGCGCGACTGTTCTGGAGCGCCGGTGTCCTCACCGGCCTCCGCCGGAGGCGGGCATGGTGCGTGGGCCTCCCGGCCACGGTCCGTCGGCGCGGCAGCGCTTTCGGCAGGAGGCTGCCTGAGGGACCGACGGTGCAGCGCAGGCCGGCGAGGACGCCGGCGCTCCATGGTGCCGGCGCTACATGGTGCCGGCGCCACATGGGGGGCCGGCGCTACATGGGGGGCCGGCGCTACATGGAGCGCCACACACCTACCGGGAGAACTCGGCCTCCCCACTCTCGGTGCTCACGCCACCTCATCCACAGGCGGCTGGGCATCGAGCTGCATGGCGCTTCCTGCGTCAGTCGACGACGAAGCTGTAGATCTTGTAGCGGCCGTCCTGTTCGATCATGGAGCCGAAAAGGCGCATCACGCGCTGGTCGCCCTCCGGCGTCCGCACGGTGAGGACGGTCTCCCGGTGGACCCGGAAGGCGCCGTAGTCCGTCGTCTCGCCGAGGAAGTCCACGGCCACCAATTCGAGCCGCGTTCCGCCGTGGCGCGACAGCGTGCCGGCGAGGGAGTTGCGGCTGCGCGGTTCGCTCAGGCTCCAGAGGAACGCCGCCGCGGTGTTGCGCTCGGGGCGGCTCGCCGGCAGCAACGGATACACGGCCTCGGCGAACTCCCGCTCCGTCAGGGCAAGGGATCGCAGGCTGTCCCGGTCTCCCGCCTCGAGCGCCCTCAGGAAGGCTCTGGCGGCGTCCCGCGGGGAGGGGAACAGGGGCTTCCCGAGGGGCAGAGGCGTGGCGGGCGGCCCGGGCTCCGGCGGCGCCGGCCCACAGGCAGCCGCCAGGAACACCACGACGGCGGCGCCCGACGCCGCGAAGGGACCGCGGCGGCGCCGGGGTCCCTCGGAGGTATTCCCGGCAGAACGAGTCAGTTCCGGTCGAAGGTGGTCCAACCCATGTACCAGTCGTCGTCCGGAGCGCAGGCTCCGACGTAGGTCACGGGGTCGAAGAAGCCGTCGGCGGGCGGCGTGGCGGCCGCGAGCGTCAGCGGCGACCCGGGCATCGGGTTGCAGTTCAGCGCCTCGTGGTTGTACGGGTCGGTGAGCATCGGATCCACGTCGACGAACACCGTCGGGTTGTCCAGCAGTTCCCCCGCCGTCGGGGCGGCGTCCGGCCTGTTTCCACCGTCACCGAACGCGCCACCCAGGTTCCCGTAGATGACCGAATGGGTGAGGGTGAGGTCGCCGGCCTCGGCGTGCTGGTACGTCTTCGCGTGGTCCAGACGGACACCCTCGTCCTTGAAGCCGATGACGACGGCGTTGGCGATCGTCGCCTGGGTGCCTTCGCGGAGCAGCATCCCGATGTCGCTCTCATCGCCCTCGTCGGTGTCGGGGTCGCCGATCAGGGTGATGTTGTAGAGGGTGGGGTTCGAGAAGGGCTCGAGGTCGTTGTTCTCCGCGTTGCTGTCGGCCTCGATGCCCTGGTCGGCGTCGTCGCCACGCTGCTGGGCGATCCAGAACTGGCCTCGGCCGGTCCAGCCCTCGGTCCAGTCGTAACTGTCATCGGCGATGCCGGTCGTGAGAACGTGCTTCGCGTCGACGGCGCCGCCGAAGAACTCCACGCCGTCATCCTTGTTGAAGTGGACCTGGACATGGTCCACAACCGTGCCGTTGCCCACGCCCTGGAACGCAATGCCGTTCAGCTCGTTGTCGGGACTGAACTCGGCGCCGGCGAACTCGACCCGGACGTACCGCAGGACCCCGCTGTCGTCGGCCGGATCGAAGCCGCCGTAGGGGCCGGTGTCCCCCTCGCCCTCTCCTTCGCCGCCAGGAATGTTCAGCGGCGCGGCGCCGTTGATGATGAGGCCGCCCCAGTCACCTCGGGCGCGTTCCCCCTCCACCTGGTCACTGGTCATCACGATCGGTGCGTCGGCGGCGCCGTCGGCCACCAGCCGCCCGCCCCGGGCCACCACCAGCGTCCCGTTCGTCGCTCCGTCACCGACGACAAGCGTGCCCGGCTCGATGGTCAGGGTCGCGCCGCTGACGACGAAGACCGCGCCCCTGAGGATGTGCGTCGTGGCGGCCAGCCACGTCGTGTCCTCGGTGATGTCGCCGCTCCACTCCATGGTGGCGGGCGGCTCGGAACCAGGCTCGAGGGCGGGACCCGGCGCCGGCGCCGGCGTGGACGTGGAACCGGCGTCCTCGCAGGCGGTGAACCCGACCACCGAGGCCAGCAGCAGGGCGGCAGGAAGAACGAAAGTGCGGCGCATGAAGGATCCTCCTCGGGCGCTGGCTGGATCCCGCCCGCGCGGTGGACGCGGACCGGCGGTTGGGCCGGCGGGAAGTCGGCGGCGAAGACCCGCTACCAGACCGAGTAGGAGAAGCTCAGGGAGAATGAGCGACCCACGCTGAAGGCGCGCTGCAGGCGCCCGCCCTGGGTAAAGCGGTAGTCGCTGTCGAGGAGGTTGTCGAACGACGCCCGGAGGCTCCACGATTCGAAACGCTTCGTGAAGACGGCATCCAGGATCCCGCGGCCCTCCTCGAAGATGTCGGGAAGCCCGAGCGAGCCGACATCCACAATCCGATCGCTGAAGTAGTTGTAGAGCACCCGGAAACCGCCGCCGATCTCGGGCAGGTCCAGGTCCGCGCTCAGGTTGAACACATGGGCGGACTGCCCGGCGAGAGGCCGGTCGAGGCTCGTCTGGACCTGTCCGGCCACCGCTTCGAGCTCGATTTCCGAGTTCACGAAGGTGTAGTTTGCCGACGCCGTGAGGCGGCCGACAGTGCGGCGACCTTCCAGTTCGGCGCCGAAATTCCGCGCCCCGACGGCGTTCGTGTAGGAAGTGCGCAACTGGGCCGTGGGCTGCACGATCCGCTCGATCGGATTCGTGAAGTCCTTGAAGAACAGGCTGAGGGCCAGGACTTCACCGGCCCCCGGGAAGGTCTCGACCCGAAGGTCCACGTTCTGGATGAGCGCCCGCTTCAGGTCCGGGTTCCCGACCACCGCGCGGCCGCCGACCACGTCGGTGAACTCGAACGGTGCGAGTTCCCGAAACTCGGGCCGGTTCACGGTGTGGCCGTAGCTGCCCCGGAGGTTCGTCCGGTCCGAAAGGGCAAGGACCGCGTTGACCGCCGGCAGCAGATCGGCGTCGCTGAGCGTGGCCGTGATCACTTCGCTCCGGATGGAGAACGGATCGAAGGTGTCCACGATCTGCTCCGAGCGCTCGAGCCGGGCGCCGCCGATGATCCGCAGATTCCGGGTGATCGGCAGATCGGTCATGGCGTAGAGCGCCTGGACTGTCTGCTCCGCGCGGTAGGTGTCGGTGGGACGGGTCTCCTCGCGGAGTTCGAACGCTCTCCCGATGTTCGCCGGAGTGAAGATCAACTCGGGCGTCCGGGTGATGTCCACGAGGCCGGCGACCCGCGGCGTCATCCGGAAGCGGCGGGAACTGAAGTCCCTCTCACGCATGGTGATCTTGGGCCCGACCTTGAGCATGGCCGGTAGTCCTTCCCACTGGGTGAAGTAGGCGCTCCAGTCCGCGGCCAGCTCGACGACCTCGTCATCGAGATCGTTGAACATCCGGAACCCGCTCTGGGACTCGTCGGCGAGCACGTAGTCGCCGCGGAACGAGTTGAACTCGTAAAGCGTCTCGCGGAGGTCCGGCTCATCGCGCGTGGCGCGGGAGAGGGAGCCGCTCCACTCCAGCTGGCTGCTCACGAACGACTCGAAGAGGTGTTCCCCTGAGAACCGCGAGGACAGAATACCTTCCTCGACCCAGAACAGGCGCTGGTTGCGGATGTTCGCGCCGACGTCGCTGTTGTAGCCCTCGAACGTCCGCGCCTCGTTCTTCGAGTTGTGGGTGTAGAAGTTCTCGAGGGCTACCCGATGGTTCCCGTTGAACCGGTAGGCGAGGTTTCCGACCACGCCGGTCGAGGTCTTCGAGGTGGTGACGTTGAAGTCGTAGTCGTTCTGAACGTCGAGGTTGCCCCCGGAAACCGAGAAATACGTCTGGTCTTCCTGCTGGATCTGGTGGTTTTCGGACCAGGTGACGCTGACGATCGCCCCGAGCCGGTCCCAGCTGTTTCCGGCGACGAAGCTGTAGGACTGGTTCTGGCCGATCTGCCCCTCCACCGGCGTCCACACGTTGCTGAAGGACTCGCCCATCGTCTCCAGCTCGGCCGGAGTGAACCCGGCCGAAGTGAACCGGCTGGTCCGAACCACCTTCCGGTCCGGGATCGCGGACGGGAGCGCGCGGGTCCCGTCGTCGAAGCCGAGCCAGTCGCGACCGCCGCCGGGGTAGCTCAAGCCGTCCTGGAAGCTCGTCTTCGTGTTGTAGCCCTGCGACATCGAGAAGTTCAGGACCGGCGAGGTGGGGAAGGAGAGCGGGTCGATCTCCAACAGGCCGCCCGAAAAGTCGGCCGGCTTGTCGGGGAGCCAGGACTTGACGACGGAGACGCTCTCGATCAGGCCGGTCGGGAAGAGATCCAGCGGCACGACCCGCTTGTCCGGTTCCGTCGTGGGGAGCACCGCGCCGTTCAGCGTGGTGTTGCTGTAGCGCTCGCCGAGCCCGCGCACGAAGACGTACTGGTTGTCCACCACGGTGAGTCCGGTGACCCGCTTCATGGCCGATGCGGCGCTCGAATCCGCGTTCGCCTTCATCTCCTCGCTCGCCAGGTTGTCCACGATCGTGGCGGCCTTCTGCCGCTCGACGAGCTGGGCCTCGGCAGTGAAGAGCTCGGCTTCCTGGATCTCGCCGGTGACGACCACGTCCTCGGTGAACCGCTCCATCTGGAGAACCACGTTCACCCGCACCTGCTCGCCCGCCACGACCTCCACCGGAACCACGACTTCCGTGTAACCGGAGAAACTGACCCGGAGCTCCTGCGGACCTGCCGGGGCGTCCACCGTGAAGGCGCCGTCGAGCTCGGTGAAGAAGGTGCGGTCGGTGGATACCACCGTGATCGGCGCCGCGGGAAGCGTCATCGCGTTGAAACCGTCGCGCACCACACCGACGATCTCTCCGGATTCCTGCGCGGCGGTGGGCAGCGCGACGCCGGCCAACAGGAAGACGGTCGCGAGTCCCGCCGCAGGAGCGGAACGGGATGGCGGACGGGCGGAGGGCGACGCTCCGCCCCGGGGCGCGGTTTTTTCGTTCATCGCGGGCGGAGTATGGGGGGCGTAGATGAACTGTCTTTGACGGTTGCGTCAAATCCGCCGGAACAGATTGGCCGGACTGTTACGATGCGGTCATGGCCCGGATTCTGGTCATCGAGGATGACCCGGACATCGTGGAGCTGCTGCGGTTCAACCTCACCACCGTGGGCGCTCACGAAGTCGAATCCGCCGCCACCGGCTCCGAGGGGATGGCCAGGCTCCGGAGCAGGGCGCCCGACCTGGTCATTCTCGACCTGATGCTTCCGGGGCTCAGCGGCTTCGACATCTGCCGCCAGATGCGGAGCGACCCGGCGCTGAGCGCGGTCCCGGTCATCATGCTGACCGCGCGAGGCGAGGAGCCCGACGTCATCGCCGGGATCGAGCTCGGCGCCGACGACTACGTCAGGAAGCCGTTCAGTCCCCGGGAGCTTGTCGCCCGGGTCGGCGCGGTGCTGCGGCGCGTTTCGCGGACCGGCCCCGGTCCCGACCAGCCGACCGCCAACGGGGTGCTGCGCGTGGGATCGCTCACCGTGGACCCCACGTCGCACCGGGTCCTCAGGGACGGCGTCGAACTGTCGGTGACCCACCTCGAGTTCCGGCTGCTCCATCACCTCGCCGCCCACCCGAACCAGGTGTTTTCGCGGGAGCAACTCCTGGACCGGGTGTGGGGGCGCGACAAGTACGTGACGCTCCGCAGCGTGGATGTCTACGTGCGCCGGCTGCGCCAGAAGGTGGACGTGCCCGGTACGCCGTCGCTGCTCAAGACCGTGCGCGGGGCCGGCTACCGACTCGAGCCGCCACGATGAGTCCGGGCGGCTGGTGGCCGTTCCGCCCGCCGCGCCGCCTGGCCGTCCGGATGGCGGCGGCCATCATGGCCATCGTCCTTCCGGCGCTCTTCGCGCTCGTCTTCACGGTGGAGCGGGTCGTGAGGCAGCGCGCCGTGGAGGCGGCGTTTACGAGTCTCGACGGAATGGTCGGGCTCGCCCTCGCGACCCCCCCCGCTGACTGGTCCGAAGCGGGCGTCGGGGACTGGGCGCTGCGGCTCGCCGCGTTCGGCAACGGCCTCGGCGCTTCTCCCGGGAAGGATCCGGTTCCGACCGGACCGGAAGTCCGGGTCACGCTCATCGCCCGGGACGGAAAGGTCCTCATGGACTCCCACGAGGAAGCGGCCTCGATGGACAACCACGCGAACCGGCCGGAAGTCATCGCCGCCTTCCGCGATGGCTACGGGCGCTCCCGGCGCTACAGCGCCACCCGGGAGGAGGACCTGACCTACGTGGCGGTGCTTCCGTCATGGAGCCCGGAGACCGTCCTGCGATTCTCCGAGCCGGTGCTGCGCACCGAGGAGACGATCGAGGCCATCGTCAATCCGGTCCTCGGGGTCGCGCTGTTCGCGGCGATCGCGGCCGTCGCGCTCTCTCTTTGGTACTCGAACCGGATCGGGGACCGGGTGGATCGGCTGGTCCGGTTCTCCGAACGGGTGGCGCAGGGCGATTTCACTCCCGAAGCCGCCCCGCTCCGAATGGACGAGCTCGACGCCCTGCTGGCCTCGCTGAACCAGACCGCGGAGGCGCTGCGCGAGACCTTCGAGTCCCTCACCGCCGAGAAGAACCAGGGCGCCACGATCCTCTCCAGCATGCAGGAAGGGGTAGCGGTGCTGGATCCCGCTCTGCGGATCCAGTACCTCAACGGAGCCTTCCGCCGGGTCATCTCGCTGCCCGGGGAATCGTGGCGGGATTACCACCGCCAGGACCTCCGGCAGGTCCTCGCCGAGAAGCGGCTCCTCAAGATGGTGAAGGAGGCCCTCCGGGGGAAGACCTCGGAGCGCCAGATCGCGCTCGGCGACCGGGAAGTGCTGGCCAGGGGCGTGCCGGTGCGGTCCTTCCAGCCCTTCGACGGCGGGGGCGCAAGCCGCCTCCCGCCGGCGCCGGCGCCAGCCTCGTCGGAGCCGGTCGGCGCGGTGCTGGTGCTCATGGATGTGACCCGACTCCGGGCCCTGGAACGGGTGCGCCGCGATTTCGTGGCGAACCTCTCGCATGAGCTGAAGACCCCGCTGACCGCCATCCGGGGGTTTTCGGAGACCCTGCTGGAGAGTGACTTTCCCGGGCCGCCGGAGCAGAAGCGCTTCCTGGGGATCATCCGTGAACACGCCATCCGGATGTCGCGGCTGACCGACGACCTGATGAGGCTGGCCCGGATCGAAGCCGGGAAGGTGGAGCCGCAGATCGCTCTCGTGGACGCCGCGGCGGTCGTCGGATCGGTGGCGGAATCGGCCGCGATCCGGGCCGGGAAGCGGACGATCGAAACGCCGCCGCCGGAGCAGCGGCTCCCTCTGATGACGGACAAGCGGATGCTCACCGAAATCCTCCAGAATCTGGTGGACAACGCGATCCAGTACTCCTCCGACGACGGGCGCGTCAGGATCCGGATGGAGACGCGAGGCCCGGAGGCGCGGGTCACGGTCGAGGACAACGGCAGCGGGATCAGAAAAAAGCACCAGGCCCGGATCTTCGAGCGCTTCTACCGGGTCGACCCGGCCCGTTCACGGGAGGTCGGCGGCACCGGGCTGGGCCTGGCCATCGCGAAGCACCTCGCGGATGTGCTCGGCGGGCGGATCGAGGTGTGGAGCCGCCGGGGAGTGGGCTCCCGGTTCACCGTGGCCCTGCCCGTCGGGACTGTTCCTGCCGGAACTTCTCCCTCCCGCCGGTTCTGACCGGCCGGAGGCGGCCTTCGGCGCGCCGGTCCACCCTCCGGGCGGCCGCCTCCCCCTCCTTCCCGCCTCCCGACTCCCTCGCGGTTATCCTCTCCGCCGTTCCCGGCCTTCGCCTCATCCCGCCGATGGACGCGCAACAGTCAACGGTCGCAAGAGCTCATGGATGTCCCCGGACAGGCGGGACGGGAATGCCTGGAGAGGGGATCAGCCGGCGAACCGACGCCGGGAGGAGAACAGGAACCATGATCCAACCCACCCGCGGCATTTCGTTCGCCGTGGCCCTGGCGGCGTCCGCGGCGGCAGCCCTGACGGCGCCACCCGCCGGCGCCCAGGAGCCGGGCGCCGACGAGAGGATGGCCGAACAACTCCAGCAGCGGCTCGACGACGCCCGCGAGCGGCTCCAGCTCAGCGACGAACAGATCGAACAGCTGGCGCCGGTCCTCACGGAGAGCTTCGAATCCACGCGCGTGGTCCTGGAGAAGTACGGCATCGACGTCCGGAGTCCGGGCGCGGGAGCCTCGAACCGGCGGCGCAATCTGCGTCAGCTCCGCGCGCTCGGCCGTGATCTGAACGAAGTCCGGGAGGCGATGTTCAGGAAGATCGAGGAGATGGGATTCCTGAGCGACGAACAGTTCGCCGAGTTCAAGGAGATGCAGGAGGAACAGAGGGCGGCGCTGCGCGAGAGACTGCGCGCCCGTCCCTGACCGCACCGGTTCAGGAGGCCGCAGTTCTGGAAACGCCGCCGAGGAAACGCCCCCAGAGCGGGATTCCGGGCGCGGCCCAAGGGTGATGGAGAGTCGTTCATGAACCGTCTTCGCCTGATCCTGGCCGTCCTGGTCGCCGTCGGGCTCCTGATCGCCGGCGTTGTCTGGCTGGTGGCGCCGGACGGCGACGCCGACCGCTCCCCGCCGGTCGTCGTGAGCGCCCCCGAAGTGGTGCCGGCCAGTGAGAGCCAGCGGGTGTTCCGGATCGATCCCAACCGGTCAACGGCCCGGTATCAGGCGTTCGAGGAGTTCCTTGACGCGACGGTCGGATCACCGGTCGGGGAGACCTCGGCGATCGCCGGAGAGGTCCTGATCGAGCCCGACGACCCGGAGGCCAGCCGCTCCGGAACGATCGTCGTCAACGTCGAGTCGCTGGCCTCGGACAGCCCCATGAGGGACTCCCGGCTGCGCAAGGCGTACCTCGAATCCTCCACGCACCCCGAGGTCGAGATGCGCTTCGGCCGGTTTCTCGACCTTCCGGAATCGTTCGAGGAGGGCGTGGAATACACCCTGCGTCTGGAGGGAGACCTGACCGTCAAGGGCATCACCGCGCTCACGGTCTGGGACGCCAGTCTCGCGTTCGAGGGGGCGCGCCTTTCGGGCTCGGCGACGACCGAGGTTCTGATGTCCACCTACGGCGTCGGCCCGATCAGCATCGCCGGCCTGCTGAAGACCCGGGACGAGGTGGTGCTGTCGATCGACCTCGTCGCGTACGACGTCGCGGTCGGCGTGGGGCCGGACGCACCCGCAGACCCGCGCCGCGCCTCTGCAAGCGGCCAGCCCGGCGGCGGCCCGAGCTTCGGGGAGGAGATCCTTCCGATCCTGAGTTCCGCGTGCGCGGGCTGCCACCAGCCCGGCCATGTGGGCGCGGGCCACTGGTCCCTGGCGAGCGCGGCGGATGCGGTGGATTTCGCCGGGGACCTGGCGCTTGTGACCCGGCTGGGCTACATGCCGCCCTGGAAGCCGGGCGGCGCCACTCCGAAGCTTCTCCATGAGCGGAGACTGAGTACGGAGCAGCGGGCGAGCCTGGAGGCGTGGGCGGCTGCGGGCGGCCCGCTCGACGTGGCGCCGGACGCTCCCGTGCGTCCGGACGAAGCCGATGTCGTTCCCTTGCGGGCGGACCTTGTCCTGGGGCTCAGCGAGCCGTATCGGGGAACCGGGGAGTTGCTCGACGACTACCGCTGCTTCCTGCTCGATCCCGCCTTCTCCGAGGACACGTTCATCACCGGCTTCTCGCTTGAGCCCGGCGAGCCACGCGTGGTGCACCACTCCCTCGTCTACCTCGCCAGCGGCGATGCGAGGGAGGAGGCGGTGGCCGCCGCCGAGCGGGACGCGCGTCCCGGCTGGGGATGCTTCGGCGGACCGGGGATCCCGGGGGTCGGCAGCGTGATCGCCAGCTGGGTGCCGGGCCAGACCGCCACATCGCAGCCGGAGGGCACCGGATTCCTGGTGCCGGCGGGGAGCTTCTTCGTCTTCCAGCTCCACTACAACTACCAGGAGCGGGTGTTGCCCGACCAGAGCAGGCTCGTCCTCCAGACCGAGCCGGCGGACGGAGATCTCCTTGCTCTGCAGGCCGTGCCGCTGATCGCGCCGGTCGAGATTCCGTGCAGCGACCCCGCCGCCGGGCCGCAGTGCGAGCGCGCCGACGTGCTCCGCGAGCTGCGCCGAACGGAGGGACTGCGGGCCTCGATCCTGCCCGGTCTGCTGCTGCGGCTCTGCGGCCGCACGGCCGGGGAGTTCCAGGAGCAGGCCGGCCCCACGGTGACGAGTTGGTGCGACATTCCGATGCGGTACGCCGGCGAGATCGTCGAGGTCGGCGGCCACATGCACACCATGGGGAGCCGCTTCTCGCTGACGCTGAACCCGGGCACGGACGGCGAGCAGGCGCTGTTCGAGATACCGGAGTGGGATTTCAACTGGCAGGGCCGTTACCAGTACGAAACACCGGTCCGCGTGGCCGAGGGCGACACGGTCCGCATCCAGTGCACCTGGAACAAGGGAACCGGCGAGGCGCAGAGATACACGGTCTGGGGCGAGGGCACGCAGGACGAGATGTGCCTGAGTTCGCTCACGGTTCTGCCCGACGATCCGGACGCCGTGCCTGCGAGCCGACTCGAACTCCTGCGCGGGTTCCGAGGATTCCTCGACCGGCTGCGCCGGCGTTGAGCGGCGTCGGCCGGCGCAGGCCGGCGAGGACGCCGGCGCTCCATAGGGCCGACCCTCCACGGGGCCGCCGCTCCATACGTCAGCGCGCGCCA
>JAAXGQ010000076.1 GCA_012271265.1 Vicinamibacteraceae bacterium
GTCAGCATCATCGGAGCATGGCGGACGGACCCGTCGAAAGCGTCCGGCACCAGGCTCGAGGCGGCGCCGTCCGCGGGCCGCCACTGGGTCGCCCCGCCGGGACTCGTCGTCGTCTCCCACTCGTAGCCGTAGAGGTTCTGGAGGAAGTTGTGGGTCCAGGCGGCCGGGTTGATCGTCCAGGCGCCCTCCAGGCCGCTCGTGATCGTGTCGCCGGCCTTGCCGCTACCGTAGGTGCTCGTCCAGCCGAAGCCCTGCGCCTCGACCGGGCCGCCTTCGGGCTCCACCCCCACGTGCTGCGAGGCGTCCGCGGCGCCGTGCGCCTTGCCGAACGTGTGGCCGCCCGCGATCAGGGCGGCGGTCTCCTCGTCGTTCATCGCCATGCGCCCGAAGGCTTCGCGGATGGCGTGCGCCGCCGACTGCGGATCGGAGTTGCCCCCCGGTCCCTGGGGGTTCACGTAGATCAGACCCATCTGGGTGGCTCCGAGCGGCGAATCCAGCTCGCCGGCGTCGTTGTTCCGCCGGTTGAAGGCGAGCCACTGCCCCTCGGGGCCCCAGTTCACGTCATCCGGCTGCCAGGCGTCCACGCGCCCTCCGGCAAACCCGAGAGTCTGGAAGCCCATCGAGTCCATGGCGACGGTGCCCGCCAGGATCAGCAGATCGGCCCAGGAGAGGCTGCGGCCGTACTTCTTCTTGACCGGCCAGAGGAGTCGGTGCGCCTTGTCCAGGTTGGCGTTGTCCGGCCAGCTGTTGAGCGGCGCGAGGCGCTGGTAGCCGCCGTCGGCGCCGCCCCGCCCGTCCATCGCCCGGTAGGTCCCGGCGCTGTGCCAGGCCATGCGGATGAAGAACGGCCCGTAGTGGCCGAAGTCCGCCGGCCACCAGTCCTGCGAGGTCGTCATCAGCGCCTCGAGGTCTCGGGCGACCGCATCGAGGTCCAGCCGCGCGAACGCCTCGGCGTAGTCGAAGTCATCGCCGAGCGGGTTCGCGTCCGCGTTCTTCTGGCGGAGCGGATCGAGGTTCAGCCGGTTCGGCCACCAGTGGTCGTTGTCCGGGCCATCCAGCGCGAGGGCGGCGGGAACGGGCCCGACGATCGCGAGGAGCGCAACCAGCGCAACCATCTGCTTCCACATCGTTCAACTCCCCTTTTCTTCAGGTTGTTCCGTGCCGCGTCCACCGGGCGCGCCGCCTCCACCGCTGTCGCGGCGCAGCGTCTTCGGGCTGCCCACGAGGGGTGGATCCGGCGGGGCCGGTCCGCGATCTCAAGTGGCGCCGCGCCGGTGAATGATAGAGGGAAGATCGCCCCCGGAGCCTTCCACGGGGCCGATCCCGCGCCTCGGCCGCACTCGATGTGGGATGTACCGGTCCGCGGTCGTGCGTCGCGGTCGGCCCCGGGGCGGGTGGGATACTGCGGCCCGGGTGTCCCGGGCCGGCGCGGCTCCGGCCGGGAGGCCCGACCCGTCGTGCAGCAGCAGTTCCAGTCCCGCAACCGGGACCTGATCGTCAACATCAACGGGCAACTGCTGCACCGCGACGAAGCCGGAGTGAGTCCCTTCGACTCGGCGGTGCAAGGCGGCGACGCGGTCTGGGAAGGGCTCCGGCTCTACGAGGGGCGCATCTTCCGCCTCGACCGGCACCTCGCCCGGCTCCGCACCTCCGCTCGGGCGCTCGCCTTCACCGGGATTCCGTCGAACGAACGGATCGTCGCGGAGATCCGGCGCACGCTCGCGGCGAACGACATGCGCGACGGCGTCCACATCCGACTCACCCTCACCCGAGGCGTCAAGATCACCAGCGGGATGGATCCACGCCTCAACCAGGCCGGGCCCACGCTGATCGTTCTGGCCGAGCACAAGGCCCCGGCGGCTTCGCGGTCGGGCCTGAAGCTGGTGACCAGTTCCGTGCGCCGCACCGGTCCGGATACCGTGGACCCGAGGATCCACCACGCCAACATGCTTCCGCTGATCCTCGCCAAGATCCAGGCGAACGTCGCCGGCGCGGACGACGCGCTCATGCTCGACGGCCGCGGGTTCATCGCCGAAACGAACGCGACGAACTTCTTCATCGTGACCGACGGGGTGGTGATGACGAGCCGCCCGGTCGCGTGTCTCGAGGGCGTGACCCGAGGCGCCGTCCTCGATCTCTGCGCCGCGAACGAGATTCCGCTGCGGGAGAAGGACCTCACCCTGACCGAGGCCTACGGCGCCGACGAGGCCTTCTGCAGCGGCACCATGGGTGAACTCGCCGGCGTGACGGAACTCGACGGGCGCACCATCGGAGGCGGCATCCCCGGCCCCCTGACCGCCCGCCTGAGCGACCTCTTCCGCGACCTCACGGCCACCACCGGCGTCCCGGTGACCGCGTGACGGGCTGCGTGATGACCAGGCCGAGACTGCTCATCACCGGGATCAACGGTCTCATCGGAGAGGTCCTGAGGGATCCCCTGGCAAAGTCCTTCGAGATCTGCGGGCTGGATTCCAGACCGCCGTTTTCCGAACGGGTCTTCCAGGCCGATATCGCCGATCTGGGAGAGGTGTCACAGGTTCTCGACAGACTGGCGCCGGTGCGGTCCGTCATCCACCTGGCGGCCCATAGCGCCGTTGACACCGCCTGGGAGTCCGTGCTTCGCGTGAACATCCAGGGAACCCGCAACGTCTACGAGGCTGCCCGAAGGTGCGGGGTGCAACGGATGGTCTTCGCCAGTTCGAACCACGTGACCGGCGCCTACGAGGGCTTCGCCCCCAACCTGCATCTCCACCGGGAGGCCGAACCGGTTCCGATCTCGGCGAGCCACCCCATCCGGCCGGACAGCGACTATGGCGTCAGCAAGGCCTTCGGCGAGATCCTGGCCCGCTACTACTGCGCCCGCTGGGGAATGGAGTCGATCTGCATCAGGATCGGCTCGGTGTGCCGGGACGACGACCCCACCACCGATCCAAGGTTTCTTCGCACCTGGCTGAGCCACCGCGACCTGGTCCACCTGATGGAGTGCTGCCTCTCCGCCAATGTCACCTATGGCGTCTACTACGGGGTTTCCAACAACAAGGGAGCCTTCTGGGACCTTTCCAACGCCCGCGCCGAGCTGGGCTACGAGCCGCGCGACGATGCCTCCCGGCGGATGGCTGCGCAGGCGGGTGACTCCCCCTCCGCGTGCTCGTGACCAGCTCCCCGCCTCCCCGGGCGACCGCCGCCCCCAGCGATTCGTCAAAGGCGCCGTCGCGGTACTGAGCCACCAGCGCTGCGCAGGCCTCGGCGCCATCCTGTCCGCAAGACGCGGAGGGAGTTCGACGCCATGGTCCTCATGGAAAGCCTGCGTCCCACCGCCGGCCCTCAGGCAGTCTCGTGCCGCCAGCGGCGCCCCCATGGAGCGCCGGCGTCCTCGCCGGCCTTACGCCGCCCCGCCGGCCCTCAGGCAATCTCGTGCCGCCAGCGGGGCCCCCATGGAGCGCCGGCGTCCTCGCCGGCCTACGCCGCCCCGCCGGCCCTCAGGCAATCTCGTGCCGCCAGCGGGGCCCCCATGGAGCGCCGGCGTCCTCGCCGGCCTTACGCCGCACCGCCGGCCCTCAGGCAGTCTCGTGCCGACCCCGAGGGTCAGGGGAGCGGGGCCTCGGGGGGATCGAGGTGGCCGGCCTCCACGAAGGCCATCACCGCGAAGAGCGCGCCCCAGGAGTGGAAGGGGTCGGAGGAGAGCCGCTCGTCATCGCCGGTTCCGGTGATCGAGGACAGGTTCTCGCTGACGTAGCCCTTCCGGCGCCATTCGGCCAGGAACAGTTCGAGCGAGCGCGACGCCAGCTCGGCCGCCGTCTCCCCGTCACCGGCGGTGCGGACCGCCAGCCAGGTCAGGAAATTGAGCGGCGGCCAGATCGCGCCCTTCCAGTAGCGCTGGCGGGGGAAGGAGGGGTCGTCCCGGGTGGTCGAAGGGAGCACGTAATCCCCCCAGAACTCCTCCGGATTCCGCAGGTGCTCCCGGATCATCCGCGCCGCCCGCCCGGGCCCCGGGACCCGGGCCAGGAGCGGATAGAAGAGGGTGGGGGAGCGGCGCGGCGAGGTGCGTTCGAGGTCGGTGCGGAAGTTCAGGTAGTAGCCGCTCTCCTCGACCCAGAGGGATTCGAGCGCGGCGGCGAAGCGGTTCGCCCGTTCTTCCAGTTCCCGCGCCTCGGCGGTGCGCCCCAGCCGGCCCGCCAGTTCGGCGAGGGCGCGGCAGTCGGCGATGTAGAGGCTGACCAGTCCCACGTCCTGCAGTTCGAGCACGTTCCGGCGCCGGTTGAAGGGGACATCCTCGTACATCGGCGAGTCGTCCATGCCCGATTCGTAGCCCGCGGCGGTCTTCGTCCGGACCACCGGCTCATGGAAGGGATTCCTCGCCTCGTGCGAACCGTAGGAGAGCAGCTCGCCGTTCGCCCGGGCCCGGGGCCACCAGCGGTTCCAGGCGAGGAGCGGCTCGAAGACCGTTTCGAGGAACCACGGCTCCGGGTGGCGGCGGACCACCTCCCGCACCATCACCCCGCCCACCGGGGGCTGCGAGCGGTCCCACGACTTGCTGCCGTTGCCCCGGTTGTCATTCGGCAGGAAGCCCTCGGCGGTGTGCCCGCGCAGGTGCTCGATCGCGTTCCCGTAGGCGAGGTCGCGGCCCTCAAGGAGCGAAAGGTAGGCCAGGAAGAAGTTGTCCCAGCCGAAGAGCGCAAACCCGCCGTACTCCGCGTTCCAGAGCCTGCCGACGGTGGAGACCACCCGTTCGTGGCGGGGTTCGTAGATCGTGTTCCAGGCGACCACCGAGGTGGCTGCCAGCCAGGCCTCGGCGAGGTCGCCGTACGCCTCGGCGCGGCCTTCGAGTTCGGCCCGCCGGCGGTCCAGGATGGCGCGGACCGCGGCGATCTCCGGCACCGGCGCCTCGGGGGCGCCCGTCACGATCCCGACCGGTCCGGAGAGTCGGGCGGTGCGGTAGGGCGCGAGGCCGCCGGCGTAGGGGTCGTTCACGATCTGGCCGACCACGCGGATCCAGCGCTCGCCGCCCCGGGTGCGGGCGACCAGGACCTCCGGCGCGGCCGGGGCCGCCTCGACCGTTCCGGGGCGGTTCCATGCCATCCCCCCGCTCACGACCGCCTCGAACGGAGCATCCGCCCCCGGCGCGGGGGTCACCAGCACCACGAGTTCGCCGTCTTCCCCGTGGCCGGCCTCGACGACCGCCTCGAGGCCCTGCCACGCGATCTCCAGCCGCTGGTAGGAGCCGTCCCGGGCGTGGACTCCGGGGCGGATCACCTCGACGCCCTCGCCACGCCGGCCGACGAGCGCCTGCTCCAGCCGGGTCTCCTCCAGGTAGCGGTGGCGCTTGAGGCCCAGGTTGACGGTGAGGCCGTCCGGGAGAAGGACCCAGCGCAGCACGCTGCGGCTGTCCCAGGTGTTCCAGCCTCGCGTCAGCCGCCGCTGGATCGCACGGTATTCCGGGGTGTTGCCGAGCGCGGCGTCGTACTCGGCGTGTTGATCCGGCCATTCGGCTGCGCCCGCCTGGGTCTGTCCGCGGGCGGGAGGGGCGGCAGCGAGGACCGCCGCGCCGAGGAGGAAGGCCCGGACGGCGCGCCGGGCGGAAGACGCGGTCGGAAGACGGTCTGGCGTCGCTTGCCTACTCCATCTTCCAGAACGCGATGCCGGAGGCCTGCTTGCCGACTTCGACGACGGCCGTCCGCTCCAGCGTTTCGAGGTCGTACTGCTCGACCCGCCCCGGGTTCCCCCCGATCTCCTCCACGGTGACCAGCGCGTAACGGCTGTCGGGCGTGATCACCACCCCGTGGGTGATGCGGGCGGACGCGGGGACCGAAGCCCGTTCGGTCCCGTTCTCCAGGTCCCAGAAGCCGACCGAATCGTTCGTCTTTTCGGTCACCACCAGGTGGCGGCCGTCGGAAGAGACATCCACGTTGTAAGGGCCGTTCCGGGTGTGGAAGCGGCGCCGCGGCTCCCAGGCTTCAAGATCCACCTCCAGCACCTGGTTCAGCCCCTGCAGAGCAACGTAGAGGTGGCGGCCGTCCGGCGCCGGCTGCACCCAGGTCGGGCTCGCCGCGGGTCCGGAAGCGCCCCCCATCGCCATTCCGGCGTGGCCGGCGTGAGGATCCCCCTCCGGCGGCACGGCGGCCGTGGTGGCGTTGTCTTCGGTGAGGCGCAGCCGCCGCCGGGTGGAGAAGGTCATTGTGTCCATCTCGAACAGCTCGGAGCTCATCATTGCGACCGAATAGGCCAGCATTCCGTCGGGCCCGAACCGCGCTCCGTGCGGCATGACCCCCTGCTCGATCTGGGCGATCTCGGTCATCGAAACCGTGTCGATCACCGAGACGCTCGAGGGCACGTGGTCGCCGTGGAGGTTGAAGTTCACGACGAAGAGGAACCCGGTGGCCGGACTGATGTCCATCGTGGCGGGGAAGAGTCCCGCCGTCGTGTCGCCGACTTCGAGGTCGCTGCCCGTTTCGAACTTGTGCACCGTCCCGTAGGGCATCCCGTGGGCGATGGAAACGTACCAGTGGCGGCCATCGGGAGAGACCCGCACCCCGTGCGGCCCCTCGATTTCGCTCGGGAGGATTCCCACCGGAATCCGCCGCACCAGTTCGCCGCCGCCTTCGCCGAACCGGACCAGATCCACGGTGTCGTCCGACTCGGCCGCCACGTAGATCCAGTACGACGGACCGGCTTCGTCCTGTGTCGCCGAAGTGGGGGGCGAACCGGCGGGGCCGGCGGCCGCGGAAGGCGCGGCCGCCGCCAGCGCGGTCAGCGCAAGAAAGGCACTCGAAAGGGATTTCGTGTTCATCGGCAGGGCCCGGCGCCGCGCGCCAACCCCGAATGGTACCGACGCCCGGGAGAGAATGGGTCCATGCGCGCCATGCCTGGATCCCTGTTTCCGCTCAGACGGCTTGCGCCGGGAGTGCTCGCTGCCGGTGTCGTGGCTCTGCCTGCTGCGTGCGGGAGCGGCGCGAGGACAGCGGAGACCGAAGGCGGCACGGTCGAGCTGACCCTCGAAAACATGTTCCGGGATGCCCGGGGCGGGGTGTTCGGGGCGGCCATCTCTCCGGACGGCCGCTGGATCGCCGCGGTGGCCGAGGGGCCGGACGGGCGCGGCATCTACCTCGTGGATCTGGAGGAGTCCCCGCCGACGCCGCGCTTCTGGCTGGTCGGGACCGGGGCGACCTGGTCCCGGGACAGCTCGCAGATCGCCTTTCTCCGGGACGGCGACCTCTACCGGACTCCTGTCGGTGACCCCGAGGCAGTGCGGCTGACCGAGGGACTCGAGGGAGTGCGGGCGCCGGAGTGGTCTCCGGACGCCGCGGCCGTCGCGGTGATGGCCTCCGCGAGCGGCAGCCAGGACGTTTGGATCGTTCCGGCGGCCGACGCGGGCGGCGAGCCGGGCGCCGTGAGGCAGCTCACCTCCGGGGCGATGACCGTGGACGAGGTGCGATTCGGCGTCTCATGGTCGCCCGACGGCGGCGCCCTCGCCTACATCAGCAACAAGGCGGGGCTTGCCGCCGATGACGTGTCGCTGGTGGATGCGGCGACGGGGGCCGAGCGGCGGCTGACGCGTTCGATCCGCGCCATCTCCGAGAAGCCGGTCTGGTCGCCGGACGGGGAGCGGATCGCGGTCCTCGCGGTGAAGAACGCCGAGTACTGGTACCTCGACATCGCCGACCTCTACCTGCTCGACCCGGACGGGGGTCCGGAGGAGCCGGTCCCGATGTCCTCCTTCGCCACTGCCTACCGCTTCCGGCCGTTCTGGACGGCGGACGGCTCGCGCCTCGTGTTCCCCCACCAGGTACGCGGCGAGCACCACCTTTGGTCCGTTGCTGCCGAGGGCGGCGCCGCGACCCGGATGACGCACCTCGGAGGGGTCTTCGGGTCGGTGTCCGCGAGCGCCGGAGCCGAGCGCCTCGCCTTCGTGCGCAGCGCGCCGGGCTCGGCGGGCGAGGTGTACGTAGCCGAGGCGGCGGGAGGCCCGGCCCGGCGGCTGACCTCGTTTGCCCCGCGCTTTGCGGTGGCCGGCACGCCGCTTCGCCCCCCTCGCGAAATCTCCTACCGGAGCTTCGACGGCCACCACATCCAGGGGTTCCTCTTCCTGCCTCCCGGCCTGGAAGAGGAATCGCAATGCCCGGCGCTGGTCCAGGTCCACGGGGGCGGCACCAACTCCTACCTGAACGGGCCCAATCTCACCGAGCAATACCTCGCCTCGAAGGGCTTCGCGGTGCTCGCGGTGAACTACCGGGGCGGCTCCGGCTTCGGGCGTGCGTTCCAGGACCTCGGCGACGAGGACTGGCTGAACGGGCAGGCGCTCGATCCCGGTTCGGCCGCGGACTGGTTACGCGGCCAGCCCTGGTCGAACGGGAGGGTGGGGATCTACGGCTACAGCTATGGCGGGATGCAGAGCATGGCGGCGATCACCCGCACGCCGGACCGGTTCGACGCGGCGGCGCCGATGGCCGGCATCTACTCCGAGAGGCAGACGTTCCCTCTCCAGGACCGCCTGGGGCAGATCTTCACGATCGACGGCCACGGGGGCCTGCCGGAGGAGCGCCCCGAAATCTACGACAAGACGGAGACGCTGGACCGGATCGGGGCCATCACGGCGCCGGTGCTGATTCAGCACGGCGAGCGCGACGTGCGGGCGCCGTTCCTGAACTTCGAGCTGGCGATTGAGATGTTCGAGCGCCACGGCATCGAGTACGAGGCCCACACCTACCCCGAGCCTCACGGTTTCCGCAACCCCGACAATCGCATCCTCCTCTACCGTCGCGTCGAAGACTTCTTCACCCGCCACCTCACTCCGTGTCGGTGACCTGGGCCTGGCGCCCGGTGCAAGGCGCTCGGGCGTCCTGTGACCGACCGAAAACCCCGCGGTAAGGACCGGGGGTGCTCCCGGTCGGCGCCGTCAGCCGTCGCCCGTCAGGAGGTGAGCACCTGGTAGGTCAAGCCGATTGAGGTGATGACGAGCGCGATCAACACACCCAGCATCCACTGAAGGACCCGAATGCTCCGGTCCGTTGAGGTGCGGATGGCGAGGTCTGCCTCGCGTTCGCGCTTCCTGGCCTCGGCGTCTGCCTCGCGGGCGGCGAGGTCAGCTTGGCGTTCGCGCTTCCTGGCCTCGGCTTCTGC
>JAAXGQ010000077.1 GCA_012271265.1 Vicinamibacteraceae bacterium
CGCCGGCCCACGGTCCGTCGCTACCGCGGCACACGGGCGGCACGAGACTGCCCACGGGAGCGCCGGCGCGGCGCAGGCCGGCGAGGACGCCGGCGCTCCATGGGGCGACGCTCCCTGCGGCAGGCCGCGCTCGCGCTCGTCCTGGAGCGCCACCGTCCGCATGGAGCGCCGGCGTCCTCGCCGGCCACGCTCCGTCGCTACCGCGGCAAACGGACGGCACGAGACTGCCCACGGGAGCGCAGGCGCAGCGCAGGCCGGCGAGGACGCCGGCGCTCCATGGGGCGACGCTCCCTGCGGCACGCCGCACAAGCGCTCGTCCTGCAGCGCCACCGTCCGCATGGAGCGCCGGCGTCGGCATGGAGCGCCGGCGTCCTCGCCGGCCCACGGCACGTCGCTACCGCGGCACGCGGACGGCACGAGACTGCCCACGGGAGCGCAGGCGCAGCGCAGGCCGGCGAGGACGCCGGCGCTCCATGGGGCGACGCTCCCTGCGGCAGGCCGCGCTGGACCCGCACTGCCTGGACGGCGGCGGACGGGGGCGGCCCGCGGGCAGGGATGGGGCCTCGCCGGCGCACCCGGCAAGATCAGGAATCCGATTCCGCCGCCGCGGCGACGTGCTCGGCAATGGCGAGGCAGGCGGTGGCGGCCGGAGAGGGGGCGCTGAGGACGTGGATCCGATTCTCCCGGCGGACGATCCGGAAGTCGTCGGCGATCCGGCCGTTCGGCAGAAGCGCCGTGGCGCGGACTCCGGCGGGGCCCGGCTCGAGGTCTTCGCCGCTCAACGCGGGCACGAGGCGGCGAACCTCCCGGGCGAAGCGGGCCTTCGACAGCGAGCGCCGAACCTCCATGACTCCGGTCCGCCACTCGCGGAAGGCAAAGCGGCGGAGACCCGGGTCCGCCACCATTTCGGCGAGGTCGCGCAGGTTGACGTCGCCGAAGCGGTATCCCTCGCGGGCGGCGGCGAGCACCGCGTTCGGACCAGCGTCCACGAAGCCGTCGAGGTTGCGATGCAGGTGGACGCCGAGGAACGGGAAGCGCGGGTCGGGAACCGGGTAGACCAGACCCCTCACGAGCGACGCCTTGTCCGGCCGCAACCGGTAGTACTCCCCCCGGAAGGGCGCCACCAGGAGACCGGGCTCGTCCCCCGCGAGCCGGGCTACACGGTCGGCATGAAGTCCGGCGCAATTCAGCAACAGCCGCGCGACGAAGTCTCCGGCGGTGGTCAGGACGCGCAGCCGGCTGCCCTCGGATGCGACGCCGAGGAACCGGGCGTTCCGGACAATCCGGCCCCCGGCCGCCTCGACGAGGCGCGCCAGCGCCGCCGCCACCTCGCGGTAGCGAATCACTCCGGAGGTGGGGGAGTAGAGGGCCTCGTCAGCCTCGACGTGCGGCTCGATCCCGGACAGAGCGGCCCGGTCGAGGCGCCGGAGGCCGGGGACCCCGTTCGCCCGTCCCCGCCGCTCCAGCTCGTCGAGCCGTTCCCGCTCGGCCTCCCCCTGCGCCACGATCACCTTGCCGGAGAGGCGATACCGAACGCCCTGCTCCTCGCAGAACCTCAGAAGCAGGGCGACCCCCCGGCGGCAGTTCCTGGCGCGGAGCGAACCGGGGGCGTAGTAGATCCCGGAGTGGATCACGCCGCTGTTGCGGCCGGACTGATGGCGGGCGATCCCGGCTTCCTTCTCGAGCACGACGACCGATCGGGGCGCGAGGGCGCGGGCGACCGCAAGGCCGACGATCCCGGCCCCGATGACCGCACAGTCGAACCGGGGGGCGCCGCCGGGTTTCGTCGCGTTCATGGTGGCCCGTTCGTGGTGGCCCGGATCCGCAGGGTTCCGCGCTCGCCAAACCCGAAGACCGTGAGCGCAAATTGAACCGGAATTCAAGACTTCCGCGCCGTTTGCCGGATTCCGGCCGAATCCGAACCGCGCTCTCGGGGCGCCGTTTTGGCGGGCATGCGCGCCCGGACCGCTCTTCGCTTCGCCTCCGCCCTCGTCGCTCTTCAGACCATGCTCGTCGCCGGGTGCTCCGCGGCCCCACCTCCGGCTCGATGGAGCGCCGGCGCCTCGCCGACGGCAGCCCCGGTCTGGCCGCTCCCGCTCAAGGTGCGGCTCTACGACCCCTACCGGCTTCTGCGGCCGGAGGTGCGCCGCGTGGCGGAAGCCGAAGTGATCCGGGCATTCGGCCGGGCCGGAGCGCCGGTGCGCTTCACGCCAGGTGACCCTGAGGCGATCCCCGCCACCATCTACCGCGAGCTGCCTTCCCGCTGGGACGTGGATCCCACGGCCATCGGCGTCGCCGTCGGGGAGCGGGGCGGACGGCGATCGGTCTTCCTCTCCTACGGTGCTGCGGTGCGCGCCCTGGGGCACGGAGCCGGCGCGCGGGTCCCGCGCTCCCGGATCGGTGTCGCGGTCGGCCGGGTCCTCGCCCACGAACTCGTCCATGCCATCGCCCCGGAGTGCCCCCACACCCGAACCGGGCTCATGGCGGCCAGTCTGAACCGGCGGCTCCTGACCGCTCCGGGGATCGGCTTCGATCCCCTGGCGAGCCGGTACCTGCGCCGTGCGTGGACGGCATCGGTCCTGGCCGCGGGCGCCTTCGGAACGGGCCCGGATCAGTGACGCCGGAGGACGGGGGGACCGGTACAGTTGACTTCGTGCGATTTATGAGGTTCCGGCTCGGGAAACGCCGCCTGCTGGTCGGGGCGGCGCTCGCCGGCGCGCTGGCCCTGGGCATCTTCCAGCTGGGAACCGTGTTTCCGGAATCGGTCGAAGCGCTGTATGCCGGCCACGTCTACCCCGTGGTGGTGGGCGCCTTCGCGTGGATCAGCGGGCTCGTGCCGTTTTCGCTGGCGGAGCTGATGACCGGCGCCGCCGCCCTCTTCGTCCTGGTCCGACTCGGCCTCCGCCTCGTCCGCCTCGTCCGGCGGCCGGCACGAACGGAGGCGGCGGACGGCGCGGCGCCGGGTCCCGGGCGCCTGCGGCAGCTCGCCCACCTGGGTCTCCTTGTGGCGGCCAGCGCGGGGGCGCTCTACGCGATCTTCGTGCTGGTCTGGGGCATGCACTACGCCCGCCACCGACTCGAACCCCAACTCGGACTCACCACCCAAAGCATCGAATCCCGGGAGGTGGCGCGGCTCGCGGAACGGGTGGCGGCGGAGACCACGCGGTGGCACCGGCTGGCGGGCCTCTCTGTCCACCAGGTTTCCCGGAGCCCGCTGGGATACCGCGAGCTCAGCGCCGCCCTCGACGACGCCTTCGTCCGACTGGGGCTTCCCGGCGACCCTGGCCCCGGGGCGACGGCGCCGGTGAAGCCCGCTGCGCTCTCCGGCCTCATGTCGCGGCTCGGCGTGAGCGGCATCTTCGTTCCGTTCACCGGGGAGCCCACGGTGAACACCGGCCCCCCGGACGTGGCCGTTGTCTTTACCGCTGCTCACGAGAAGGCGCACCAACGCGGCATCACCCACGAAGGAGAGGCCAGTTTCGCCGCCTACCTCGCGCTCTCCCGCGTTCACGGCCACCCGTACCTCTCCTACGCGGGGTCGTTCTTCGCCGCCCGCCACCTGCTCGCGGCCGCGCGCCGCGCCGACGAGGAGGACCAGGCCCGGGCGTGGGGAGCCCTCGGTCCCGGCCCGCGCCTCGACCTCGACACCCTGAACGAGTTCTGGGCCCAGTACCGCGGAATGATCCGCGGAGCCGCACGCCGGGTGAACGATTCCTATCTGCGGACGATGCGGATTCCGGATGGAGCCAAGAGCTACGGCTCGGTGGTCCGGATGCTGGTGGCTGAACTGCGCCGCCGCCCCGCCCCGGCGCCGCCCGGGGTGTCCACCGACGGACAGGAAGACTGAGCCGGTACGCCCCGTTGCCTGAAGGGTCCCGGCCCCGGACCCTTCGGTAGCATCGCCCCCCATGGCGTACATCGCCGCGGTTCTCGGCTACCTCGGGCTGCTCGTCTTCATCGCGCTGCGCCGCGCGAGGACGGTGCACACCCAGGACGACTTCATGGTCGCCGGCCGGTCGGCGTCCTGGCAACTGCTCGTCGGCACCCTGGTCTGCACCTGGATCGGGTCCGGGAGCCTGTTCGGAGGCGCCGGCCGCGCTTTCCGCGAAGGGTTTTCGGCGCTGTGGATGAGCGCCGGGGCCTGGGTAGGCATCGCCCTCGTCTTCTTCCTTGCCGCCCGCGTGCGGCGGATCGCCGAGTACACCGTTCCCGACCTGCTCGAGCGGCGCTACCACCCCGCCGCCCGGGTACTCGGCACCGTGGCGATCGCGATCGCCTACCTGACGATCGCCGGCTATCAGTTCGTCGGCGGCGGCCGGCTCCTCAACATCCTGGTCCCCGGCCTCGCTCCCGAAGCGGGCATGGCGATCGTGGCCGTGCTCGTGACCGTCTTCGCGGTGAGCGCGGGGATGATCTCGGTGCTCCGGCTCGACGTGGTGAACGGGATCATCATCATCGCGAGCATCGTGATCGCCGCCCCGATCGCCTACTTCGCGGCCGGGGGAGCCGAAGGTCTGACCACCGCGCTCCCGGAGACGCACTTCACCGTCACGGGCCGGCTCGGAATTTCCGCAGCGCTCGGGCTCTTCCTGCCGACGATGCTGCTCCTGCTCGGGGAGAGCGGGATGTACCAGAAGTTCTACGCCGCCCGGTCCGGCGCCGCGGCCCGGAAGGCCGTCATCGGGATGATCGTCGGGGTCGTCCTCATCGAAGTCCTCATCGACGCCACGGCCATCTTCGCCGCCGCCGACCTCTGGAACGACCCCGCCTTCCGGGGACCGGACGGGAGTCTCGACCGGGGGGCAACCGAGACGGTGCTGCTGAGCTTCGCCCGCCACGGGTTGCCCATGCTGGCGGGGTGCCTGCTCCTCGCGGGTGCGGTGGCCATCATCTTTTCGACGGCGACCACGTTCCTCCTCGTCCCATCGACCGGGTTGGCGCGGGACGTCTACCAGCGGTTCCTGCGCCCTGGCGCGGATTCCCGGACGGTGATCCGCTTCCAGCGCCTTGCCATGATCGGACTCTCCGCGGTGGCGCTCCTCCTGACCACCCGCTTCGAGAGCATCCTCGACATGGCGCTGTACGCCTACACCATGGTCGGCGCGGCGGTGACGCCGGCTCTCCTCGCCGCCTTCCTGTGGAAGCGGGCCAGCCCCGCCGGCGGCGTGATCTCGATTTCGGCCGGGATCGCGACGACGCTGCTGTTCTCGGCGTTGAACTCGCTCGGCGTGGAGCGCATCGGGTTCCTCCCCACGGAATACGACTACGTGGTCTACCCGGCCGCGGTCGCCTCGCTGACGGGGCTGATCCTCGGCAGCCTGCTCACCGCGCCGCCCCGGCCCGATCAGGTCGCCCCGTTCCTGAGTTCCGGGGGGCCGAAGGAAGGCTGATGGCCAACCCGCTCGTCGATCTCGGCTGGCAGGGACCGGCGGCGCGCATCGAAATGCGCTGGCCGGAAAAACGCAACGCGCTCTCGCTTGCGATGATGGAGGCGCTCGAAGCGGCCCTCTGCCGGGCTGCTGCCGACGAGCGCACCCGCGCCGTGGTGCTGGCCGCGCGAGGCCCGGCCTGGTCAGCGGGCCACTTTCTGCCCGAGATGGTGGGAGCTGACCCCGGGACGCACCGCCGCGTCCTCGACGCCTGCCGCCGGCTCATGCGCACTGTCCAGGAACTCCCCCAGCCGGTGATTGCCGAGGTGCACGCCACCGCGACCGCCGCCGGCTGCCAGCTCGTCGCCGCCTGCGATCTCGCGGTGGCGGCGCGGGGCGCCCGGTTCGCCACCCCCGGCGTGCGGATCGGGCTCTTCTGTTCCACCCCGATGGTGCAGCTCAGCCGGACGATCGGCCGCAAGCAGTCGCTCGAGATGCTGCTCACCGGCGAATTCGTGGACGCGGACAAGGCCCTCGCGTGGGGCCTCGTGAACCGGGTCGTGGATGCGACGGACCTCGAAGCAGCCAGCCAGAAGTTCGCCGAGCGGATCGCCGCCGCGAGCCCGTACGTGGTGGCGCTGGGAAAACGCGCCTTCTACCGCCAGATCGCGATGCCGCTCGACGAGGCGGCCGGCGCGATGTCCGCGGTCATGTGCGGGAACGCCGGGGAGCCCGACGCCCAGGAGGGCATGCGCGCCTTCCTGGAAAAGCGCCCCCCGCGCTGGACCCAGAGCGTCAGCCGGCCGCCGCGCCCCCTCGACGGACGCGGGGCCGGGTGAGGCGGTAGGCCGTTCGCTCGCCGTCGCGGTGGAAGGCGGTGACCTGGTAGCCCCGCTCGAAGAGGGCCGTGAAAGCGGCGCGGGTCTTGAGCCTCCAGTCGACGGCGAGCCCCACGTTGGCCTTCAGGATCTCCCGGATGCGGGGAGGGATGAACAGCAGGACCTCGGGCGGCGGGGCGGCGGCTCCCGGCACCACCGGTTCCGTGCTCTCGGGGAGTCCATCGTTCCGCGCCCGCACGCGGTTGACCCTCGGAAGCTCCGGAATTCCGGGCGGGAGCCTCCCTTCGTTCCGCCGCGCGCGGCGCACCCGCTCCGTGTCGAGAAGCCATTCCGGCTCCAGCCGGTCGGTCGGGATGCCACCATGCAGGGGACTCTGGCTGTGTCCGTACACGTTGATCCGGTAGACCCAGGCCAGACAGCCGAGCCGGTTGATGTTCAGGTTCGCGTTCGGGGCCTGGAGGGGGTCGAACGTCCAGTTGATGCGGCGGATCCCCCGCTCCCGCACCCGGTCGGCCTGAGCCCATTTGAGGGCGATGCCGAGGCCCGCTCCGCGGTACTCGCGGCGGACCGCCAGCATGTGGGAATGGTGGAACGGCCCTCCTCTGTCGAACGCCGGAAAGCCGCTCACGAATCCCGCCATTCGGTCACCGACGAAGGCCCCGGCCGAGATCGCCCCGTAGTTGCCCATCACCGACACGAGTCCCGCGGGGACGACGTCGAGGTTGCAGAACCCCCAGACCTCCTTCTGGATGCGCTCGCACTCCTGCATGTCCTCCATGCCGGCGAGGTCGCGGATGCGGTAACTCATGAAGGAAACGGGGCGCCCGGGACGCGATTCGGGCGCGAAAGCATTCGGATTATGCGGCCCGTACGCCCTGTTTGGGGGTGAGTAGAATCCGGCGCAACCCTGATGCAGTTGATCGACGGTGGGCGGGGGTGGCTGCCAGCGGCCCTCTTCGCGGGCATCGCCGTACTGGACCGGATCACGAAGTGGCTGGCCTCGGAGCGGCTCGTTGACGGCGCGGTGCAGGTGATCCCGAATCATCTGCAATTCAGCCTGGTTCATAACAGCGGGATCGCGTTCGGGATGCTCGATGGAGCGGACTTCGCCGGCAAGCCGTTGCTCCTGACCGGCCTCTCGGCCGGGCTCCTCGTCGCCATCGTCATCTTCGCGGTGAAGTCGCGTCCGCTGCCCTTCCTCACCGGAATCGGGCTCGCGGCGTTGCTCGCGGGCGCCGCCTCGAACATCGCCGACCGGGTCGCGCTCGGCTACGTGGTGGATTTCATCGACATGTACGTGGGAACCTCCCACTGGCCGACCTACAACGTGGCCGACGCGGCCATCTCCTCCGGCGTGATCCTCATGCTGCTCGACGGCGTCGTGGAGTGGCGCCGGGCCCGACGGGCGGACGCCGCGGGCTGAGGCAGCGTGTTCCCGAAGATCGCCGACTTCGGCCCGCTCGAGGCGTTCGGGATGACGGTGCACCCGATCCTCCACAGCTACGGCCTCCTCCTGTTCGGCGGCTTCATCCTCGGGCTGTGGGTCGCGGCGCGCCGCAGCCATCGGTACCGGATCGACTCGCGCGACATCTACGACCTCGGCATCTGGCTGGTGCTCGGGGCGCTCGTCGGGGCCAAGGCCCTCCTGATCCTGCTGAACCCGGAGCGCTTCTTGCAGAACCCGCTGGGATTCCTCGGGGCCGGCGGCGTCTTCTTCGGGGGTTTCCTCGGCGCTGCCGCGGCAGCGATCTGGTTCTTTCGCGCCCGGGGGATTTCGGTGTGGAATGGAGGAGACCTCCTCGCGCCCTCGATCGCGCTCGGCCATTGCACGGGCCGGCTCGGATGCTTTGCCGCCGGCTGCTGCTACGGGACGCCGACCGAGGGACTCACAGGCGTCACGTTCAGCGACGTCTACGCGAACGAGGTAACCGGCGTCCCGCTGCATACGCCCCTGCATCCCACCCAGCTCTATGAGGCCGGTGTGGAACTGGCGCTCTTCGGGTTCCTTCTCTGGCTGGCTCCGAGGCGCCGTTTCGAGGGCCAGCTCTTCGTCACCTGGCTTGCCCTCTACTCGGTGGCGCGTTTCTTCATCGAGTTCTTTCGGGGAGACCCGCGCGGCTCCCCCTTCGACGGGCCCCTCTCGACGTCGCAGGCACTGGGGATCGTGCTGCTCGCCGCGGCGTTCGCGATCGGGTCGGTCCTCCGCCGGCGCACCACCTGAAGGGGTGGCGGAGCAGGGCCTTCGGGAAGACGTGATCGGCGCGGGCGAGGAAGGCGACCGCTTCGATATCGCCGCGGCTCGCCGTCTTCCCGAGCTCAGCCGCACCGAAGTGGGCCGCTGGATCGCGGCCGGGATCGTCCGGCTCGACGGGCGGGAGCGGCCCCCCGGGCGGCGGGTGCGCGCCGGACAGCATCTCGCCGTCGATCTTCCCGAGGGCGGACCGGCGCCGCTCGGGCGGCCGCCGGGCGAGTCGGACCCCATCGAAGCCGAACCGGTCCCGCTGGAGGTGCTTCACGAAGAACCCGAATTCGTGGTTCTCAACAAGGCCGCCGGCCTCGTCGTGCATCCGGGACCGGGCCATCCGGGCGGCACCGTCGCGAACGGACTCCTGCACCGCTATCCGGAGATGGCACGGGTAGGCCCCCCCGGTCGGCCGGGGCTGGTTCACCGCCTCGATCGCGGCACGAGCGGCGTCCTGCTGGCCGCCCGCACCGAAGCGGTCCGACTTCGCCTCGCAGCCGGGTTCGCCCGCCGGGAGGTGAAAAAACGCTATCTGGCGCTGGTTCTCGGAACGCTGCGCGCGCGGCAGCGGATTCTCGCGCCCATCGGACGCGACCCGCAGTACCGGCGCCGGTTCCGCTGCCGGGGCCGGAACGCCCGCGCCGCCGAGTCCGAAGTGGAACCGATCGAGCACCTGCCCCTCGCCACCCTCGCCGCGGTGCGCCTCGTGACCGGACGGACTCACCAGGCCCGGGTGCACCTGGCCGGAATCGGTTTCCCGATCGCTGGCGATGCCCTCTACGGACCGGGCGCGCCCCGTCGCGGCGGAGGGATCGCGGGGGCGGCCCTGCGGCGGCTCCTCCGACACGACCGCCCCGCGCTCCACGCCGCAAGCATTCGCCTGGCCCACCCGAGGACGGGAACGCCGGTCGCGTTCGAAGCCCCGCTCCCGAACGACCTCCGACAGGCGCTGGCCGCGCTGCGCCGGAGCGGGGCGCGGTCACCATAGGATTCGGGCCGCCATGCCAGCTCCCGCCCGCGCTTCCCCGGGGATTGGGAGGATCTTCGCAGCCTCGGAGCTGGGAGCGGCGGTGGACCGCCTGGCGCGGCGGATCGCCGCCGAAGTGCCCGCCCCCCTCGCCCTTCTCGGAATCCGGCGCCGCGGTGTTCCGCTGGCGCTGCGCGTTGCCCGGCAACTCGAAGAGCGGGGGCGGAAGGATGTGGCCCTGGGGGAGCTGGACATCAATCTCTACCGCGACGACATCCACGACCGGGGCATCCCCCGGGTCGGCAAGACTTCCATCCCCTTCGCCATGGAGAGGCGGCGGATCCTGCTCGTGGATGACGTGCTGTTTACCGGCCGGACGGTGCGGGCCGCGCTCACCGCGCTCTCCCATTTCGGGCGGCCGCGCGCGGTGCGGCTCGCGGTGCTGGTCGACCGGGGCGGCCGCGAGCTCCCCATCGCTCCCGACTTCGTGGGGCTGACGGTGGAAGCCCGCCCCGGCGAGTTCATCCGGGTCCGTCTGGAGGAGGAGGACGGCGAGGACGGGGTGTTTCGGATCGACGCGGGAGCGGATGGCCGGTGAGGCATCTGCTCCGCATCCGGGGCCTCCCGGTGGGGCAGGCGCGCGCGATCCTCGACGAGGCGCCCCGTTATCTCGACGTCGCCGATCAGCCGGTGCCCCGGACGCCGGCCCTGCTCGGCCGCACGGTGGTGCTGCTCTTCCGGGAGCCCTCCACCCGCACCCGTTCCTCGTTTCAGCTGGCGGCAAAGCGCCTCTCGGCGGAACCGCTCGCGTTCGCCTCGGCCTCGTCCTCGCTCAGCAAGGGAGAGACCTTCCTCGACACCGCCCGCACCTTGGCGGCGATGGCCCCCGACATCATCGTGACCCGCAGCCGCGAGTCGGGGATTCCGGAATTGCTCGCCCGGGAGATCCCCACCGCCTCCGTGGTGAACGCCGGGGACGGAATCAGCGAGCACCCCACCCAGGCTCTCCTCGACGCGTTCACCATTCGCCGGCATCGAGGCCGCGTGCGCGGCCTCACGGTGGCGATCATCGGCGACCTGCTGCACAGCCGCGTCTTCCGCTCGAATGCCCTGCTGCTGACCATGCTCGGCGCCCGGGTGCGCTGCGCCGGCCCGCCCACGCTGATGCCGCCCGGGCTCGAACGGCTCGGCGTGGAGCCCCGGCCGAGCGTGGAAGAAGCGCTGCGCGGCGCGGATGCCGTGATGGTGCTGCGCATCCAGCACGAGCGCATGCACGATTCCTTCATCCCCTCCCGGCGCGAGTACTTCCATGAATTCGGGCTGACCGAGGAGCGGCTTCGCCCCACCCGGGACGCGATCGTGCTCCATCCGGGACCGCTGAACCGCGCGGTCGAGATCTCTTCGGCGGTGGCCGACGGCCCCCGATCGGTGATCCTTGAACAGGTGCGGAACGGTGTTGCGGTGCGCATGGCCGTCCTCGCCGAGATCGCGCGAGGGCGGCCTCGGGGCAGGCGGCGACGTGACTGAAGCGCTCCTGATCCGCGGAGGCCGGCTGGTCGACCCGGTCGCCGGCCTCGATGCGGTTGCCGACCTCCGTCTCGCCCGGGGGCGGATCGCCGGCATCGGCCCGGAAGCCGCGGAACGGGGAGATCGGGAGTTCGATGCCGGAGGGCTCGTCATCGCTCCGGGCTTTTGCGACATGCACGTCCACTTCCGTGAGCCCGGCCACGAGTACAGGGAAACCGTCGCAACGGGCGCAGCAGCGGCGGCGGCGGGCGGATTCACCGATGTGGGCTGCATGGCGAACACCGATCCGGTGAACGACAGCCCGGCGATCACCACCCACATTCGCCGGTTGGGGCAGGAAGCCGGAGGCGCCCGCGTTCACCCGATCGCGGCGACGACCCGGGGCATGCGGGGGGAGCGGATTTCGGAGTTCGGCGCCCTCGCCCGCGCCGGCGCGGTCGCCGTGTCCGACGATGGCCTTCCCATCGTCAACCCCGCGGTCATGCTGCGGGCCCTGGAGTACTCCCGCTACTTCGACCTTCCGGTGATCGAGCACTGCGAGACGCTCGAACTTACCGGCGACGGCGTGATGCGCGAGGGGGCATTCGCAACCTGCATCGGGCTCCCGGGGATCCCGTCCGCCTCCGAGTACCTGGCCGTGGAGCGCAACATCGGCCTCGCGGAAGTGGCCCGCGCCCGGCTGCACATCGCGCACATCTCCACCGCGCGCGCCGTGGCGGCGGTCGCCCGGGCGAAGGCGTCCGGAATCCGGGTCACCGCCGAGGCCACGCCCCACCACCTCCTTCTGACCGACGAGGCGGTCGGGTCCTTCGACACCGCCGCGAAGATGAAGCCGCCCCTCGCCGCGGAGGTGGATCGGCAGACGCTGCTCGGCGCCATCGCCGACGGAACGATCGACGCGATCGCCACGGATCACGCCCCGCACCACGAGGACGAGAAATGCCGCAGCTTCCAGAACGCCCCCTTCGGCATCGTGGGGCTGGAGACGGCGGTCGGTCTGGTCCTGGACCGGCTGGTGCGTCCCGGCCTGATTTCCCTCGGGCGCGCCGTCCGCCTGCTGTCCACCGGGCCACGCCGCATCCTGGGACTGCCGGGCGGCGATCTGAAGCCCGGCAGCCCGGCCGACCTCACCCTCCTCGACCTCGAGGCGTCCGCGGTCGTGCGCCCGAAATCCTTCCGCAGCCTGGGCCGCAACACGCCCTTCGGCGGATGCGAGTTGACCGGACAACCCGCCGGCGTCTTCGTGGGCGGCCGCGCGATTCTGCGCGGGTAACCGGCCTGCCGCGGACGCGGGCGCCCGGCCCGCCCCCGGGCTGGCAGGAGGCGGTGGAGCAGGTATTCCGCCGCCACGGCGCCGCGAGCCTGGCCTCCGACCCGCTGCAGTTTCCCCGGCGTTTCGCCGATCCGGCCGATCAGGAAGTTGCGGCGTTCCTGGCCGCGTCGCTGGCCTTCGGGAATGCCCGCTCGATCGTCACCTCACTGGAACGGGTGTTCCGCTGGACCGGTCCCCGGCCGGCACGTTTTGTCAGCGCGCTGGCGGAGGCCCCCGATTTCACTTCGCTCGACGGCTTCCGCCACCGCTGGATCCGCGGACGCGACGTAGTGACGCTGGGGCGGGCGATCGGGCGCCTGCTCGCCCGGCACGGCAGCCTGCAGCGGGCCTTCGCCACGGGCATCGCGGGCAGAGAGGCGGATCGCGACCTCGCCGGCGCGATCGAACGGTTTCGCGGCGCCGCGATGGCCTGCCTCGGGCGCCGCGCCGGACCGGACCCGCCCTGGCCGGGGCCGCGGTTCTTCTTTTCCAGCCCCCGAACCTCGGCTGCGAAACGCACCGCGATGTTCCTGCGCTGGATGGTGCGCGGGCCGGACGACCTCGACCTCGGTCTGTGGCGCTGCCTCCGGCCCAGCGAGCTCGTGGTCCCCCTCGACGTCCACATGTTCCGGATCGCGCGACGGCTGCGGCTGACGTCCCGGCGGACGCCGGGGTGGGGCGCGGCGCTCGACCTGACGCGGGGGCTGGCGCTGCTCGATCCCGAGGATCCGACGAAGTACGACTTCGCGCTCAGCCGGCTGGGGATCGTGGAAGGCTGCCCGCGCCATGCCCGCGCCGCCCCGTGCGAGCTCTGCCGGATCAGCGGATCGTGACGCGGGAGCGCTCGATGAGGGTTCCCTGGGCGCGCTCGGCGGCGACGATGGCCTTGTTGTAGTCGATGATGGCCTGGAGTTCGTTGGCGCGCGCCTGGGCCAGGTCGCGCTGGGCCTGCACGATGAAGTAGCTGGTGGTCATCCCGACCTCGAACTTCTTCTGTTCGGCGTCGAGGCGCTCCTCCTCGAGTTCCCGCGCCACGCGGCTGGCGTCGATCCGGCGCCGGTTCGTCTGCACCTGGCGGACCGCGGTGCGCACCTCCTGGGCGACGAGGACTTCCTGCTGCCGCAGCGTGTCCCGCTGACGGTTCAGATCGATCTGGGCCTGCTGGTGGTTCGCGGCAGCGACGTTCGGTCCGATGGGGTAGGAAAAGCTCAGGCCAAGCTGCCAGTCCCGGTAATCGAAGCCGGTGAGCTGGGAGAGGGCATCCCCATAGCCGCCCGGAATCACGTCGGTCGCGGGCCCGAAGAAGCCCTCCCGGATGTACTGGGTCCCGCCGACCCCGGTGAGCTGGACGGCGCCGACGAGATCCACGCTGGGGAGCGTCTGGTTGCGAAAGTACCGCACGTCATACTGGTTCGTGTCGAGCTGCACGCGGGCGGTGCTCAATTCAGGGCGGCGCTGCAGGGCGACCCGGATCGCATCCTCCATCTCGATCGCGTAGTCCTCCACGCTGGGCGAGTCAGTCGGCGTCAGAACGTCATCCCAGAAGCCGGGGCTGTCCGGATCGCGGATCAGCGCCTTCAGGGCGTCCTCAGTCTGGCGGATCGCATCCTCGGCGAGGATCAGCGCCTCCTCCCGGGTCGCCACTTCGGCCTCCGCCTGGAGCACGTCGATCGGGGCCATCGTCCCGACCTCGACCTGCACCCGGTTGTTCCGGAGCAGGTCGTTTGCGAGCGCGAGCGACTGTTCCGCCACTTCGTGGCTGCGGATCGCGAACACCAGGTCCCAGTAGGCGTTTTCCACGTCGCGGAGCACGTCGAGCACGCTGCGCTGGAAGTCGTGGCCCGCCTGGCGCTCCCCGTTTTGCGCAATCACGATCTGGCGCCGCTGGGGATCGGCCCGGAAGTTCTGCAGCAGCGGCTGGGAGACCTGCGCATTCAGGATGCTGCGGTAGTTCGGATTGAAGGTGGTGAAGATGCTGTTCGTGGCCGTCCGCTGGTTGTCGAAGCGCACGGAGTACTGCGCCCCGAACGGAAGCTGCTGCTGGATGCCCAGGTTGTAGGTGACGTTGTCCCGTTCGTTCTGTTCGGCGCCGTCGAGCTGGGTGGTCGAGGGCGTCAGGCTCTCGAGGAAATTCGTGTCCAGGACCAGGTTCGGGGTGTAGACCCGGCGGGCGGCCGAAACACCGAGCCCCAACGACTGCCGCTGCAGGCGGGAGATGCGAACGTTCAGGTTGTTCTCGAGGGCCTGCGAAATCGCGTCATCAAGGCTCAGCTCGAGCGGCGCCGGCTGCGCGGCGTTCTCCTCGGGCGGGTGAGCCCCGGCGAGGGCAGACGCGGACAGGGCCAGCAGAACCAGGAACGCTCGGAACGGACGCACGGGGTTTCTCCTTGGGTGGGCGGGAGGCTCGGTTCGGCCCCACGGAAGAGACGCGATGAGGCGGAAGTTTCTACGCTCTTCCCTACGAAGGAGCAGGGGGGCGGAGTTCCTGCCGCCGCGCGGATGGGGTAGCGTCCGGCGGCATGACCGGCCTCACGGCCGGAGGAACCGGCCTCAAGGGCCTTGGAAGAACGGCCTCACGACCGGAGACACCAGCCTCACGACCGGAGAAAACCGGCCTCGCGACCGGAGAAAACCGGCCTCGCGACCGGAGAAAACCGGCCTCGCGGCCGGCGGCGATGCGGATCCGACTCGACCTGGCGTACGACGGAACGGAGTTCGCTGGCTGGCAGCTGCAGCCCGCCGAACCTACGATCCAGGGACGGCTCGAAGGGGCGCTGCGGCGCTTCTACCACGCGGCGCCGGACGGCGGGCGGCGGATCGCCGTGACGGCCGCCGGACGCACTGACGCCGGCGTCCACGCCGAACAGCAGGTGGTTCACTTCGATGCCCCGGGACAGGTCCCGCCGGAGGGTCTCCAGCGGGGGCTCAACGGCCTGCTGCCCGGATCGATCCGCGTCCTGACGGCGCGCGAAGTCGCCCCCGGATTCCATGCCCGCTTCGACTGCAATTCGAAGACCTACCGCTACTACCTGCTCCCGGGAAAACCGGCCTCCCCGCTCCGTTCCCGCTTCGCCTGGGCCGTGGGCGATCCCCTCTCCATCGACGCCATGCGCGACGCGGCGGCTGCCTGCGTCGGACGGTGGGATTTTCGCGCCTTCGTCACCGCTCCCTCCGGAGAACCGCAGAGAAGCCCGGTGCGCACCGTCACCGAAGCCCGCTTCGTCCGCCGCGGCCCCTTCGCCGTCTTCCAGATCAGCGCCGGGGGGTTCGGGCGCTACATGGTCCGCCGGCTGGTCGGAACTCTGGTGGCCGTGGGCCAGGGCCGGCTGCCCCGGTCGCACCTCCGGGACCTGCTGCACGACCCCGATCGCGTGGGACCGCGGCACCGCGCCCCGGCCGTCGGGCTGCGCCTTTTTCGGGTGCGCTACCCGAGCGACGACTCAGAGCGCAAGCAGGCGCGCCAGCCCCGGCCAGGCCACGGCGGCGAATAGCGCCCCGTCGACCAGATCCAGCATGCCGCCGTGGCCGGGGATCGAACGGCCGGTGTCCTTCGCGCCGGCCGAGCGCTTCCAGTAAGAAGCGAAGAGATCGCCGAGCGCCGCCACCGCGGAAAGGACCGCGCCGGCAAGAGCGCCGACGGCCGGCCCCGGGCTCGCGGCCAGCAGCTCCGGCCCGAGCAGCGCGCCGACAGCGGCGCCCGCTGTCAACTGCGAGATGAGCCCGGCCCACGTCTTCCCCGGACTGAGCAGCGGCGAAAGACGCGGGCCGCGGATCAGCCTGCCGAGCGCAAGCGCCGCCGCCTCGCCCACCATGACCACGCCCAGCAGGAACAGGACCGCGGGGCCGCCTCCCGGCCGCAGCGCGAGAGCGAGGAGGGCGGCGGCCGGCAGCCCGATCCAGATCGCAATGGCGAGCGCCGCTCCGAGCCAGGCGAAGCCCCGGCGGCTCCTCGGCAGAAACATTGCAAGAACCGCAGCGGCGAGGAGCAGCAGCGCAGGGGTCGCCTCCCGGACCACGGGCCAGGGAAATCCCTGGCTCGCGAACAGCAGGACGAGGACCAGCGTCAGCGGACGCCCGAAGGAGGGAGGGCGCTCCAGGATGGCCCCGGCGAGCCGCGCGGCCTCTCGGGCGGCCAGCCCCGCCGCCGCCAGGATCGCGGCGGCAAGGAGGGCCGGAGGCGCAACGAGGCAGAGCGCCACCGTGGCGCCCCCGACGGCCAGCGCACTGAGAATCCGTCTCAACCCAAACTCCTGCGAGGACCCACCGCGCCCCTCCCCGACGTTCCGAGGGCGGCTCAGCGGAGGGCGCCGTAGCGGCGGTTGCGACCCTGGAACGCGAGGATTGCCTCGTAAAGGTCCCGCCGGCGGAAGTCGGGCCAATAGGTGGACGTGCTCCAGAATTCGGTGTAGGCGCTTTGGAACAGAAGGAAGTTCGAAAGCCGTTCCTCGCCGCTGGTGCGGATCATGAGGTCCGGATCGGGAAGCCCCCGCGTCTCGAGGAAGTCGCCGAACGCAAGCTCGTCGAGTTCCGGCACCGCTCCGTCCCTGAGGGCCCGCGCCGCGATCCGCCGCGCCGCGTCCACGATCTCGGCGCGGCCGCCGTAGTTGAGGGCGACGTTGAGTCGCAGGCCGCGACACCCCGCGGTGGCCAGGACGCTCTCCTCAAGGCTGGCCTGGACCGGGCCGGGAAGCCCGTGAAGACGGCCGATGGGCCAGAACCGGATGTCGTTCGCCACCAGGTTGTCCGTCTCCAGCCGCAGGTACTTCCGCACCAGCTCCATGAGGACTGCAACTTCCTCGGCGGGCCGGCTCCAGTTCTCGATGGAGAAGGCGAAGAGGGTGAGCGCCGAGAGGCCGAGTCGAGCCGCGCCCTCGACGGTGTCCCGCACCGCCTCGACTCCGGCGGCGTGGCCTTCGATCCGCTCCAGGCCGCGGGCCCGGGCCCAGCGGCCGTTGCCGTCCATGATCACCGCCACGTGGAGCGGCAGGCGGGTCCGGTCCACCCGCCGCAGGGTCTCAGCCGTCTCCGCCTCCTCGGGGATGGCGCCGAGGACGGGACTCGCGGGCACAACGCCGCACTCTAGCAGTGCGGGCACCTCCCGCCGGAGGTCCGCCGCGGCCTACAGCTTCGAGAGATCGACGTAGATCACCACCACGAAAACGAGCAGCATGAACGCGGCGCCGGCGTACATCAGGAGCTGCCGAAAACGCAGGCTGAGGTCCCGCCGGGCAACCGTCTCGACCAGCAGGACGGCAATCTGGCCGCCATCCAGAACCGGCACCGGCAACAGGTTCAGCAGCCCCAGGCTGAGACTGATGATGGCCATCAGCATGAGGGTCTCGCCGGCGCCGCGGCGGATCGCCTCCCCGGATGCCTGCGCGATCCCGATCGGCCCCGAGAGCTGGCGCACCGAGCCGTCTCCCCCGAAGATCCGTCCCAGGGCCCCCAGGGTCAGCGTCGCCCAGCGCGTCGTCTCGATCGTTGCCTCCCGGAGCGCGTCGGGCACCGATTCCGCCTGCACCCGCCGGAAGGGTGGCTGGAACTGCACTCCGATGCGCGGCCAGCGCTCCCCGGTGGCCGGGTCCTCGAACCACTCGGGCGTGATCGTGAGCGGGAGGGGGCGGCCCTCGCGCTCGATCCCGAATCCGATCGGCCGGATCCCGCCGGCGCGAACCAGGGCCGACACTTCCTGCGTGCTGCCCACCGGCTCGTCATCGACGGAAACAATGAGGTCGCCAGGCTCGACGCCGGCGGCAGCCGCGGGAGTATCCGGCGCCACCAACCCAATCAGCGGGGGGGCCGGAGGCCAGACGCCGGCGTCC
Organism: Vicinamibacteraceae bacterium; assembly: GCA_012271265.1. GTDB lineage: Bacteria > Acidobacteriota > Vicinamibacteria > Marinacidobacterales > Marinacidobacteraceae > JAAXGQ01. Next base: position 18,079 of record JAAXGQ010000077.1, read on the forward strand.
CCGAAGGCGTCGGGCCCGATGGAGCGGATCTGCACCGGCAAGGTCCGATCCATGCCGCCGCGCTCGACGCGGAAGTCCGCTTCCCGGTCGCCCCGGATCGCCACTTCCTCAAGGAGCGCCCGCCAGTCGGACACCAGGGCGTCGTCCACCGCCTTGATGAGGTCGCCCTCCCGGATCCCGGCCTCTCCGGCGGGAGAGTCCGCGGCCACGTACGAGACCAGAGGCGGGTCCGAGAGGCCGACCCGGCGGTCGAGACCGACAAGAAAGAGGCCGGCCATGATCAGAATGGCCAGGATGAGGTTCATCGCCGGCCCGGCCAGCAGGATCGCGAGGCGCTCCCCTCGGGTCCGGTTCTGGATCTCCCTCGGGTCGTCGGTTCCCTCGCCCGGCGCGCCGCCGGCCATCCGGACGTAACCGCCGAGCGGCAGGAGTCCGATGGTGACGTCCGTTTCGCCGATCCGACGCCGGAAGATGTTCGGGGGAAAGCCGATGGCGAAGGTCGTGACCCGCACTCCCACGATCCGGGCCGCCACCAGGTGACCGAGCTCGTGGATGACCACGAGCGTCCCGACGACGAAGATGAAGGCGAGGATCGTCAGCATGGCGCGGCGAGCGGGAGCGGAGTCTTCGACGCTGGGCGGCGGCGCACCTCTTCACGGGCCTGCCCCCGCGCCCAGGCGTCGGCGGCGGCGACCGCCTCGAGGTTCTCCGGCTCCCGCGGCGCGTGGGCGCCGAGGACGGCGCCGACGACCGCCGGAATGCCGGGGAAGTCAAGGCGGTGGTCGAGAAAGGCGGCCACCGCGACTTCGTTCGCGGCGTTGAGGACCGCCGGGGCGTCGCCGCCGGCGGCGAGCGCCTGCTCGGCAAGCACGAGACAGGGAAAGCGGTCCCGGTCCGGAGGCTCGAAGCGGAGGTCGAGCGGCTCATCGAATCGGAGCGGATCGATCCCGCTGGGAAGCCGCTCCGGCCAGGTGAGCGCGTACTGCACCGGGATGCGCATGTGCGGCGTCCCGAGCTGCGCGAGGAACGAGCCGTCCGCGAACTCGACCATGGAGTGCACGATGGACTGTGGGTGCACGACCACCCGGATGTCCTCCGGAGGAAGGCCGAAGAGCCAGCGGGCTTCGATCATCTCGAGCCCCTTGTTCATCAGGGTGGCGGAGTCGATGCTGATCTTCGGGCCCATCTTCCAGGTCGGATGACGGAGCGCCGTCTCCGGCGTCACGGCGTCGAGCCGGAAGCGGGAGGCTTCGCGAAAGGGACCGCCAGACGCGGTCAGCCAGAGCCGCACCGGGGGATCCCTCCGGCCGGCGAGGCACTGGTGGATGGCGGCATGTTCGCTGTCCACCGGGATGAGCCGGGCCCCGCTGGCTTCCGCAGCCCGGGCCATGACCGCCCCGGCCGCCACCAGCGATTCCTTGTTGGCGAGGCCCACGGTGCGGCCGGCCTCGAGCGCGGCGAGGGTTGGGCGCAGTCCCGCAGCGCCGACGATGGCCGACATGACCGTGTCGACGCCCGGCCACGTCGCCGCCCGCTCCAGACCTGCGGGGCCCCCCACGATTGCAACCTCGGGCAGCTCGCGGCGAAACCTCTCCGCGAATCGTTCTGCCTCCCCGGGCGCCCCGAGGGCGACCACCTCAGGCCGGTAGCGGCAGACGAGAGCGGCGAGGCGCCCGCCGGAACGGCCGGCAGCGAGCGCGGCCACCCGGAAGCGTCCGGGAAGCCGGTCCACGACCTCCAGGGTCGTCGTCCCGACCGACCCGGTCGCGCCGAGGATGGAAAGGCTGCGGATCCCCGAGGTCATGAAGGTCTGCGGCCGACGCGCCTCAAGAGCCGGTTCCTGCCGCCGTCCCGCATTCTAGAGCCGGGCCCCTGCCCCGCCGCATAACCGGCCGCATAAGATGCGCGCCGTCTCATGAAGCTCCGGCGTTTGACGATCCGCGAGATGCGGCTCGACCTGAAGCATCCCTTCGAGACGAGCTTCGCGCGGGTCACCGACCAGCGGTTTCTCCTCCTCGAAGCCCGGGTGGACGACGTGACCGGATGGGCGGAGTGCGTGGCGGACTGGTCGCCCGGCTACTCCCCGGAAACGGTCCGGACCGCAGGGCACGTCATCCGTGACTTCCTCTGGCCGCTGGCGGCAGACGCGACGTACGGGCATCCCGACGAGGTGCTTCCCTCGTTCGCCCGGGTCCGCGGCCACAACATGGCGAAGGCCGCGATCGAGATGGCCTGCTGGGACGCCTGGGCGCGCATGCAGGAGGCGCCGCTTTCCGCCGTGCTGGGCGGCGAACGCGACCGGATCCTCTCGGGCGTTTCCATCGGCATCCAGGACACGGTGGAGGACCTGCTCGAGAAGATCGGGATGGAACTCGACCGGGGCTACCGCCGCATCAAGATCAAGATCAAGCCGGGCTGGGACCTCGACGTGGTGCGCCGGGTTCGGGAGCGGTTTCCCGAAGCGCCGCTCATGGTCGACGCCAACAGCGCCTATTCGCTGGACGACATTCCCCTGTTCCAGGAACTGGACCAGTTCGGGCTCACGATGATCGAGCAGCCGCTGGCCCACGACGACATGTGGGACCACCGCGCCCTCCAGGCCCGGATCCGGACGCCCATCTGCCTCGACGAGTCGGTCCACTCCAGGGGCGACGCCCGGCGGGCCATCGCCATGGGCGCCTGCCGGATCATCAACATCAAGGCGGGCCGGGTGGGCGGACTCTCGTCGGCGCGGGACATCTCCCGTCTCGCCGAAGAGGCGGGGGTTCCGGTCTGGTGCGGCGGCATGCTCGAGAGCGGTGTGGGGAGGGCGCACAACATTCATCTCTCCACCCTGTCCGGCTTCACCATGCCGGGCGACGTCTCCGCCTCCGAGCGTTACTTCGTCGAAGAGATCATCGAGCCGCCGGTGATCGTGGACGGGGATGGGGGCATCACCCCGCCCACAGGCCCGGGCTTCGGTTTCGCGCTCCGCCATGACGTGATCCGGCGCCATACGCTCGACAGCCTCACCCTCAAGGCGCCGGGCTGAGCGACGGGTCGCCGAAGCCGTTGAAGGGCCACCTGGCGGCAGCCGTTGCCGCCGCCGGCCTCTTCGGACCCGTTCCGGCCGCGGCAACCCCCGAGGGGCAGACGGGCCGAGGCCCATCGGACCGGACGCGCGAGGCGCTCGTCCGGATCGCCGCGCTCGAGGACATGCGCTCTTTCGGGGACGGATGGCTCGCCGCCCGCATCGGTGACCCGAGCCACGAGGTGCGTCGCCAGGCCGCGCTCGCGCTCGGACGGATCGGACGCCCCCCCGCGGTGGCGCCCCTTGTCGACGCTCTGGCCCACGACGGCGCCGGCGCCGTCCGCGCCGCCGCCGCGTTCGCCCTGGGAATCCTGGAGGACCCTCTCCCCGAGGAAGCCATCGCCGCGCTCACCGCGGCGCTCGCGGATCCGTCCACACTGGTCCAGGAAAAGGCCATCGAGGCGATCGGGCGCCAGGGAGAAGCCGCCGCCGACCTCGTGGGGCGCCGGCTCGAGGAGGTCCTTTCCGGGGCTCGGGGCTTTCCTGATTGGCGGGAGAACGTGGAGGCATCGCAGCGCCGCAGCTCCTACGACGGCGTCCGGCTCACTCTCTACGCGCTCGCGGGCACCGGAGCCCCGACGCGACAGGCGTCGCGTTCTCTCCCGTCGCCGGACGCGGCACGCCTTCTCCAGACCCCGGACGGATCGCCGGTGACCGGCTGGTGGGCCGCCGCATGGACCGCGGCGCAACTGGCGCGTACCGACCTCCTTTCGCTGTACCGGGCGCACGCGGCATCTTCCGACCCGGTCGTGCGGTTGATGGGGCTTCGCGGGATCACCCGAATTGCCGCCGAGGCCGGACCGGACGCCCCGGGTCTGGCAGCGGCGCTTGCCGGGCAGTGGGTCAATCCGGATCCCACCGTGCGGGTGGAGGCGATTCGGGCCGTGTCCCGGCTTGCGGAGGCCGGGCATCCCGTGCCCGACGGCGCCGGCCCCGCCCTCGCCCGGGCGCTTCACGACGAGATCCCGCTCATTCGGCGGGCGGCCCTCGCAGCCCTCGCCCGGGTTCCCTACCCCGCCGCCGCGCCGGATCTCCTGGATCTTCTTCAGGCGCCCGGCGCGGCCACCCGGGCGGGAGCGCTCCCGGCGCTCTACCGCCAGGATCGGGCCGGGTTCTTCCTGCTCCTCTCCGGCTGGTCCGACCGCGAACCCGCCGGTCGGGCCGCGGCCGCCCACGCGCTGGCGGGGATCCCCGATGCCCGCATCCGGGGGTTCCTGATCCGCAGCCTGCTTCCCGACGCCGACGCCGGGGTGCGCACCGCGGCGCTGGCCGCCCTCGCCCACCACGCCGCGGCCTTCCCCACCGGCTCCGGGAACCTCGAGGCCGTGACCGCGGCCTTGACGGCGCATCTCAACGCCGTCTCCGTAACGGAACGCGCCGCGGCTGCCGGAGCGCTCGCGTCCATCTCCGGCCAGCTCGATGACTCCGGCTGGGCGGATGTCGAAGCACAGCTCCGCCGCAGCGCCGCCTCGGACACCGCTCCGGATCCCGGTTTCCGCCTGGCGGCGCTTCGCGCCCTCCTCCGGCGCGGCCCGGAGAGCGACCGGCTGGAGGTGGCGCGGACCGCCCTGGCCGATCCGTCCTGGCCGGTCCGGCGGGAGGCGCACGCGTTCCTGCGGCGGCGCGGCGACAGCCCGGAGGAACCGGCGCCGGCCACCCCGCTGGACCCTGCCGACTACGAAGGGATGCTGCACCCCCCCTTCACGCCGGTCGCCTGGATCGACACGGATCGCGGGACGATCGAGGTGGAGCTCTTCATTGCCGACGCCCCCCGCACCGTCTGGCGCTTCATGGAGCAGGCCCGCGCCGGCGCCTGGAACGGCGTTCGGTTCACCGGCGTGACGCCGAACCGCGCGGTGGAGACCGGCCCGGCCGCCCTCGCTCCCGGAGACCACGATCCGACGGTGCGATCCGAGGCGAACGAGCGGCTCTTCATGCGGGGCAGCCTGAGCCTGGGCGAGGACCGAAAGGACGCCGCGGGATCGGCTTTTTCCATCTCGCTCCTGCCGCAGCCGCAATGGAACGGCCGCCGCACGCTGTTCGGGCACATCCGGACCGGCTTCCGGATCCTGGATCAGATCGAGGCCGGCGACCGGATTCGGCGGATTCGGGTCTGGGACGGCATCACCCCGCCGGGCTGAGTGACGGCGCCTCCGTTCCGCCTGGTCGCGGTCGACCTCGACGGCACCCTGTTGAACCCGGAGAAGCGGATCGCCGATCGGGATCGCGAGGCAATCGCGCGGGTCGCCCGCCTGGGCGTGGCGGTCGCGGTGATCTCCGGTCGCCGCTTCGCCGAACTGGAGGAGCTGACGACCTCCCTCCCGCAAACGGCCTTTCGGGCCGGACACGGCGGGGCGCTGATCCGAAGAAACGGGCGGACGATCCTGGAAGCCCCGCTCAGCCGCACCGCCGCACGACGCGCCCTGGAGGCCACCGCCGGAATGGAACTGATCAGCCTGATCAGCGAACGGGACGGCGCGGTGCGGATCCGCGCCGCCGACCCCGGGGACCCGAGAGTGCGCCGCTACCTGGCGCAGGTGCGGCCGCAGCCGCGGCTCGAGCCGGCGCCGCGGATCCGACGCCCGCCCCTGCACCTGGTCTTCGTGGGCTCCATCACGGAGTGTCGGCGCGCCCGCCGCCGGGTGGGTGACCGGGTCGGCGCCGGGACGCCGGCGGCTTCGGCCGCCCTGGAGATGACCGAGTATCCGGACGATGGCTTCGCGCTCCTCGACGTGATCCGCGCCGACGCCGGCAAGGGGCCGGCGCTCGTCCGGATCGCCGCCGAGATCGGCGCCGACCCCGAGGAAACGCTGGCGATCGGCGACAACTGGAATGACCTCGGGATGCTGCGAGCCGCGGGCCTCGGGGTGCTCATGGGGAATGCTGCCCCCGAACTCCACGAGCTGGGGTTCCCGGTGACCGCTTCGAACCGCGCCGCCGGGGTCGCCGAGGCCCTGGACCGGCTGATTCCCGCCGGTTGACACGGCCCGACGGACTCCCGGCGGCGGCCGCGATGGGCTTCGAGGTCCTGAAGGAGAGCGGGGGAGCGCGCCTCGGGCGGCTCTCGACCGCACATGGAGCGGTGGAGACCCCCCGGTTCATGCCGGTCGCGACCGGGGGGGCCTTCCGCGGTCTCACCTGCGCCGAAGCGGAAGCCGCGGGAACCCGGATTCTGCTCGCGAACGCGTGGCACCTGATGATCCTTCCCGGGGACCGGCGCATCGCCGATCTGGGCGGGCTCCACCGCCTCATGGGCTGGAAGCATCCGATTCTCACCGACAGCGGCGGCTACCAGATCGCGAGCCTGCGAAGCCTTCGGGAGGTCACCGAGGCCGGGGCCCGGGTGCGGTCCCACCGGGACGGATCCGAGCACCACCTGACCCCGGAACGGGCCATGGAGATCCAGCGCAACCTCGGTTCGGACATCGCCATGGTCCTGGACGAATGCCTGAACCTGCCGGCGCCTCACGAGGAGGTGGAGCGCGCGGCCGACCGCAGCCTCCGCTGGGCGGAACGCTGCCTCGCGGCGCCACGCCGACCCGGCCAGCTGCGGTTCGGGATCGTCCAGGGCGGGACATCCCGAAGGGTTCGCGAACGCAACGCCGCCGGCCTGACCGCCCTCAGGGACTTCGACGGCTTCGGCATCGGCGGCCTGTTCATGGGGGAGCCCGGAGACGCCACCCGCCGGATTACCGGGTTCACCGCCGGCCTCCTGCCCCGGGGGCGACCGCGCTATCTCATGGGCGCGGGACTCCCCGCGGATCTGGTGGAATCCGCCGCCCTGGGAGTGGACCTCTTCGACAGCGTGATCCCGACCCGCCTGGCCCGGCGGGGCATCGTGTTCACCTTCCATGGCCGCCACAACCTTTCCCGGGCCCCCTATCGGGACGATGACGCTCCGCTGGAGGCCGACTGCCCCTGCCCCGGCTGCCAGATCCACTGCCGCGCCTGGCTGCACTACCTGCTCCGGGCCCGGGAACGGATCGCGGTGCCCCTGCTCACCGGACACAACCTGACCTTCTACGCCCGCCTCACCGCCGCCATGCGGGCAGCCATCCGTCAGGACGCCTACCCGGCTTTCCGGGAGAGGCACCGCGACCGCTGGCGCCGCACGATTCCCGCGCCTCCGGGCGGAGCCGCATCATCTCTCGGGGAGGTCCCCTCGTGGTAATCTGCCCTGTTCGCCGAGCGGATTCTCCTGTCATCGGCCCTCCTGATCCGGCTCCGAAAACATCGCGACCCCCACTGTGCTCCCGACGCTGCTGCAGGCTGACACCGGCTCCAATTGGCCGATGCAGCTGGCGCTCTTCGCGATCATCTTCGGGATCTTCTACTTCATCGTGTTTCGCCCGATGCGGAAGCGGCAACGCGCGACCGAGGAGATGCGACGGAACCTGGACAAGGGCAGGCAGGTCATCACGAACGGCGGCATCTACGGAACGATCACCGCGATCCGTGACGGCAAGATCGCCCTCGAAGTCGCGCCGAACATCCGGATCACCGTCGCGCAGAATGCCATCGCCGACATCGTTTCCAAGACGAAAAAGGGCTAGCAGCCGACCACCGGCGCACCGCGGGGAGCGCTTCCTTCCGGCGTCAGCGTGAAGAAGAAACTCAGGACCAAGGGGATCGCCCTGCTGGCGCTGGTCGCCGGTCTCGTGTGGCTGATCCACCCGCTCCGGGAAACGATCGTCCTGGGGCTCGACCTCCAGGGCGGCATTCACCTGGTCATGCGGGTCCACACCGAGGACGCGCTGCGCGTCATCACCGACGAGACCGGCGAGCAGCTCGCGGAGCGCCTCGATCTCGAGGAGATCGACTTCGCCGATATCCGAACCGAGGGACTCGGCGACCTGACGATCCTGGATCTCGACGGGGCCCGGCGCACCGAAGTGGAGAACATCCTGGCGTTCAATTGGCCCGGTTGGGACTTCCGCAGCGCCGGCGGAAACGACTGGTCGCTGACACTCCGCGCTTCCGAGCAGCTCGCACTGCGCGGGCAGACCGTCACTCAGGCCATGGAGACCGTGCGGCGCCGGGTCGACGAGCTCGGAGTCGCCGAGCCGGTCATCACGACCCACGGCAACACCGGAGACCAGATCCTGGTCCAGCTCCCCGGCTATGACGACTCGGCCCGGGCCAAGGAGATCATCCAGGCCACGGCGCAACTCGAACTGCGTCTGGTCCAGGCGGGGCCGGCGCTCGACCCGGCCGCGCTCCCGCCGCTGAACAGCTCGCTCCAGAACCTGGAGACAGTCCTCGAGACCGGAGCGACAGCCTGGTACCAGGTGAACCGCGTCGCCGCCATCACCGGGCGGGATCTGCGGAACGCCCGCCAGGGAACCGACTTCCAGACCAGCACCCCGAACGTCGAGTTCAGCCTCCACGCCGACGGCGCGGCGCGGATGCGGGATTTCACCGGCGCGAACATCGGCCGGCAGATGGCCATCGTGCTGGACGGGCTTGTCTTCTCCGCGCCGGTCATCCAGAGCCCGATCTACGACCAGGGACAGATCGTCGGGAACTTCAGCGTCGAGGAGGCTCTGGACCTGGCCCTCGTCCTCCGCGCAGGCGCGCTTCCCGCCTCGCTGGAGTACCAGGAGGAGCGCACCGTAGGCCCGTCGCTGGGCGCTGACTCCATCCGAAGCGGCGTCACCGCCTCGATCGCGGGGCTCGCCGGCGTACTTGTCTTCATCATCTTCTATTACCGGCTCTCCGGTCTGAACGCGGTCACGGCGCTCATCCTCAACCTGCTCATCCTGGTAGGGGCGATGGCGTACTTCGCCGCGACCCTGACCCTGCCCGGGATCGCGGGCGTCATCCTCACCATCGGCATGGGGGTGGACGCGAATGTCCTCATCTTCGAGCGGATCAAGGAGGAGATGCGCGGCGGCAAACCACCCCGGACCGCGATCTCGGTGGGGTTCTCGCGGGTGTTCTGGACCATCGTGGACGCGAACATGACGAGCCTGGTGGCCGCCGCGATCCTCTTCCAGTTCGGCACCGGGCCCGTCCAGGGGTTCGCGGTCACGCTGAGCATCGGGCTGATCAGCAACGTGTTCACCGCCATGTTCGTCTCCCGCTACATCTTCGACCTCGTCCTCTCCGGAAGGCGCCACGTCGCCAGGCTGAGCATCTGAGGGCGGCATGGACATCCTGGGAGACACCCGGATCGACTGGATCCGGTACCGCTGGTGGTTCGCCGCCGTTTCTCTGGCCATCGTCGTCGCCGGGGTCTTCGATGTTGTTCGCCAGGGTGGATTTCGTTACGGGATCGACTTCTCCGAGGGGACCCTGGTCACCGCGAAGTTCGTCGAGGAACCCGAGGTGGAGGCCATCCGGGAAGCGGTCACCGCACTCGGGTACGGCGGGGCCGTCATCCAGAGCTCGGACGACAACCAGGTGATGATCCGGGTCGAGAAAGAGGAATCGGAAGCCTCCGACGCCGAGGCCGGCACCGGGGCCGAGGCTGGCGCCTCGCCGATCGACGAGACCGCAAACCGGATCCTCGAGGCGCTTCGCGCCGGGGTGGCCGGGAACGAACTCGAAGCCGCGAGCACCGAGATCGTCGGCCCCGTCGTGGGTGAACAGCTCCGGCGCCAGGGGCGGAACGCGACGCTGCTCGCGCTCTTCGCCATGCTCGTCTACATCGGCTTCCGCTTCGAGCCCGTGTACGGCGTCGGGGCCACGGTCGCGGTGATCCACGACGTGGTCGTGACGATCGCGCTGGTATCGCTCTTCGACTACGAGATCAGCCTCAACGTCATCGCCGCCTTCATGACCCTGGTGGGCTATTCGGTGAACGACACGATCGTCATCTTCGACCGTGTGCGGGAGAATCGCCACATCCACCGGCGGCTCAAGCTGGCGGAAATCGTGAATCTGGCCATCAACCAGACGCTCCGGCGCACGGTGCTGACCTCGGGGCTGACGCTCGTCGCCGTCGGGGCGCTGCTGGCGTGGGGCGGCCCGGTGCTCAAGCCCTTCGCCTTCGTGCTCGTGGCCGGCGTCATCGTGGGGACCTACTCCTCGGTGGCGATCGCCTCGCCCATCGTGCTCTGGTGGCGCGAGGTCCGGGGCAAGGCCGCTCCCCCCGCCGAGCTGCAGCGCCCCGCCGAAAAACCGCTGCGCGTCTGACCCGGCCCGCGCGCCCGGCCGCGAGAGAGGGCGCCTCCGGTCCCGGCCGCGGCTAGACTCGGCCCGGCGAGGTTCCTCTCCGATGTCGCGCGGCCAGCTCCCCGACCCGACGCCCGGGAACCGGGAGACCGGCAACGACCGGGACGTGCAGCAGTTCGCGTGGCCGGGCCGGGACCGGCCGACGCTGGCCACGGCCCGCTCGGCCGCGTTCGGGGTCCTGTTCCACCTCGCGGCGCTCCTCCTGATCGTCCGCTCCTCCCTGTCGCTGGACCCGACGGCCCTCCCCGCTCCGACGCCCTACCAGGTCCGCCTTCTGGCCCCGCCGGCGATCGCCGTGCGCCTCGGAAACCCGACCGCCGCGCCCGATCCCGAAGACATCGCCCGGACTCCCGGAACCGCCCCGCGGTCCAACGAGCGGCTGGCGGTCCGCCCGGAGATGCTGGCGATGCTCGAGGCGGTTGAGGTGCCGGGGACTTTCGGGGCGGAGGAGGGACTTCCGGACGGAGCCTGGGACGGATTCGCCTTCGGTCGCGCTGGAGGCGTCCTGGGCGGGATCCCCGGCGGCGTCCCCGGAGGTCAGATCGGGGGTCTCCCGGACGACCGGGCCGAGCCCCGCCTGCCGGCTCCTGACGAGCCGCCCGTCGCGATTGCGATGCCGCGCCCCCGGTTTCCTGCCGCGGCGCTCCGGGAAGGCATTCGCGGACGCGTCGTTCTGCGCGCGCTCATCACCGAGCGCGGCGCCGTGGAGGTGATCCGGGTGCTGCGCTCGACCCCCGGGCTTGACGCCGAGGCAGTGCGCGTCGTGGAGTCCGAGTGGCGATTCCGGCCCGCGCAGCGGAACGGACGCCCGGTGGCAGCGCTGAGCGACCTGGTGGTCACCTTCTCCCTCCGCTGACGCCGGTCCGGCGACCCGAGGGCGCCTCCTCACGCCGCGTCACGCCCCCCCGGCGGCCACCCCGCGGCGGAGGCTTCCGCGTTTGACTTTCCCGCGTGCCCGATGCTACTTTCTAGAGCCTCCCCAAGCAGCTCGGGGCATCCGGACGCCTGTGCCGGCACCCCTGATTCATGCTTCGCGAAACGGGGAAAGGAGCCTAGCGTGGCAAAAAAGAATCTCAGTTTTCAGGTCGCCCCGAGTGACGAGGGCACCGCGCAGGCAGCGGGAAGCTTCGCGATCTCGTTCCTGATCCAGGGTGGCATCCTGACCGCGGCGATCATCATCCCCATCCTGGCCTACCAACTGCCCACTCCCGAAGGCATCCTGACCTTCATGGCCCAGGCGCCGCCGCCGCCACCGCCGCCACCACCGCCGCCGCCACCGAGGGCCCGGCGGCGCCAGGCGCCCAAACCGGTCCTGAACACGACCCCGCAGTTCGTGGCGCCCGTGGACATCCCCGACGATCTCGGCGATGCCGGCGGCATCGACTTCGGAGTTCCGGGCGGCGTCGAGGGCGGCGTGCCCGGCGGTCTGATCGGCGGCATCGTGGGTGGACTTCCCTCCGGCCCGCCGCCGCCGCCGCCGAAGGCGGCCCCGGTCCGCGTCGGGGGAGAGATCCGGGAGCCGACCCGGACGGTCTACGTCGCTCCGATCTACCCGGAAATCGCGAAACAGGCCAGGGTGTCGGGGGTCGTCATCCTCGAAGCCATCATCGACCCGAGCGGGGCCGTGACGAACATCTCCGTCCTGCGGTCGATCCCGCTGCTCGACCAGTCGGCGATCGACGCGGTCCGGCAGTGGCGCTATCAGCCGACCATGCTGAACGGCGTCCCGGTTCCGATCGTCATGACGGTCACCGTCACCTTCAACCTCGGCTGAAGCCGATCCTCTTCCCGGAGGCAGTTCGGCCGCCTGGGCGGGCGCGCGCTCTCCTCAACCACTTTCTTCTTCAGGCTGACCGGTCCGGGCTGCACGGCCATCGTGACCCATCCCGGACCGGCCGGCCTGCCGTTTCCACGACCCAAGGAGGAAACCGGAAATGAATTTTGACCTGATCGAGATCTGGAACCACATGGGGTTCGCCGCCAAGCTCATCAACGGCACCATGGGGATCATGTCGATCTACTCGCTTTCGGTGATGATCGAACGCTACCTGGTCTACACCAAGGCCAAGAGCCAGTCCACGAAGTACGCACCCCAGGTCGCCGAAAAGATCAAGGAAGGCGACCTCAGCGGGGCGATCGATCTGAGCAACGCCAAGCAAGTCAAGAACTCGCACCTGGCCAAGGTGCTGCTCGCCGGGCTTCAGGAAATGAAGGACAACCAGGGCCAGGCAGCGGCGCAGCGCGCTGTCCAGCGCGCCACCGCGATCTGCAGCATGGACCTGCGGCGGAACCTCTCCGGGCTCGCCACGGTTGGCGCCACGGCGCCGTTCGTCGGCCTTCTCGGAACGGTGCTCGGCATCATCACGGCCTTCCGGGGCATGGCCCTGACCGGTTCCGGCGGAATCGGCGCGGTCTCCGCCGGCATCGCCGAGGCCCTGATTGCGACGGCGTTCGGCCTCTTCGTGGCGATCCCCGCCGTGTGGGCGTTCAACTACCTCACGAACCGGGCGGACGGCTTCGGAGTCCAGATGGACAACGGCGCCTCCGAGCTGATCGGCTTCATCGGAGGACGGGACTGATCGGGCCGCAAGGCGTCTCGAAGTCTCTCTGTTGCAATCCATGCCCGGCTGGCGCGGCGTACCGATCCGGGTCCGCGCCCCTGCCGGGCGCACTGACTGAAGGAGGAACCCGTCATGGGAATGTCCGGCCTTGGCGACAAGAACGTCAACGCAAACATCAACGTGACTCCGCTGGCGGACGTCATGCTGGTGCTGCTCATCATCTTCATGGTGGTGACGCCGCTGCTCCAGAAGGGCGTTGACGTGAAGCTCCCTGTCGCGGACCACGGCGTCGACCACGAGGACAGCGACGACGTCGTGAACGTCGCGATCCGCGAGAACGGCGAGATCTATCTCGATCTGCTCACGACCACGGCGACCGACCTGCCCACCCAGCTCCAGGCCAAATTCGAGGGCAAGACCGAGCGCCTGCTCTACCTGAAGGCAGACGAGCGGCTCACCTACCGCGAGGTGCTGAACCTGATGGAGTTGTGCCGGGACGGAGGCGCCGACGAGATCGGCCTGATCACCGAGCGCACCGGCGAATAGCCGCTTCGTTCCAATCGGAATTTTCCAGGAGACACCATCATGGGCATGTCAGGTTTCGCCTCCGGAGGCGTCACATCCGACATCAACATCACGCCGCTCATCGATGTTCTGCTCGTCCTTCTGATCATCTTCATGGTGGTGACCCCGCTCACGCAGCAGGGGCACGACGTGGAGATGCCGGAGAGCCAGGACGCCGTGCAGGCGAACACCGAGCCGGATCCGAACCAGCTCGTGCTGAACATCGCCGCCAACGGCGAACTCACGATCAACAAGCAGGTGGTTGCCCCCGAGGAACTGCCCCTGCGCGTCCGGGACATCTTCGAGACCCGCGCCGACAAGACGATCTTCCTGAAAGCAGACGGCTTCCTGACCTACGGGCAGGTCGTGGACGTGCTGGACGTGGTGAAGGGCAACGGAGTCGAGCGCGTGGGCATCGTGCCCGAATAGGGAGAGAGCAGAATGACGAAGCAAACGCGTTCCCGCCTCACCGTGCTGGGCATCGTCGTGGTCGTGGCCGGCGGCATCGCCGTCTCGCCGCTTCCGACGATGGCCGGCAACTACGTCGACATGCTGCAGGCCATGCGCGCCTTCGACAAGGCGAACGCCGCCTACGAAGTGAAGGAGTACGACGAGGCCCTCCGGTGGTACGAAGTGGCCACCGAAAACGCCCCCGCAGACAACGCGATCATCCAGGCCACCCTGCGATTCTTCACCGCGAGCAGCAATCACCTGCTCTACAACCCCGGGCTCACGGACGATCCGGTGAACGAGGAGCGGCTCGAGGCAGCCCGCGAGGGTTACGAGGAGACCATTGGGGTCGTCGAGGACGGCCTCCAGGACCCGCTCCTGGAGCAGGGGGTGAAGGACACGATCGCCCTCTACGAGCAGTACTCCACGGAGCAGCTCGCCGGCCTCTACCGGGACTACTTCCGCGACATGGACAAGTCCATCGAGTACTTCGACAGGCTCATCGAGATGGCTCCGGACGAGCCGGGCCGTTACTACGCGCTGGCTGATGTCTACGAGCGGTTCCACGACGAAGAGGAGAACCCCCTGCTCGACATGGCGATCGCCACCTACGAGCGGCCGGTGGAGATGAACCCGGACGATCCGATCGGCTACCGGCAGGTGGCCAACCTGCTCAACAAGTACGGTCGCTTCGACGAGACGATGGAGTGGCTGGCCCGGGCCCGCGACGTGAACGCGGACAACCCGGAGGGCTACTACCTGATCGCCACCTACTACTGGGACAAGGTGTACCGGGACCCGGACCTGACCCAGCGACAGCGACGGGAGTTCATCGAACTCGGAATCGGGCAGCTTGATGCGGCGCTGGAACTGAACGACGAGTACGTTGACGCGCTGGTCTACAAGAACCTGCTTCTCCGGGAGAAGGCGAAGGTCGAGCCACAGAACGCGAACGCTCTGATCGCCGAGGCCGACGAGTACCGGAGCCGGGCGCTGGCGATCCGCGACGCGATCGCCGAGGCCCAGCGGCAGGCGGCAGCCGAGGCCGCGGAGGCGGCAGCCGAGGGCCGCTAAGCCAGAGGGCGGTCCGGGGGCGCTCGCGAGGGAGCCCGTTCCGACCTCACCCCGACCAACTCCACCCCGCCGGTTGCGCGCTTCGGCTCGCGGCCGGCGGGGTTCTTTCGTCTCGGATCACTGGTAGCCTGAAACCGGCCTCACGATGGAACGGTTCGAGTTCGACACGCTGCGTGAGCGCGCCCGGTATCTGTCCGGGGCGGAGATCCAATTGCTCCGGCGGGCGTACATGACGGCAGCCCGAGCCCACAAGGGGCAGGTGCGACGATCCGGCGAGCCCTATCTGAGCCATCCCCTTGCCGTCGCCGGGATCCTCGCCGACCTCCATCTCGACGCGGTCTCGGTGGCCTGCGGCCTCCTGCACGATGTCGTGGAGGACACCGATTACGGCCTCGACGAGATCGAAGGCCAATTCGGGAAGGACTTTCGGCGCATCATCAGCGGCCTGACCAAGCTGGCCAAGGTGCACTTCCGCTCCCCCGAGGCGAACCAGGCGGAGAACGTGCGCAAGATGATCCTGGCGATGACCGAGGACACGCGGGTCATCCTGGTCAAGCTCGCGGACCGGCTCCACAACATGCGCACCCTCGACGTCCTGCGGGCGGAAAAGCGCCAACGCATCGCGAGCGAGACCCTCGACATCTACGCGCCCATCGCCGGCCGGCTGGGGATGGGGAAGATCGAGGCCGAACTGCAGGATCTGTCCCTGCGCCACCTGGAGCCGCAGACCTACCGGGTCCTGGACGCCCGGGTGCAGGCGAAGCGCCGCTGGGCCAACGAGTTCATCCGCGAGGTCAGCCACACCCTGAATCGGGAGCTCCGCGCCGAGGAAATCCCGGGCGAGCTGTCCGGCCGGACCAAGAGCATTTACTCGATCTACCAGAAGATGAAGCGGCAGAAGGTCGAACTGGACCAGATGTACGACTTCATCGCCCTTCGACTCGTGACCGACACGGTGCCCCACTGCTACACGGCGCTCGGAGTGATCCACAACTCCTGGAAGCCGATTCCGGGGCGCATCAAGGACTTCATCGCGATGCCCCGGGCGAACGGCTACCAGTCGCTTCACACGAGCGTCGTCACCCGTTCCGGCACCCACTTCGAGGTCCAGATCCGCACCACCGACATGCATCGGGTCGCCGAGGAGGGAATCGCCGCACACTGGCGGTACAAGGCCTCCACCCAGTACGGCGAGCGCGACATGAAGCGCTTCGCCTGGCTGCGGCGGGTGCTTGAGTGGCAGCGGGACGTGGACGACCCCCACGAGTTCCTGAACAGCCTGAAAATCGACCTCTTTCCGGACGAGGTCCACTGCTTCACGCCGAAGGGAGAAGTCAAGACTCTCCCCCGGGGCGCTACGCCGATCGACTTCGCCTACGCGATTCACACCGAGGTGGGGCACTCCTGTATCGGGGCGCGGGTCAACGGAGTCGTGGCGCCGCTCCGCTACCAGTTGCGGAACGGCGACATCTGCGAGATCCAGACCCGCAAGCACCATCTGCCGTCCCGCGCCTGGCTCAAGATCGCCAAGACGAATCGCGCCCGCAGCAAGATCCGCGCGCGGCTGAACGCCGAAGCGAAGCGGGAAGCCATCGAGATCGGACGCAAGCTGCTGGAGAAGGAAGCCCGCGCCCACCAGCTCAGCCTGCGGCGCGTCAGGAACGCCCCGCTCCTCGCGGAGGCGCTGCGCCGGCACGGGGCCGGGTCCCTGGACGATCTCTTTGCGGTGGTGGGCTACGGAAAGGTTCCCGCCGCCCGCGTGCTCAAGGACTGCTTTCCGAAGGACCGCTTCCGGAAGGACGGGGAGCGGATCGAAGAGACCGAAGACGGCTCGGGACTGGTGGCGAAAGTCCGCCGCTTCATCGGCGGTCAACCCGGTCAGATTCTGGTGGACGGACTCGACGACATCCTGGTCCGCCGCGCCCGCTGTTGTTCGCCCCTGCCCGGGGAAGCGATCTCGGGCTACATCACCCGCGGCCAGGGCGTCGCGGTGCACAGCGCCCGCTGCCCCCAGCTCGACCTGACCCAGGACCCGGAGCGCCGGGTCCCGGTGACCTGGAAGGCGACCACCGGGAACAGCTACGACGCCAGGCTGCTCCTGCGGGTGGAGAACCGCAAGGGGATGCTGCGGGACATCAGCAAGGTCATCGCCGATTCCGACACCGACATCCGCGACCTCAAGGGGCGGGCCGACGATGCCTCGCGGGCCGCAGTCCAGGTCACCGTCGCCGTCCAGAACGCGAAGGAAGTGCGCAGCATCGCGCGCCTGCTGCAACAGGTTCCCGGCGTGGTCGCGGTCGAGAGAGGCGCGCCCGGGCGTATCTCCCGCCGGGCCGCGACCTGATCAGGCGGACGCCTGCCGCCGCGCAAGGCGGCGCAGCTGGTAGTGGCTGTAGATCCCGGTCTGGTGCCCGTCGTTCCAGTGGATCTGGACTCCGTAATTCCCGACCGGAACCAGCTTCGCGGGAGCGAAGCTCGTCGGGAGCAGCAAGGTGAGCGAACGGCGCTTGCCGCTCCACTCGTCCACGCAGGTGGCGCAGGGACAGTGGTTGCGCAGGTATTCGAAGCCGAGCCTGTCCTCGGCGCCGTCGTGCCAGCGCACCACCACATGTCCGTCCTGGACCGCCACTGTCTCCACCGATCCCCCCCGGGCCTCGTCGTTGGCGCGGGCGACTTCGGCGGAGACCCGGCGAGCGATGGATCGGAAGGCGCGAGCAGCGGCGCGGTCCGGGTCGCGGACGACGATGGGCATCCCGGCGTCACCCGCGGCGACCACCTCCGGGTCGAGCGGCGCCTTCCCGAGGAAACGGAGGCCCAGCTCTGCCGCGACCTGTTCGCCGCCGCCGGAGGCGAAGATGTCGCTCCCCTTCCCGCAGTGAGGGCAGGTGAAGGTGCTCATGTTCTCGATCACCCCGAGGACCGGCACCTGGACGGGCTGGAACATGCGGAGCCCCTTCTCGGCGATCGTCCGCGCCACAGCCTGCGGCGTGGTCACGATGACCGCTCCCGCCAGCGCGGCTGTCTGGGCAATGGTCAACTGGACATCGCCGGTTCCCGGAGGAAGGTCCACGAGCAGGTAGTCCAGCTCCCCCCATGCGACGCCCGAAAAGAACTGCTGCACCAGCCGGGAAGCCATCGGCCCCCGCCAGATCACCGGCGTCTCCTTCGAGGAGAGCATCCCCATCGAGATGAAGCGCACCCCGTGCACGGTCAGTGGGAGCAGCCGCCGCTCAGCGTCCGTCCCGGGACGGTCGTCCCGGCCGAACATCGTCGTCTGCGACGGCCCGTAGACATCCGCGTCGAGAAGCCCCACCCGGGCGCCGCTCTCATGGAGCGCCACCGCCAGGTTCGCGGCGACGGTGCTCTTCCCCACGCCTCCCTTCCCCGAGGCGATCGCGACGACGTTCAGCACCCCTTCGGGCTTCGAAGGGGACGGGGCGCCGCCCGGCGGCATCCCCGGGCGTCCTGCTGTCGGTGGGGCCACCCGCGAGACGGGAGAGCCCGTGACTTCGGTCCGGACGTCCACCTCGGCACGCTCGACCCCCGGGAGCGCGGTGAGGGCGCGCGCCGCTTCCTCACGGATCACGCCAGCCGCGTCCTCATCGAAATGAGGGAGCAGCATGCTCACGCTCACCAGCGGCCGGCAGATCCGGATATCCGCCACCTGGCCCAGCTCGACGACGCTCTCCCCGCGAAGCGCCGGATTCCGGACCGGCAGCAGCGCCTTCAGGACATCGTCCCGGGTCAAGGAGGGCATGAGGAGTACGTTCGCCGGGAAGCTGGCGGCCAATCGATGTGGGGCGGAAGAATACTCCGGGCGAACCCGGGCCCCTTTAGAATGTTCCCCTACGGCTCGGTCGCCCGGTCCGCAGCGTTGGTGCGCGTCGCCGATGCGGCGCCCAGGTGATTTCACGCTTCACCCAAGGAGACCTGCCATGAGGAACCGCGCTGCGGAGCTCTCCCGTTTGCCACTCGGCTTCGTACTGGCGCTTGCCGGGATGTTGCTGGCCCTGCCGCTGTCCGCGGCCGCCGGGACTGCGGGACAGCAGGAAGAGGAGCAAGAGGAGGGGGAGCAGCAGGAAGCCGCGAGCGAGGACATCTCCTCGGTTTCCGATCGCCTGAGCTATTCCGAGCAGGTCGTCGTCTCCGCCTCCCGGGTCGAGCAGGAGATCGTCAACGCGCCGGCCGCGATCACGGTTCTCGGCCCGGAACAGATCGAGACCCAGGCTTCGGGTGACTTCGGGGACCTGGTGCGGCAGGCGCCGGGCGTCAACGTGGTCCAGTTGTCGAACCGCGACGTGAACGTCAACAGCCGGGGCGCCTCCGGGACACTCGCGACATCGCAATTGGTGCTCGTGGACGGACGCTCCGTCTACCAGGACTTCTTCGGCTTCGTCGCCTGGGACATGATTTCGGTGGGGATGGACGACCTGGAGCGGGTCGAGGTGGTCAACGGACCCGCCTCCGCCATCTGGGGCGCCAACGCCATGAGCGGGGTGGTGAACCTGATCACCCGCGCGCCACGGGACAATCCGGGTACGACCCTCGACCTGCGCATGGGGACGTTCGATCGCAACGTGCCGGGGCGGGACATGGATCCGGGCAGCACGATGGCGGGCACACTGAACCACGCGCAGGTCGTGAGCGACACCCTCGCCTACCGGCTTTCGGTCGGGTTCACCCAGAGCGACGCCTTCGCCCGGCCCGCCGGGGAGGTTCCCAATGGCACCGGGACGATGTACCCCCCGATCGATGGTCTCGACGCCGGCGGCCCGAAGGTTGATCTGAGGGTGGACTGGGACGCCCCCGATCGCTCTTCGGCGGTCCGGCTTTCCGGGGGATACGCGAGCACGCAGGGAATGCTCCACTCGGGCCTGGGACCCTTCCAGATTCACCCGGGATCCGGTATGGGCTACGGCAGGATTCAGTACCTACGGGGATCCATGGAAGTCGGGGCCTTCGTGAACTCGACAAACTCGGAATCCAACACGATGCTGGTGACCGACCCGGCCGGCAACCTGGTGGACTCCCACCTGCGGTCGAACGCCTTCGATCTGAGCCTTAGGGACACCCGTTTTCTCGGTTCCAGCCACCTGCTCAGCTACGGCGCAGGCGTGCGGCTGGTCACCATGGATTTCGCCCTGGCTTCATCGGCCTCGAGCCGCAACGAGTTCGGGGCCTACGTGAGCGACGCAATCTTCCTGACCGATCGCCTGCGTTGGATTGTGGGCGCCCGAGCCGACCGGATCAGCACGATGAACAACGTCCAGATCTCGCCCCGGACGACGCTGATCTTCAAGCCGACGCCGACCCAGGCGTTCCGGGTGTCCTACAACCAGGCGTTCCGGGCGCCCTCACTCACGAACAGCTACCTCCACACCGACGTAGGAAGCGCGGCCCTGTTCGATCTCCGGCCGGCATTCCGGTCCTTCTTCCCCGGGCTCAACATCCCGGACGCAGCGCTGCCGGACCCGGTCCTCTACCGGGTGCCGTTCACGGCGCTCGGGAACCTCGACCTCATGCCCGAAACCCTCACGGCGTGGGAAGCGGGCTGGTCCGGGGCCATCAACGATTGGGCCGGCGCTACGCTCTCGGTCTACCGGAACCGCACCGACAACGTGATCGACTTCACGGACCATACTTTCTGGTCCGCCGCGGACCCGCCCGCCGGCTGGAACGAGGCGTTCGCCCCCACGGCCGCGTTTGTCCGGGATCTGGGCGCGCTCCTGCCGCCGGGCGCCCTGCCTTCTTCCGTGGCTGCTGTCGGCCAGAACCCGGCGTACCTGATCGATCTGCTCGGCCCCCTGGCCGGCGTGGCGTTGCCGAAGACCTTCACTTATATCAACCGGGACTTCATCACGAATATCGGCGTCGAGGCCGGACTGAACTTCCGTCGCGGCGACTTCGGGGGTTACGTGAACTATTCCTGGCAGGCGGAACCCGAGTTTGGCGGCTTCACCGGCGACGACGCCCTGGAGAGGAACCTTCCGCCCGCGCACCGGGTGAACGCCGGGGTCGACGGCACCTTCGGGAGGCTCCGTCTCGGCACCACCGTGAACCACTCGACCCGGGCCTTCTGGGCCGACGTGCTTACAGCCGATTACCACGGCTGGACCGAGCCCTACACCATGGTGAACGCTTCGGCGACGATGGGCCTCTTCGACGGCCGGCTGTGGCCCACCGTGCGGATACTCAATCTCCTGAACCAGAACATCCAGCAGCACATCTTCGCGGACGTGATCAAACGGCAGGTCATCGGCCAGATCCGCTACCGGTTCTAGGAGTCTGCGCCGCAGAAACCTACTGGGCGCCTCGCTCGCCGGGTGAGCGAGGCCCACGGGTCCTTCGTCGGCACGGCGGCGCCGCAGGCGCGAGCTTGGCGCAGGGACGGAAGGTGCGGCGCGGGCCGGCGAGGACGCCGGCGCTCCATGGGGCGGCGCTCCATGGGCCGGCGCAGGCGCTCGACAGGTCAGAGCGCGCCGGCATGGACCGCCGGTGTCCCCACCGGCCACCGCCCGTATGGAGCGCCGGTGTCCTCACCGGCCCACGGTCCTGCGGCACGGTGGCGCGGTCGCCAGGAGACTGCCTAAGGGACCGAACGTCCGCGCAGGCCGGCGAGGACGCCGGCGCTCCATGGGGCGGCGCTCCATGGGGTGGGCCGGCGCTCCAGGGGGCGGCGCAGGCTCCTGGCCCGGACTCCGGCGTCGCCAGAGCTCAGCGGGCCTCTGCCCATGCGGGGAGGCCCTCGAGCTGGTCGAAGGCGCAGAGCAGGTCTTCAGCGCCCGCGTCTTCATTGCCCGCGGCGCCGCACCTCTGCTCGTCGCCGCGCATTCCCTGATCCCGGAAGTAGGCCGCCCAGAAGCCCACCAGCTGCGCGTCCGGGACCCCGTGAGGGCGCACCGGCATCCGGAGGACGGTGATGGACACGTCCTTCAGCCGCCGCGTCCTGACCCCCCGGTAGAGCAGCGTCTCCCGGAACTCCTCGATGGTCGGCACCGCCTCGTAGAAGGACTCGCCGGAAAACTGCATCAGGTCGGACACCAGCAGCAGGCGGTACTGGTCCGGAGGTCCCTGTCGGGCGCCGCGAAAGTGGTCGGCAGCAGCCTGGATCGCCTCGAGAATCGGCGAGGCTTCGCTTTCGCCCCCACTCGCCGCGCTGAACACGGCCTGTTGCAAGGGCTTGATGAAGCGTGGCTCCCACTGGGCGTCCCGCAGGGGCGGGTTGTCCCAGATGATGCTCACCTCGCTGCCGCGCGGGGGCCGGCAAACCGGCGGAGGAACCAATCCAAAACCGGCTTCCCGCTGCGCGTGGATCTGGTACACGTGAAACACCGATTTTGGTCGTGATTCCTCCGCGAGGCTCTCCACTTCGCGCCACAGGGCCGCCCGTTGGGAATCGGAAAAACCCTCGCTGGCATCCACCACTACGACATAGCGGGTTGCGCGCTGGTCAGGGTCATCGGGCCATTCCGGACATTCGGCGGCCCGCACCGGAGACGGAGCCGTCCATAGCCCCGCAAGCAGAATCAGCGTGATCGCTCGGCCTCCCTGCCCGGCGAAGGAGGCAGCGGCTGGATTGCCGCCCTTCTCCTCCACGGCTCCTCCGCCGGATGCTCCGAGTCCGGTCATTGGCGCCACGTCCCCGGAAGGGGGCGGCCCGCCCGTTGCCGCCCACCCGGAGCCGTGAGCGGCCCCTTCGAGGCTCTCCCGGTGTTTCCGGAACAGCTCCTCGGCGTCATCCTTGTGTTGGCGGTTCGCCGACTTCGTCCGATCGAGAATCTCTTGGAGTTCGGCCGCATCCTGCTCATCGTGGTCTTTCCACTCCGCCCTGACACGCCTGGGCTGGCCCACATCGTCGGGCGCGGTCCAGCGATGATCCCAGAACGCAGGGTGAGCGATCGCCGAGGAGCGGCGCGCCCGATTCGTCTCACGGTAGGCGTTGACCAGATCAGCCCCGGTCCGAAGGGCCTGTTTCCTCAGCTCGTTCTCCCGTTCCACGCAGTACGCCCGCTCCGAGTGGACCCGGTCGAGCCCCCGACCCGCCGCACGAATCCCGCTGACGGCTCCCGCGAGCGTCGTGAAGTGGCCTTCCTTCGCGTCCTCCAGCGAGTTCAGTTCCTCGTCGAGTCTTTTCCAGAGTCGATTCCACGCGCGGTCGGCCCGGCGATGGAGGCGACCCCAGGGGGACGGCGCATCCCTTCGGTACCACTTCCATGCCGCGAGAAAGAGGGCCAGGAAGCCCACCATGCAAAGGACCACCGAGGGCCAGCCGTCGAATCTCCCCGCGCCGGCGTCCTCAGTGAGATAGAAGGCCCCGCCGGCTGCCCGATATCCGGCCCTGCCCGCCGGCAACACCCGACTCTCATCCCCGGTGTGGTCATCAGGATCGCTCGACGGGTGGCTCGTAACGCGGTAGCTGCGCGGGAACAAGTGGAGCTGGGTCCTCAATTCGTTCAGCACCGCCGCTTCGATCGTGATCGAACGATGCCGCGTGGGACGGGGGGCCTCGGAGCCGTCACGCAAGGAGTTCGCCAGGGCCGTCCCCGCATCGCGGTAATGGGCAAGACCGAAGTGGAGGATCACGGCGCAGAAGACGGCCGCCAGCGCCGCCGCCACGCCCCCGAGGCGGACCTTGAGACCAGAGAACCGCCAGTGACGAAGGAAGACATCTCCAAGCAGCCAGGCCAGCAGGAACACGTTGATCCCTCCAACGAGCAGGGCCAGACCCCAGTTCAAGAGAAGCCCTTCGGTCGAGCCGCCGTGAAGAATCAGGCCGTTGAACAGGCTTTCCACCAGAAATATGACGGTGACGATGAGCCAGGACCCCCGGCGGGAGGGACGCCCGCGCGGGACCTCGCCATCGAGCGCGTGCGTCTTGCGGAACGCATCGAGACGGCGCTGGGCTTCGAGCCACTCGTTGCGACGGTGGTGGATCCCTTCAGCTCCGGACGCATTCGGACTGCTCTGCGCGATCGTGTCCCGCGCCTGCCGCGCCTTCTCTTCGTGACGGTCCGCGGCGAGCCGCAACGCTTCCCGTTCGGAATCGAGTCGTCCCAGCTCAAGGTCCCCCGCGTGGCGGAGGCGATCAAGAGCATCACGGATTCTCCTCCTTACGAGAAGCTCGCTCCCGGTCGGAGTCTGCGCGGTCGCTGCGGGCTCGTCCCTGGCGCCCTCTTTTTCGGCTCTTTCCCTTTCGGACGACGTGAGGACGCCGCCGATGAAGTCCCCGATGGCGGCCTGGAGCCGATCGCTGCCTCCCGAAGGAACGGGCTCGGGTCCGACCTCGCCGGGCTCCGCGGACGGGGAGGGCGGCGCGGACGGCGAGCGGTGGAAGAGTCGCTTCCACCGCGGTCGGGTCTGCTGGCGTTGCATTGTGCTGCGTCCTTTCCACCCATCCCCATGCGCGGCGCGAGGCAGTCACACATGCAACTAGGCTCCGCAGCAGCCGGGATTCGGACACGCCGCCCCCGACTCATGGGGGCGGGTCGGATCAGGAACCCCACCCGGGGCGGAAAGATCCGGCGGGTTCGCGTTCCCGCCGGCGCGCGCGACGGAGGCCCGGCGGTCGGTGGCGGACTCCCGCTTCAGGCGGCCGCTGCCAGCGACCGGGCGAGGCGGGGCATCCGCCGGAGCTGCCGGTACTGGTTCCGGGCGTCCGATCCGTGGGAGAACACCCAGGACACCGCCTGCACCACATCGAACACGGTCCCGGCCTCGGGAGGTGAACCCGGGACCCGGGTGCGGCGATCCATTCCGGTTTGGCAGATGCCGTGGACCCGCGCCGCCCCCCCACGGGAAAGCAGCCTCTGGCGCACGGATTCCTCCAGCCACTCGGCCACGACCGGCAGGCTCACCGGCTGCGACTCCCACGCGCTCAGGATCCGACCCTCCTCGGCGGGACCGGCATAGCCGCGGAACACCCGGGACCAGAGTCCCGCCATCGTCGGACCCGCCCGGTGGGGCGCCGTCTCGCAGCGGCTCTCGCGGAGGATCATTCCGTTGCCGCACACCGGTCGCAGCCAGCCGAACCAGAGAGCCACCGGACCCGGCCCGGCCACCGTGTTCACGCATTCGCAGCGGAACTGGGCCTCGTGGCCGTGGCGGTCCACGAACGCCGAGTCCGCGAGGATGAAGGCGAGGTGGACCCAGTCTCCCAGCAGGCTGTGCCGGAGTTCGATCTCCAGCTCCTCCCGACGGATCCCGACGCGGTCGAGCTGCGCGAGGCAGCGTTCGGCGGCTTCCCGGTGCTGCAGCAGGTAGTAGGTGCGGGAGACCGTCCCCATCGCCAGCGGCGACCAGCCCGGCGTCGGCCGGCGGACCACGGCGCGCCGCAGGGGGTGCTCCTCCATCCCGGGCTCGAGCGTGAACGGACGGACCTCGAACTCCGGGAGCAAGTCCAGCACCTCGTCCACCCGGCCCCGTCGCATCGTCACCCCGCGACGGGGACGGCGGTTGCCCAGCGGAGAGCCGAGCCCGGTCTCCTCCCGGCCGAAAGGTTCCGCTGGCCGTGCTGCGCGAGCCGCGAAGGCAAGTCGACGACCGGGCGAAAGCGGGAGCGGTCCGACCCGTTCCTCTTCGCGCAGCCGGACGCGCCTGGCCGCCTCCCTCCCGGCGCGCTCGGCCACGGAGTCGAACCGCGCCGCCAGCTCCTCGACCGAGGCGCCGTCCGCTTCGAGTTCCGCGCGGAGCTCCTGGTCGGGGAGGCTCAGGAGGTCCTCCACCATCGCATCCACCAACGTGGAAGGCAAAGGACGGCGCCGGTTCGTCACGGTGCACCTCCGCGCCTGTACCTCGCAAAAGCCCGGCGAATTCGCTTCCGAATCGTGGCCAACTCTCTCGGGAACCCTACCCCGGCATGCTCTGCCAGCGGCCCACCCCGGAAGCCGGCGGTGATCCCGCGCACAACCGCTGCCGCGCGCGCGTCATCGGGAAAGCACTCCCGGATCCACTCCTCCACCGGGTCTTCCCACGGAACCGCCGGCTCGGTCCATGGCTCGTCCGGAGGTCCCGGGTTCCCGTGATCGTCCGCCCATCGCTTCTGCCTCTTCAGGCTCTTCCGGTGGCTGCTCGCCAGACTCTTCATGACCCCGATCACAAACGGGAAGGCGGCCATCCTCCGCGGCCAGCGCCGCTCCCCGGCAAGGACATTCACCAAGGCCTCGTGGAGGAGATCCTCGGCCCCGATGAGGAGTCCGCCGACGAACGACTCGGCCACCCTCACAAGACGAGCGCGGTCGTGGGAGGAGAGCTCCTCGAAGATCTCGCGTCCCTCGCGGGCAGGCTCCCGGTTCCCATCCGGGCGTTCGGCCATCGGCCGGGTCAGCGGTCGTCGGTGGTCCCGGTCGGTTTCAGGTAGTTGTCGAACCAGGCGAGGTAGCGCTCGTAGCGGTCCTTCTGGAAGGACGGCAGCCGGATGCCGTGGCTCTGGCCAGGATAGATGATGAGCCGGGTGGGGACGCCGAGGCGGCGGAGGCTCTGGTAGAGGTTTTCGGACTGACTGAGCGGCACGTTCCAGTCCAGTTGCCCGCAAAGGACCAGGGTGGGGGTGGTGACGTGATGGACCCGGGCGATGGGGGAGAGGTGGTTGTAGAGCTCGGGTTCCTCCCACGGCAGGCCGAGCTCGAGTTCCCACTCGAGCTGGTAGTGGTCGTTCCCGTAGGCAGCCCGGTAATCCGTCTCGCTGGACCCGCTGATCGCGGCGTGGAAGCGCGTGGTCTTGGTGATCACGTAGTTGGTGAGGATGCCGCCGTAGCTCCATCCCCCGACGCCGAGCCGGTCGGGGTCAGCCAGACCCGCTGCGATCACGTGATCCACGGCCGCGTTCACGTCCTCGTAGTCGAGGTTTCCCCAGTCGGCCCAGATCGCCGAGGCGAACGCCTCGCCCCGTCCGGAGGAGCCACGCGGGTTCGCCGCGACCACGAGGTAGCCGTTCGCGGCAAAGAGCTGCCAGGTGGCCTGGAACGCTGTTGAGAACTGCGCGACCGGCCCGCCGTGAATCCACAGAATCGTCGGGTAGCGCCGTTCCGGCTGCCAGCCGGGCGGCTTGGTGACGAACCCCTGGACCTCGGTTCCGTCGGCACTGGAGAAGTGGATCCTCTCCACCGCCCCGAGGCGGACCTCGGCGAGCAGCGCGTCGTTCTCGCCCGTAAGCCGCCGCGGCGCCTCTCCCTCGCTCCAGGCAATCACCTCCGGGGGACGGTCAGGAGTCGCCGTGATGGCGACGGCGCGGTCTCCCACGACCTCGAGATCGCGGACATCCTGCTCCCCGGCGACGACCCGGTCGGCGGTCGCCGACTCGGCAAGGGCAAGGGAAACCACGTGGCGGTTTCCCTCATCCTCGAGGATCGTGAAGACGCGGTCGGAGGAGGTCCCGAAACGGGGCGTGGAGAGGTTTCGGTCCAGCGCGGCGCCCACGGTGACGACCTCGTCGGTCGCCCGGTTCAGGGCGAAGAGCCTCTCCGTGGCGTACCAGATCAGCTCCGGTTTGCGGTTCCCGGTGTGGAGAAGCCAGGCGCCGTCCGGGCTGAACACCGGAGACCGGTCGGGGCCGGGATTGTTCGTCAGTCGGACCGGCACGGTGGACTCGTCGGCATCCGTGGGGATCTCGAAAATGTCCGAGTTGTCCGTCGCGTCGGCGTCGCCGCTCTCCGGGCGGACACTCACGAAGACGATGCGCGTCCCGTCGGGGGTGAAGACGGGATCCCCGGCGTCGTAGGGGCCGAACGTGACCTGGCGGTGGGAGCCGTCGGACGCATCGACCACGTGGATCCGCCGCCGCCGGTCGTCGAGATAGCCGCGCCCGTCGCGCTTGAACTGGAGCCGGTCAATCACCAGCGGCTTGGGTTCCCGCTCGCCGTCAGCCCCGGGGTCATCGGGATCGGGATCCATCGAGATCACGGCAAAGCGGCTGCCATCGGGCGACCAGCGAAAGGAAGAGACTCCGGCCGGCAGCCGGGTGAGTTCCACCGCCTCGCCGCCATGGAGCGGGAGCACCCAGATCTGGGTCCGCCCCTCCTCTCCGGAAGACAGGAAGGCAAGCCGGTTCCCGTCGGGGCTGAAGCGGGGCTGGGAGGCGGAACGATCGGCACGGGTGAGCGGGCGCGCGTCGCCGCCCTCGAACGGGACGATGTGGACCCGGCTCCGATGCTCGTTCGCCTCGAGATCGGTCCGGGACACGACGTACGCCACGAGCGACCCGTCGGGGCTGAGCTGGGGATCCGACACCCTGGCCATGCCGAGGGCGTCTTCGATGGTGAAGAGGCGGTCCTGCTGGGCGGCCGCGCCGCCGGGTGGCGTCGCGGCGAGGAGCGCCGCGGCCAGGACCAGAGCCATCCGCGGCAGGCGGCCTTCATGCTTCATGGAAATCCCTCCTCCACCGGCAAGACGGCCTCGCGTCCCCACGGACGGCCCGAGGCGCCCGCTTACCGGTAGGAGCCGAAGACCTCGTCGAGCACCTCGGACCGGGGACGCAGTTCGTGCTCGGGCAGGAGCGCGAGCGGCTCGTCACACAGTTCCAGGGTGTCCAGCAGGGTCCGCTTCTTCGTGTTCAGGTAGATCAGGCCCGTCAGGAAGAGACCGCTCTCCTGGGCCTCGAGGAGCAGGTTCTCCGCATCGTGCCGATCGGTCGGATCGTAGTCCCGCCCCAGTTTTCGGAGTCGCACCCACGAACCGTCGTGCAGCTGGATGTCCTGGGTGGTTCCTTCCTCGTAGTCCACCTCGATCTGGTCGACGGCGGGAACGAAGTCCAGGAGCTGGATTGGCTCTTCGTTGGTCTTGCCCCAGGTGTAGCTCTTCGTGGACCCGGGGTGGTTGTTGAAGGTGACGCAGGGGCTGAGGATGTCGATGACCGCGGTCCCGTTGTGGGCCAGGGCTCCTCGCAGCAGCGCCACGAGCTGCTTCGGGTCTCCGGCGAAGGAACGGGCCACGTAGGTGGCCCCGAGTTCAACCGCCATGCCGCACAGATCGATGTTGGGGAGGCGGTTCACCTCTCCCGAGCGCAGCCTGGCGTTCTCGTCGGCGGTCGCGGAGAACTGTCCCTTGGTCAGGCCGTACACGCCGTTGTTCTCGACGATGTAGATCAGCGGCAGGTTGCGCCGCACGAGGTGCACGAACTGGCCCATGCCGATGGAGGCGGTGTCGCCGTCGCCGGAGACGCCCACCGCGATCAGGTCGCGATTCGCGAGCACGGCGCCGGTGGCGACCGAAGGCATGCGCCCGTGCACGGCGTTGAAGCCGTGGCTCTGGTTCAGGAAGTAGGCGGGGGTCTTCGAGGAGCAGCCGATGCCCGACAGCTTCGCCACGCGGTGGGGGCGCACATCGGATTCGAAGAAGGCCCGGATGAGCTGGCTGGAGATCGCATCGTGCCCGCACCCCTTGCACAGGGTGGAGGGCTTGCCTCGGTAGTCCCGCTGCTGCAGGCCGACGCGGTTCGTTTTCGGTCGGCGCGGGGTGCGGCGTCGGCGCGGGGCACGGGGCATGAGGGCTCTCCGGAAGGGCGGCGGACGGAAGCTATGGACTCGCGGTCGAACCTGCAGCGGGGCCGGCGCCGATTTCCATCTCGGTCACGAAGTCGACCACCGTGGCGGCGGTCAGGGGGTGGCCGCTGAAGTGCCGCAGGCTGCGCAGCACGCCCGGGGGAATCCGCTCTCCGAACTCGCTGCGAAGAAGCTGGAGGAGTTGTCCGTCGCGGTTCTGGTCGACGACGACCACGCGACGGTGGGAGGTGATGAAGTCGAGCACCGTCGGCGAAAACGGCAGCGCCCGAAGGCGCAGGTAATCCACCTCGATCGCCGCGAGGTCGCGGAGGCGGACACGGGCTTCCTCGACCGGATGGTCCGAGGTGCCGAAGGCGATGAGCCCGACGGGGCTCCTTCCGTCGGCCTCCGAGATGACCGGCGGCGGGACCAGGGTCCGGGCGGTTTCGAACTTCCGACCGAGCCGTTCCATGACCCGGACATAGGCCTCGCCGCTCTCGGTGTACTCGGCCCTCTCGTCGTGGCCGCTCCCCCGGGTGAAGTAAGCGGCGCCCGGATGATCGGTGCCGGGGAGGGTCCGCCAGGGAATCGCGTCGCCGTCCACATCCGCGTAGCGCCGGAAGCCGCCCAGCCGCCGCAGGTCGGCCCTGCTCAGCACCTTCCCCCGGTCCATGGGCCGGTCCGGGTACTCGAACGGATCGGTTGCCCAGATGTTCATCCCCAGGTCCAGATCCGAGAGGACGAAGATCGGCGTCTGCAACCGCTCGGACAGGTCGAACGCTTTCCAGCCGAACTCGAAGCATTCGCGTGTGGAGGCGGGCAGCAGACAGGGGTGCTTCGTGTCGCCGTGAGACAGCGTGTAGGTGGAAAGCAGGTCGCCCTGGGCGGTGCGGGTGGGAAGCCCGGTGGAAGGGCCGACCCGCTGGATGTCCCAGAGCACGACGGGAATCTCGGCGTAGTAGGCGAGCCCGACGAACTCGGACATCAGCGAGATCCCGGGGCCGGAGGTCGCCGTCATGGAGCGGGCGCCTGCCCAGCCGGCGGCAATCGCCATCCCCGCCGCGGCGATTTCGTCTTCGGCCTGAACCACCGCGTAGGTGGCCTTCCCGTCATCCCGCTTCCGGTGGCGCTTGAGGAAGCCCTCGAGCTGCTCCACCAGGCTCGACGAAGGGGTGATGGGGTACCAGGTGGCGACGCTGACGCCGCCGAACATGGAGCCGAGCGCCGCCGCCGCGTTCCCGTCGATCAGGATCTTGCCCTCGTTCTCGTTCATCGGCGCGACCGCGTAGGCATCCCGCTTGGGCAGGTTCTCGCGGGCGTAGGCGGCCCCGAGGTCCACCGCCTGGCGGTTCAGCCGGACAGCGGTCTTCTTGCGGCGGAATTGCCGCTCGATGGCCCGATAGATCTCTTCCCGCTCGATCGAAAGGAGCTCGCCAAGGACCCCCACGTACACCATGTTGGCGAGCAGTTTCTTCAGGCGCGTCTCGCGCACGACTTCGGCGGCGAGTTTCTGGAACGGGGCCGGATAGAAGACCAGGTCGTCCCGCTGCCGGTCGAGCCGCAGCCCCTCCTCGTAGAGGACCGCCCGCCCCGGAGACAGTTCGTCCACGTCGCTGCGGGCGGTCTGCGGATTCAGCGCGACCAGGATGTCCACTTCGCGCTTGCGCCCCACCCAGCCGTCCCGGTTGGCGCGGATGGTGAACCACGTGGGAAGCCCCGCGATGTTCGAGGGGAACAGGTTCTTTCCCCCGACCGGGATGCCCATCCCGAAGAGGGAGCGCAGGAGGACGAGGTTCGAAGACTGGCTGCCGGAGCCGTTGACCGTCGCAACCTGGATGGACAGGTCGTTCACGATGCGGCCCGGCGCCGGGCGGCGCGGCACG
Source organism: Vicinamibacteraceae bacterium (assembly GCA_012271265.1). Taxonomy (GTDB): domain Bacteria; phylum Acidobacteriota; class Vicinamibacteria; order Marinacidobacterales; family Marinacidobacteraceae; genus JAAXGQ01. The sequence goes on from JAAXGQ010000077.1 coordinate 49,331, forward strand.
GCGACTTCCGCAACAGCCGGGTGATTGGACATCAGCGGCGGGGTTCAGGGGGCGGACGACGGTCGGCGCCCCGATCGTATTCGCGCGTCATCTCTCGCGCGTCTCCCTTGCGGGCCAGGTCGGAAGCTCTCTCCGGCGCCTTCGGCAGCGTGCGGAAGGGCGCCACACCGCCCCCACGCGACGGAGGGACGGAAGGAACAGCAGTGTACCGCACCGAAGATCCTGACGATCGCCGGGTTGGACCGGCCGGGCCGGGGGTCCCGGCTGGGGGCCGGGCTAGGCTTTGCGGTCACGGCAATGCGACCCACCTGGCAGGGCAATCTGAAGCTGGCCCTGGTGCTGGTGCCGGTCAAGGCGTACCCGGCGGCGAGGGTCAGGACGGTGTCCATGAACCAGCTCCACGAGGAGTGCGGGTCGCGCGTGCGCTACCAGAAGATGTGTCCGGTCTGCGACCGGGTGCTGGAGCGGAAGGAAATCGTTCGCGGCTACCAGCACAGCAAGGACCAGTACGTCCTGATCGACGCCGGGGACCTGAAGAAGCTCCGGTTGCCCTCGTTGCGCACGCTCGACATCGTGCAGTTCGTGGACGAAACGGAAATCGATCCGCTTCACTACCACGGCTCCTACTACCTCGCGCCCGGCGGCCCGGTGGCCACCGGCCCCTTCCACACGCTGCTGCGGGCGATGCGGATGGCGAAGCGGGTCGCCATCGCTCAGGTGGCGCTCGGAGGCAAGGAGAAAATCGTGGCGATCCGACCGGGGGACGGCGTGCTGGTCATGTCCTTCCTGCACTACGCCGATGAAGTGCGCCAGATCAGCGAGATCGACGACCTTCCCGAGGAGACCGAAGCGGACTCGGCCGAGAGCGCCATGGCGTCGCGGTTGCTCGAGCACTACACGAAGCCGCTCGACCTCGCGGCCTTCGAGGACAAGTACCGGCGCGGCCTCCTGGAGATCATCGAAGCCAAGAGCCGCGGGCAGGAGGTCGTGACGCCGCCGCAGGTCGAACCCCGACGGGTCATCAATCTGGTGGATGCGCTGAAGTCCAGCCTGGCCCGGATCGAAGCGGAGAGCGCCGCCGAGCCCTCTCGGAAGACGGGCTGAGCCGGCGCCGGGAGCGCGGCGACCTGACGTCACCGGATCGATCCGCGGGGGTCCCGGCCGGGTGGCGGGCCGACGGGCTGCTGCCGATGCTGGCTGAGTCCGGTCGCCCGTTCGATTCTTCCGCCCACCTGTTCGATGCCAAGTGGGACGGTCTGCGCTCGATCGCCTTCTTCGGACCCACGATCCACCTTCAGGCCCGGAGCCTGCGGAATCAGACCCCGCAGTTTCCGGACCTGGTCCTGGCGCTCGCCGCCCTCCCCGGATCGGGCGTGCTCGACGGGGAAATCGTGGTGATCGAGGACGCCGGGGAAAGTCCGCCTCGGGCGAGCTTCACCAAGGTCATGGAGCGCAACCGGCAGAGGACCGAAGAGGCGGCCCGACGGGCTGCCGCGCAGGCCCCCGCCGGGTATTGCGCGTTCGATCTGCTCGCCCGGGACGGCGTGAGTCTTGTGGGCCGCCCCCTCGCCGAGCGCCGCCGCGCCCTCGACGCTCTCCTCCCCGGACCGCGGGGCGCCATCTTTCCCAACCCCTGCCTGCCTGGCGCCGGGCTCCGTTTCTTCTCGGTGATGCGGGAGCAGCGGATGGAGGGGATGGTGGCCAAGCGGTTGAGCAGTCGTTACCGGATCGGCGAGCGGAGCGGCGACTGGCTCAAGATCAAGATCCGCCCGCAACACAGTTGCGTGGTGTTCGGAACCCTGCACGCCGCTCCCGGGGGCGCGGTGCGCTCGCTCGTCGTGGGCGCCTGGGGAGCCGATGGAGCGGTGTGGCTGGGCAACGTCGGCAGCGGGCTCGATGAAGCGACCCGGGCGCGGCTGCGGGAGGAGGTCCCCGCCCTGGAAGCGCCTCCGCCACCTGGATTCCACGCCGACGGAGACGGCGTGATCCACTACCTCCGGCCGCTGCTGGTTGCCCGCGTGGAGTACCTCGAGGTCACCCCGGGCGGCCACCTCCGCCACCCTGCGTTCATCGGCTTCGAGGATCGGGATCCACGGACCTGCCGCCCGCCGGCCGCGCGCTGAGCCGCCCGTTCAGGCCGCCACGTCGAGGAGGTCGCGGATCAGCCGGGCGGTGAGGCCCCACACATCACGCCCCTCGAACGGGTAACGGAAGATCACCCGCGAGCGCAGTTCGCCGTCCGGACCCACGGGAAGCCGTTCCACCGAGGTCTGCTCCATCTCGGGCAGCGCGATCCAGGGAATCTCGAAGATCTCCTCCACTTCCGGACCGGGCGCGAGCCGGGCCCCCGGCCCGATTTCCACGGGGAACGCGCTCAGGCGGAAGCCGTGGTAGGTGCGTCGTTCGTCCAGCCTGCCCAGAACCCGCACCCGCGCCGGATCGAGCCCGATTTCCTCCCGGCTTTCCCGGAGCGCCGCGCCGAGCGCGGAGTCGTCCCCCGGCTCCACCATGCCGCCGGGAAAGGCGAAGTCGCCCGGCTGGCGACGAAGGGTCCGGGCCCGGCGGGTCAGAACGAGCCTCCAGAGGTCGTCGCGGCGGACCAGGGGCAGGAGCACGGCCGCAGCGGCAAGCGACGGATCCACCCGGCGCGCCCGCCGGCGCGCGAGACGCGACGCGATACGGCCGGCCAGGCCGTCGGCCGCCCCCGGGTCGGTGGGCATCCCGCGCAAATATACTCACCGCTCGTGTTCATCCAGCGGCGTTCAGGGGGAATCCGGTTTGCGGTCCTGGCCGCCTTTCTGCTGGCCGCCGGGTCGGCCGCCGCCCAGCCTCTGGTCCAGATCGGCTCGGCCCGGGAAGCCGATGCCCCGGACAGCGAATTCCACTTCGCCGGCGGCTACGAGATCGGATTCGTGGTGCTTCCGGTCAGCATCGTCGCGGTCGCCCAGACCGGATCCGGGATCCGCTCCGGAGAAGACTCGCGGCAGTTTCCGCTCCGGGGCTACCTCACGGTGCGGGCGGGCCTCCTGCCGCTCCCCGGGTTCCGCGTCTACCTCGGCGCCGGCGGCGGCATGTCCGCCCGGACCGGTGGTGAGGACGGCCTCTCCGCATCCCCTTCCCTGATCGGACTCGGTGGAATCGCGACCGGCCGTCTGCACCTCGAAGTCCAGTACCAGCGTGATCTGACCGATGTTCCGGTGAGCCGATGGGTCACCGCGGTCGGACTCTCCTTCTGAGCGCCCGGCGCGCCGCATCCGCGACAGGACTGACTGCGGCAGCGAGCCCTCCGGTCAACAGCCTGTGGATGAGGTGGAGGTGGCGTGAGCACCGAGAGTGGCGCGGCCCGGTGCTCCTATCGGTTTCGGGGAGTCCCGGTGGGGGTGTGGCGCCCCATGGAGCGCCGGCGTCCTCGCCGGCCTGCGCCGCACCGACGATCCCTGAAGCAGTCTCCGGCCGACCGCGTCCCCGCACCGACGAACCGTGTGCCGAGTGAGGCCCACGGACCATGCCCGCCTGCGGCGGTGGCCGGTGAGGACACCGGCGCTCCAGTACGGTCGCGCCCTGACGAATGGAGCGCCGCCCCCATGGAGCGCCGGCGTCCTCGCCGGCGTGCCTCGCACCGTCGGAGCCGGAGATCGGCCTCCATCCGACGGCCATCGGGCCGCTTGCCGCACTCGTGCGTCGCTGACAAGGCGGAACGCAACGCAGACGGCCACTTTGCGGTCTGGTGCAGCCGCGATGCATCGCCGCTCGAAAGCCGCGTCACCTTGTTCACAGGCTGCTGAGACTTCCTGATGCGGGAAGCGCGCTTTTCCGCCCCGACCCGGGTGGACCTCGCCGGCGGGACGCTCGACATCTGGCCGGTGAACCTCCTGGCGCCTCCGGCGATGACGGTGAACGTGGCCATTGGCCTTCGGGCGACGGCGCTCGTCCGGCCCGCCCCGCGCTTTCGGGTGGTGAACCGTGCGCGGGGCCTGGACCGGACCGGAGACGGCCCGGAGGCCTTCTTCGACCACCCTTTCACGGTGCTGGCCGGCCGGCTGGTCGACTTCTTCCGCCCTGCGGCGCCGGTGGAAGTCCGCTTTCGGACCACAGCACCCGCCGGATCCGGGCTCGGAGGCTCCTCGTCGCTCGGCATGGCGATCGCTGGCGCGCTGAACCGCGTCTGCGACGCCGGCTGGACGATCGGCGAGCTCGTCCGCATCGTGATGGACACCGAAGTCCGGATCCTCGGCACCTCGACCGGCGCCCAGGACCAGCTCGCGGCCGGCCTCGGAGCAACCCACGCCCACCACTGGGAAAGCCCCGCGCCGCGATCGGAGCGCCTGCCCTGGGCCACGGACGCAGGAGATCCCCTGAAGGAGCGCTTCGCCCTCGTGTTCACCGGGGAGTCGCACTCGTCGGCGGATCCGAACGGCAGTGTGCTGGAACGCATCTTCGCCGGGGAGCCTCGGGCTCTCCGCGGGATCGCGGAGATCGCCCGCGCTGCCGCGGCGATGCGCGAGGCCCTTCGGGCCCGGGACTGGGACCGCGCCCGGGACGCCCTGGACCGCGAATGGGCCGCCCGCCGTCAGCTCTCGCCGGCCGTGACGACAAGGACCCTGGACCGTTTCGAGGCGTCGCTCCGCGAGGCGGGGGCGCTGGCTGTCAAGGCCTGCGGTGCCGGGGGCGGGGGCACGCTGCTCGCGATGTGTGCGCCGGACCGGCGGCCGGAGATCCTCGCCGCGGCCCGCGCGGCAGGGGGCGATGTGCTCGACGTGGGCAGCGATCCGACGGGTCTCTCCGAGGACGCGCGCCCGTGAACCGGGAATTTGCCGTCTGCCGGCTCGACGAACTGGCGGCGAAGGGCGCCCTGGCGGTGGATCTCGGGGAAACTCGGGTCGCCGTCTTCCTGGACGGCCGCCGGGTCCGGGCGCTTAACGAAACGTGCCCCCATCGCGGCGGCCCGCTTCACCTCGGGCAGGTCGAAGGCGGCGTCGTCCGCTGCCCCTGGCACGCCTGGAGCTTCGACCTGGTCACCGGCTGTTCGCCGGCGAACCCGAACTCCTGCGTGGCGGTCTACCCGGCGCGGGTCGAGGACGGCACGGTGCTCGTCACGCTGAAGGATCCCGCCCGGCCGTTCGCTGCGGCGACGAGTTCGCGATAGCGCGCCTCGGGCAAACGGGACCCCAGCGCTGAGGATTGCGAGTCGCCGGCGGCGCCCGGGAGGTGAAAGTCGGAGCCCCCGGTCACCATCAGCCCCATCTTCTCCGCGAGTCGCAGGTAGCGGTCGCGGTGTTCGCGGCCGTGCGCCGGGTGGTAGACCTCGATGGCCATGATGCCCGCCTCTTCAATCATTCCGGGCACCCGATCCTGAGTCAGAAACCGGGCGTGGGCCAACGAGGTGATCCCGCCGGCCTGGTGCAGGAGTCGCGCCGCCTCCGTAACCGTCATCTTCCACGGGTACGAGACGTAGCCGGGCCTGTTGCTCCCCAGATAGCGGTCGAAGGCCTCCTGACGGTTGCTCACCGTCCCCTTGTGCACCAGGGCATCCGCCACGTGGGGACGCCCCAGGGACGGGCCGGTGGACTGCGCCGCTACCTCCTCGAACGTGAGGGGCACCCCTATGGCCGTCAGGCGCTCGCAGGTGTCCTGGATCCGGCCGCGGCGTCGTTCCGCCACCTCGGCGAAGCAGTCGGTCAGCGCGGGGTTCCCGGGATCGATGAAGAGCCCCAGCAGGTGCACCGAGTCATCACCCCCACTGCAGCTCACCTCGACCCCCGGAATCAACTCGATCCCGCATTCCGAAGCCGCCTTCCGGGCTTCCGCCCACCCGCTCACGGTGTCGTGGTCGGTGAGGGCGAGAACCTTCACTCCGTCCGCTGCCGCCGCCCGAACCAGCTCGGTGGGCGACAGCGCCCCATCGGATTCCGTGGAGTGGGAATGCAGGTCGATCATTGCCGGACACGCCTTTGCTCCGCGAAGGAACCCGCGACTCTACCCCGAACGGCGATCCCGACGCCCTCGGGGCGTCCGGCTAGAATGCGGACCACGGTGTTTTCGCGAGAACCGAAGGAGCCTTCCGCATGTCGAGCCTGAGCACGGATCCCATTCCGAGCCCCACCTTCGAGCCCTCCCTGAGCCTGACGCAGGTGGCGGCGACCAAGGTGAGCGAGTTCCTGAAACAGCACAACCGGCCGCACGCCCTGCTCCGGGTGCGCGTCGTGGGCGGCGGATGCTCCGGCTTCCAGTACCAGCTCGCTCTCGACGACGAGTCGCGGGAGGGTGACCGGATCGTGGAGCAGAAGGGTGTGCGGATGCTCATCGATGAGCGCAGCCTGCCGTATCTGAGCGGCACGCAAATCGACTACGTGGAAGACATCATGGGCGCCGGTTTTCGCTTCAACAACCCGAATGCGGCCTCGAGTTGCGGCTGCGGGGAGTCGTTCCAGGTCTGAGTCCGCGGAGCGCGCCCCCATGGAGCGCCGGCCCCATGGAGCGCCGGCGTCCTCGCCGGCCTGCGCCCCACCGTCGGTCCCCCATCCAGTCTCGCGCCAACCGCGCCGCCGTGCCCACCGACCGTCGAGCGGAAGGCCCACGGACCATGCCCGCCTGCGGCGGTGGCCGGTGAGGACACCGGCGCTCCAGAACTGCGCCCGCTGACGTATGGAGCGCCGGCCCCATGGAGCGCCGGCGTCCTCGCCGGCCTGCGCCCCACCGTCGGTCCCCCATCC